>CALDZH010000056.1 GCA_937944275.1 uncultured Woeseiaceae bacterium
GCCGGGCAAGAGATCGAGAAACTTCGATTGCTGCTCGGTGAGGGCAAGGTCACGGTCCAGGACGTCAGCGCCGCGGTGGCCAATAGCAGCCGCTACGATGTTTATGGTCTGGCTGACGCGGCGATGGCTGGCGATGCACCGAGAGCGGTCAAGATCCTGGGAGGACTCAGGGCTGAGGGCGTCGAACCCGTTATTGTCATGTGGGCGCTGACGCGGGAATTGCGGACTCTGGCAACTCTCGACGATGCGGTCCGACAGGGAACCGATCTCGGTAATGCAATGCAGGCGGCTCGGGTGTGGAACAACCGCCAGGGACTGACGCGCAGCTGTATTGCCAGGCATCAGCATGGAGACTTTCACCGCATGCTCAAGGCGAGCGGGCGCGCAGACGCTGCTGCCAAGGGGCAGCGGTATGGTGATCCATGGCAAATGGCAGCCGATATTGTCATTGGGATGGCGCGCGCATGAGACCCATCGGCGTTTTCGGTGGCACATTTGATCCGATTCACTATGGCCATCTGCGATCCGCGTTCGAAATGCTGCAGGCGCTCGATTTCGAGGAAGTGCGCTTCATTCCATGCGGTGACCCACCGCACCGCGGCGTGACTTTTGCGAATGCCGAGCAGCGCTACCGCCTCGTGGAATGCGCCATCGACAGGCAGGAAGGCTTTGTGGCCGACGATCGGGAACTCCGGCGCGATGGGCCTTCGTACACCATTGACACCCTGATCTCGCTGCGGAAGGAATTTCCGGAACGTTCTCTGGGTCTGATCATAGGTATGGATGCTTTTCTGGGATTGCCCGGATGGCATCGCTGGGATGACTTGCTCGACGTTGCGCACATTGTCGTTGCGCATCGGCCTGGCTGGAAAGCGCCGGACATAGGTGTGTTGGGCGAGATGATTACCGAGTACGGCACACATAAGGTTGACGATCTGCATGTCATGACAAGCGGCCGTATTCACATACATGCTGTAACGCAGCTCGAGATATCGTCGACGGAAATTCGTGACCTCGTGGCGGCAGGGCGCGATCCGCGCTTTCTGATGCCGGATGCTGTTCGTGACGAGATCTTGAAAACCGGGGTTTATAAAGGAGACTGACATTTGAACAAGCGCGAGAACCACGCATGAACAGTGAAGCACTGACTGATCTTGTCGTCGATGCACTTGATGACGTCAAAGCCAAGGACATTGTTCGGCTGGACGTCCGTGACATGACGGCGGTTACGGACTACATGATTGTCGCCAGCGGCACCTCTAATCGGCACGTAAAGGCATTGGTGGATAACGTCGCCGAAAAAGCAAAAGCTGCGGGTCACAGGCCGATAGGTATCGAGGGTGAGGAAGGCGGCGAGTGGGTGCTGCTCGACCTGCAGGACACGCTCGTACACGTCATGCTGCCCAAAGTGCGTGAGTTCTATAACCTGGAGAAGCTCTGGTCGATTTCCCCGTCTGGGGATGCGACGGCAACCGACGGGTGAGCTGTGCACATTCGACTTCTGGCCGTAGGTGACCGCCAGCCGTCCTGGGTGGACGAGGCCTTCGCCATTTACACAGAGCGCTTTCCACGGGAGTGGCGTTTTCGTAAAGATGTTATCCCGACCGTACGCCGCAACAAGAGCGACAAATCGCGCAAGGCGATAGAGACTGAGGGCGACCTGATACTTGGCAAGTTGGGAACAACGGAGCAAATGATCCTGCTCGATGAACGGGGCAAACAACTCAGCAGCAAAGGCCTGGCCGGCAAACTTGCAGACTGGCAGCATGATGGCCGCGACCTGTGTTTCATCATTGGCGGCCCTGACGGCGTGTCCGATGTGTGCCGGCAGCGTGCTGACCTCATATGGTCGCTGTCACAACTGACGTTGCCGCACGGTCTGGCACGCGTACTATTCGCCGAGCAGCTCTACCGCGCGCACTCACTGCACACCGGCCATCCATATCACCGGGCATAGGCGATCATGATCCGACCACCTGTATTGCATCTGGCATCAACTTCGCCGCGGCGGCGCGAAATCCTCGCGGCTTTGCGGCTCGAGTTTTCGGTGGGGCACGTCGATGTTAATGAAACGCCGCAGATCGGCGAGACGCCCGCGGATATGGTCTTGCGCCTTGCCGTTGCCAAGGCCGAGGCGGGAATCGTGAACACTCGCGACCTGGTGCTGGCTGCTGACACGGCTGTCGTTGTCGATGGGCGTTCGCTTGGCAAGCCGACTGATGAGCGCGACTGCCTTGCCATGCTGGACGTGTTGTCAGGCCGCGGCCACAAGGTTCTCACCGGCGTCGCGCTGCGGGGACCAAACGGGACCAGCACCGCCATGTCTTCGACGGATGTATATTTTCGCGAAATAAGCCGCGACGAAGCGCTTGCATACTGGCAAAGTGGGGAACCGAGCGACAAAGCCGGCGCATACGCCATCCAGGGACTCGGCGGGGTGTTTGTCGAGCGGATCGAGGGCAGTTATTCCGGCGTTGTCGGGTTGCCTGTTTTTGAGACGGTCACTTTGCTCGGGGAGGCAGGACTTGACGTAGCGACGATGTGGGCAGCCCATGGCGGATGAATCACAAAAAGAAGAAATTCTGATCAATGTCACACCCAGTGAAGTACGTGCCGCATTGCTGGAAAACGGCGTACTGCAGGAAGTTTACGTCGATCGCGCGGCTTTTCGTGGGCTGATCAGTAATATCTACAAGGGCAGGGTAATGCGCGTATTGCCCGGTATGCAGGCGGCGTTCATTGATATCGGACTGGAGCGTACGGCGTTTCTGCATGCGTCCGATATTGCCAAGGTCAGGGTAGCCGACGATCCGGAGCATGCACCAAATATTCGTGAGCTCGTGCGCGAAGGCGATGAGGTCATGGTGCAGGTCGTCAAGGATCCCCTCGGTAACAAGGGTGCGAGACTTACGACCTACATTACGCTGCCATCACGCCACCTCGTGTTATTGCCGTGTAGCAATACCGTTGGTGTGTCCGCGCGCATAGAAGATGAGCAAGAGCGCGACCGCTTGCGCTTAATGGTCGAGGAATTGCTGGCGGAGCAGGAGCTCGACTGCGGGGCCATAGTAAGGACGGCGGCCGAAGGTGCCGACAAGGATGCGCTGGCGGCCGACCTGCGCTACTCACTCAAGTTATGGTCTGTCGTCAAAGGGCGCTGCAGCGAACGCAGCGTAAAATCACTGATACATGAGGATCTGTCACTGCCCCTCCGGGTACTGCGCGATATGGTTACTGGCGATGTAGAGCGTATTCTGGTTGATTCGGAGGACGACTTCACCGCGATGCAACAATTTGCCACGACTTTTCTGCCCGAAGCTGGTCCTGCGATCGAATTCTACAAGCGACGCCGCCCGATTTTCGATCTGCATGGGATCGAGGACGAGATTCGCAGATCGCTGGAGAGGAACATTCCCTTGAAATCCGGCGGCTACCTGATTTTCGATCAGACCGAGGCGATGACCACGGTCGATGTCAATACGGGGGGCTATGTTGGTCATCGCAATCTCGAGGAGACCATCTATCGCACAAATCTCGAGGCAGCAGTTGCAATCGCGAGGCAGCTGCGGCTGAGGAACCTGGGTGGAATCATCATCATTGATTTCATCGACATGGAAGAGGCCGATCACCGCGACAACGTTCTGCATGTGCTGGAGCAGTCGCTTGCCCGTGATCATGCTCGGCACCAGATCACGCCGGTGTCTCCGCTGGGACTCGTCGAGATGACACGGAAACGCACGCGCGAAAGCCTGCAGCACGTATTGTGCGAGGATTGCCCGGCATGCTCGGGACGAGGCTTCGTCATGACCGCGGAAACCGTCTGTTTCGGGATATTTCGCGAGATCATTCGGCAGTCCCGGCAATTTGAATTCGACGAAGTCATGGTGCTGGCCCATCAGGACGTCATTGAACTGCTGCTTGATGAGCAGGCGGCCAGCCTGGCTGAACTCGAGGAACAAACCGGCAAGTCAATTCGCCTGCAGACAGAGTCGCTTTATCTGCAAGATCAATTCGACGTGGTATTGATGTAGAAGGTCGCCGAGTGAAGAGGTTCTTCCAGACACTGTTCAAGGTTGCGGCGTATGCGGCCGCGGCGTTGCTGATCCTTCTAGCTGTTGGCGTCGGGTTATTCCGCTTGTTCCTGCCGCGCCTTCCCGAATACCAGGAAGCGATCAAGGTGCGGGCAAGCGATGCCATTGGTATGGAAGTCGAATTCTCAAGCATGAACGCGCGGTGGGGTTTGAGCGGTCCTGAACTTGAATTCTACGGTGCGGAGCTCGTTCGTCGTCAAAATAAGAGCCGCTTGATCGCTGCCGAGCGCGTCAGCGTTGTTGTGTCCATTAACAGCCTGATATTCGATCAGAAGTTTGTCGTCGATCGGGTTTTGATTCGCAATACCAGCATCGAAATAAAGGAGCTCGAGGACGGTGGCTGGTGGGTTCAGGATACAGCGCTTGATGAGCTGCCGCAGGCACAGCCCGGAGGCCAACAGCTGGGCGAAAAGGAGTATGTCGCGGAAAATGTGGAAATCCGGTTTCTGAAACTCGGCGACGAACGCCCACGGACGTTTGATGTTCGACGTGCATTGGTGAGTTTAGACGAGCATCGCATCGCTTTTGATGCAAGTGTCAGATTGCCGGAAGACCTGGGGCGGCAGGCCACGATATCGGCAACCCATTTGCTCGGTGTTCCTGAGGAGCGGCGCAGCTGGGACGTGACCATTGAGGCCGATGAAGTGCTGCTCGCAGGTTGGTCGGTTTTGCACCCGGCAGTCCATGATCGAGTGCTGTCAGGGCGTGGCAATATTAACCTGTCGTTAGTTTATTCAAACCAGCGCGTGAGCCGCGCGACAGCCGATGCTGATCTCGAAAACGTATCGCTGATCGAGGGGCAGGCTTTCGACCTGTCTGGTCGTTTTGAACTGGATATCTCGTCCGACGGGTGGCTCGTTGCAGCTGATGAATTTCGGGTTTCAAGCGACGATCACGAGTGGCCTGAAACCTCGCTGCGTGCCGAGGCGAGTATTGCCCCGGATGGCCGCGTTGTAGTTCTCGATGTTCGTGCTTCTTACCTGCATCTCGGCGATAGTTCGCTTATTCTGCCGCTGCTGCCAGATGAGCAGCGCGAGCAACTGGCGCAACTCTCACCGACTGGCGAAATCCGCGAACTGACGGCCACGGTTTCCGACCTTGACAGGGACAAGCCCCAGTTCGACGTGAGGGCAAAATTCGCAAACGCAGGGATCGCCGCACTGGATAAGCGGCCCGGAGTGCGTGGTTTCAGTGGTGACCTGCGCGCGAACGGTTCCGGCGGCCGTCTTGAGATGCGGTCCTCGAATATGTTGCTGGACTTGCCGCAGTTCATGGACGATTCCATCGATATCTCGAGGGCAGACGGTACGATCATCTGGCGCAGAAGCAATGATCGTACGACAGTTCTTTCGGACAGTATTCGCATCGTCAATCCGGTAATTGATAGTCGTATGAGCCTGCATCTGACGATCAGTGACGACGGTAGCTCACCCGAGATCGATCTGGATAGCAGTTTCAAGATCAGTGACGTCGGCGACGCGCGGCGTTACATACCGCGCAAGATAATGAAGCCCAAGCTATACAACTGGTTCCAGATGGCGATGGTCGAGGGGGCAATAGAACGCGGGACGATACGTCTCGATGGGCCGCTCGACAGCTTTCCGTTCGACAATGATGAGGGCAGGTTACTGGTCGAAGGAACTACCCGCAACCTGACGCTCAAGTACCACAAGGACTGGCCTGCGTCCGAGCAAGCCGATGTGGATATCGTATTTGACAACATGCGCTTGTATTCGGTTCGTAACCGCTCCGTAAGTGCGGGTAACCAGGCGGTCGACGCAACTATTGAAATTCCAAACCTGCGCAAACCCGTCTTGACAATTGACGCATTGATAACAGGCTCGCTCGAAACCATGCGGCAGTTCGCGATGCAAAGTCCAATTGCCGGATTCACGGGTGGTAACCTGAACCGCCTCGCAGTAGAAGGCGACGCGTCGTTTCGCCTCGGCCTGACGGTGCCATTTCGCAATGTGGCAGGCACGACGGTCAATGGGCTCTTGAGAAGCAACAACGGCACGCTTGTCGTTGACGGACTCAATGCGCCGATTACGGATCTTATCGGCGAAATAGTCATTACCAAGGAGCAGATTACGGGAGACTCATTGGGTGGCCGTTTCCTGGGCGAAGAAGTCAACTTCCAACTGGCGCCCGGCGACGATCCGCGGTTCTTCACAGTTGCCACGGCTACCGGACTTGCTACGGCAACCGGTCTTATCGAGGAACTTGGCGTACCACTCGAGGGCCTGATCGAGGGAGCGACGGAGTATGAAGCACGCATAATGTTCCCGCGCGGCAAGCAGGAAAACCCTCCTCCTTTCACCGTCCAGGTTGAAAGCATGCTCGATGGCCTTGCGCTGAACTTCCCCGACCCCGTAGGCAAAATCGCTGCTGGTAGCCTGGGTATTCGCGGTTACATCCGGTTCATGCCCGGTGGCGAGCTTATCGAAAGTGTCGGGTCAGCCGACAACGGACTGGCGTGGGTCTTGTCGGTGACCAAGTCGGAGGGCGCCTGGGACTTCGATCGTGGCATCCTGATGGCTGGCGGTGGCGATATCGCGCCCGCCGAGACCCGCGGGCTGCACATTCGCGGCACGACGAGCACGATCCGTCTCGATGAGTGGCTTAGTCTGTCCCGAAGCGGTGAAAAAAAGATTGGCGCAGCCGATCGTATTCGATCGATCGACCTGAATGTGGCCGATGCGTTTGCCGTTGGTCAGCATCTGCGAGACCATCATGTACGCATTGATCGCAGCGCGCACGACTGGCTTGTTCAGATCGAAGGCGAGGATATCGTCGGCTCGGTATTCGTCCCCTATGAATTCAATGCGGACCGCGTAATGGTGGTTGAAATGGAGCGCATGCACCTTCCCGGTGACGACGTCACGCCACCAAGTCTGTCGACGCTCGACCCGCGAACGCTGCCGTCGATAATGCTGAACGCAGAAGACTTTGCGCTAGGTGGCAGATACTTCGGTAAGGTCGAAGCCTCCATGATAAGAACAGAGGACGGTCTGGAAACAGAAAAACTGACGACGACCGAGCAAAGTTTCGAGATTATCGCTACGGGGCGCTGGGTCGCGGATGCGCAGGAAGAAGCGGGAAGTCGTACCTACGCCACAGCGACGCTGAACAGTACCGATGTCCAGGCAACGTTGGGGCGGCTCGATTTTGTGCAGGGAGTCAGCGGCGAGACGATGGGCATTCTCTTCGACCTTAGTTGGCCGGGAGGTCCGCGCGCGGATTTCCTTGATGTTCTTGACGGACAAGTCCAGATTCGCATGCAGGAGGGTCAGCTCGAGGAGGTCGAGCCCGGTGCTGGCCGCATGCTTGGCCTGGTCAGTTTCGTCGCCTTGCCGCGCCGCCTTTCGCTCGATTTTCGTGATGTCTTCAACAAGGGGTTTGGCTATGATTCCATCACCGGTACATTTGATATCGTTGGCGGCAGCGCGACGACTTGCGACCTGTCGCTGGAAGGACCGGCAGCGAACATAGGCATTGTCGGGCGGACTGACCTCGCGGCCAGTGAGTATGAACAGGCTGCGGTTGTTACTGCCAAAGTCGGAAACACTTTGCCAATCGTTGGTGCGGTTGTCGGTGGGCCGCCGGGGGCCGCTGCGATGCTGATTTTCTCGCAGATTTTCAAGAAACCGCTGGAGGAAGTGGGCCGGGTATTTTATGAGATTGCAGGGCCGTGGGATGATCCCGCCATCGAATCGGTTGGCGAGGATGACTTCGTTCGCTTCGGAGAGTTGGCCGGATGTCTTGCAGATAAGGAACAGGAATGACATGCGCGTAGCTGCGATACAGATGAACAGCGGACCTGATGTGTCGACCAACCTGGAGTTGGCAGGCCGATTGCTCGCCGAGGCGGCGGCCGAGGGGTGCGTGCTGGCCGTGCTGCCCGAGAATTTTGCCCTGATGCCGAAGCGAGGCAAGGATAAGGCAAGGTACGCAGAGGAACCAGATCACGGGCCGATTCAGGATTTCCTGTCTGAAACCGCCGCAGAGAACCAAATCTGGATAGTTGGCGGCAGCATGCCGCTGGCATCGCCTGAAATTGAGGCAGAGCGTGTTTACGGTGCCTGTCCCGTTTATGACGCCGATGGCAGGGTGACGGCCGTTTATCGCAAGATTCACTTGTTTGATGTCGACCTCGTCGACAAGCAGGAGTCCTATCGCGAGTCAAACTCGATGTTTCCCGGCGATGAGGTGGTCGCCGTGGATACGCAGGTCGGTAGAGTAGGGCTCACAATCTGCTACGACCTGCGTTTCCCGGAGATGTTTCGGCAACTCGTCGATGCTGGCTCGATCATGTTCACTGTGCCAGCTGCGTTCACGGCGACGACGGGTGAGGCGCACTGGCACACGCTGTTGCGGGCGCGGGCAATCGAAAATCTGGCATATGTGGTCGCACCCGGGCAATATGGCCGGCACCCGGACGATCGATCGACGTTCGGACACTCACTGATTTGTGATCCCTGGGGCCGAATTCTGGCCGAACAGGCCGAAGGTAATTGCGTGGTCGCTGCCGATATAGACCCGGAATTGCCAGCGCGACTACGCAGCGAGTTTCCGGCGCTCTCGAATCGATGTCTCACCTGACAGGAACGAAACCAAACGGAAGGGCAATGAGCGCAACTGAGCAGACCTCTATTGATGCAGTCATGACCCGCCTGCTTGAGCCAGCCGGGCTCGGCGAGCGGCAGCTGTTCACAACTTTGGGCAGCCTGATGCGCGGTGGTGTCGACTATGCGGACCTGTACTTCCAGGTGAGCAGGCAGGAAAGCTGGACGCTTGAAGACGGAATTATTCGTGAGGGAAGCTTCAGTCTCGACCAGGGTGTGGGCGTGCGCGCGAATAGCGGCGAGAAAACTGGTTTCGCCTATTCTGATGAACTCGTGCTTCCAGCCTTGATGTCTGCGGCTGATGCAGCACGCGCGATCGCGCACCATGGGCAGGAAAAAAGCGTCCAGGCATGGCGGCGCAATGTGCCAGCGGCGCTGTATCCGGACTCGGATCCGACCACGAGCATCGATGACGACCAGAAAACGCGCTTGCTCCTCGAACTCGATGCCGCAACGCGTGCGCTCGACAGTCGTGTCGAGCAGGTGATTATCAGCATGGCCAGCAGCCAGGATCTTGTTCTGTGCGCCGCATCCGACGGTACCATGGCGGCCGATGTGCGACCGCTGATCCGTCTCAATGTCAGCGTGATACTCGAGCACGAAGGGCAACGCGAGCAAGGCTATGCCGGTGGTGGCGCACGCGCTGACCTGAATTATTTTCTTGATGGCACTACTCCGCTCGATTTTGCCCGGGAAGCGGTTCGCCAGGCGTCGGTGCAGTTGGAGGCAGTGCCGGCACCGGCAGGTACAATGCCGGTCGTGCTGGGCAACGGTTGGCCCGGCATTTTGCTGCACGAAGCCGTTGGCCATGGACTCGAGGGCGATTTCAATCGCAAGGGTGTGTCAGCTTTCAGCGGCAAGGTCGGTCAGAGGGTCGCGTCGGAAAAATGCACGATTGTCGACGACGGCACGATGATGAATCGCCGCGGATCACTATCCGTGGACGATGAGGGTACGCTGGCCAGCAACACCGTGTTGGTTGAGGATGGAATTTTGCGTGGTTACATGCAGGACAAGCTCAACGCGCGTCTGATGGGTGTCGAGCCAACCGGCAATGGCCGTCGCGAATCGTTCGCACACATACCGATGCCGCGCATGACAAACACTTACATGCTTGCCGGCAAAGACGATCCGGGCGAGATCATAGCGTCGGTCGACAAGGGTCTTTATGCGCCAAATTTCGGCGGCGGTCAGGTCGATATCACATCAGGAAAATTCGTATTCTCGGCAAGTGAGGCCTACCTGATCGAAAACGGCAAAGTCACCACGCCGGTCAAAGGTGCAATGCTTATCGGGGACGGCCCGGAAGCGCTCCATAAGATATCGATGGTTGGTAACGACCTGGCCCTCGATACGGGCGTAGGGACCTGCGGTAAGGAAGGACAGTCGGTGCCGGTTGGTGTTGGTCAGCCAACGCTAAAGATCGACGAGTTGACGGTTGGCGGCACGGCATAGGTCCGGCCCGTCCGCATCAATTTTGACATAAGTCGAAAATATACGGTATCGCAGCTCACAGTGTGAGTTACCTCACTGTATTCAACATATCTCTGGCATAGATTCGTGCTATCCAACGGAGGGATATCAAGATGGCATTCGACAGCACAATCACTGAATATGATATGGACGCCATTTCACGGCAGTTCGTGCAGGGACAACGCGGTGATTCCAGCGATTTCGAGCCCGATCTGGCTGTTGACGGCCTTTCTGAATCGATACTGTCACGCTTTCTTGGCCTGTTTGGTGTGGGCCGCTCCTGAGTCATAACAAGGACTTATAACGAGCGACGCGATTACGAGACCCGGCCATTGGCCGGGTCTTTTGCATTTCAGGCTTTACATGCGGCCTCTTCTATGGAGAATGAATCGACAACGGAAAACCTGAACCATTTCAATATGTGGATCGCAAAACCGATATACGAAAGTCTGCCGTATTTTTACCTGCTTGCCGGGATCATCTCGCTGGGCCTGTCGATGTACCTGAATTACTGGTACATGCCCACCATCTGTTTCGTCGTAGGTCTTGGGTGCCTGGTCGCCGGACTCGTCGTGTTACTAAAGCGGCGTGATCATCGTGTTAACGACCGCCGGGCCGGTCAACGACAGGATTACTAGAACAGGATTTACAGGGCACAATAGCCGGCTACGTTTCGTTGATGGCCGAATCCTGATCGTCGTCATCGTCCACCTCGTCGTCGATCGTATTTTCGAGCTGGTCTTCGAATGACTCTTCGTCTTGTCTCAGATCGTAGTACACGAGTTCGTGCACGCCAAGCGACACAACATCGCCGTCACGCAAGCGATGTTTCTTGACCTGCTTTTCGCCAAGGAATACACCGTTGGTGCTGTTGAGATCCTCTATCATGCAGTCATCGTCGCCGATGATGAGTTGCGCATGGTGGCGGCTGACAAATTTGCTTTTTATGTAGATCTCGTTGTCGGGTGAGCGGCCAATGATTACCCGGCCGGGCGGAAATGTGAGTTCATTGATCACCTCCCCATCCGCGCGAATATCAATGCGCGTGACGTGGTTGTTCTCAGGTGCGACTTGCTGCAAATGTTGCAGCTTTTCGCGAATGCCGGTATTGCTCTCGTGCTCTTCCCAGTTCAGTTCTTTAACGGCAGCCAAGACGTCATCGAGGCCAACAACGTCTTTTTCGTCGGCAAAGGCGCACAGTAGTGCGGTATCGCACAGCGTATTGATCAGGCGCGGTACGCCGCCCGTGTAGCGATAGATCGTCTCGAGCGTGTCCTTGCCAAAGAGACTCTCCTTTTCGCAACCGGCAATGGCAAGCCGATGATCGATGTATTCACTCATTTCACGGCGGTCAAGTGGTCCGAGGTGAAACCTCAGACGAACACGTTGCATAAGTTGCCTGAGACCCGGTTTGTCGAGTTTGTCGCGCAGTTCGGGCTGTCCCGCGAGAATGATGCGCAGCACCTTCTCCTTGTGGGTCTCGATTCCCGAAATCAGGCGAATCTCTTCCAGGACCTTGCGCGTGAGATTCTGCGCCTCGTCGACCATGAGTACGACTTTCTTGCCGTTTGAGTACTGCTCGATCAGGAACATGTTAAGCATGTCCAGCAGTTCGACCTTGTGTTTGTCAAACGGCTTGAATCCGAACTCGGTCAGTATGGACTGCAGAAACTCGGTCTGCGTGAGTTGTGTCTGGGAAATAACGGCGTAAACGACGTCATCGTCGAGTTCTGACAAGAAAGACTGCAACAGCGTCGTCTTGCCGGAACCGATTTCCCCGGTGATGACGACAAAACCATCGGCGAGCCAGATCGTGGATTCCATGTAGGCCTTCGCCCGGGCATGTTGCTTGCTCCAATACAAAAAATCCGGGTCCGGCGTAAGCCGGAACGGCTGTTCCTGCAAATTGAAGTGGCTCAAGTAAGACATATTCGATTAAGTTTACCTGCTTTTGCTCCCTGCGGGCTATGCCCCGGTCTCAGCCGGGTGCGGGCATCAGGTCACACTTTGGCCGATTATGTCGACGAGCTTGTCGCGGGCCGCGGCAGTCTCAGTGATTACCGTGATGTGTCCGAGCTTTCGACCCGGGCGCGGAGCCTTGCCATAGTCATGGAGGTAGCCCACTCGCTGGGAGCGGGCGGACTCCGGAATAGTGCCGATCAAATTGATCATGCCAGCGTGGCCGATGCTCGTTGTGGGGCCCAATGGCTGGTTGGTCACGGCACGCAAGTGGTTCTCGAACTGGCTGGTTGCCGACCCTTCGATTGTCCAGTGCCCCGAATTGTGCACTCGTGGCGCGAACTCATTTGCCAGCAGCTCGTCGCCGCATACAAACAACTCAAGCGCCAGGACGCCGACATAATTCAGGTGGTTCAGTAGTCGACGAACGTAGG
>CALDZH010000057.1 GCA_937944275.1 uncultured Woeseiaceae bacterium
CCAACCAACAGGTTCGGCATGTCCTCCTCGTACGCCTTAGCTGTCGGGTAACGCTTCTTCGTGATCGCATCCAGTTCCGCGGGACTGTATGTACCTCTCGGCCGGAAGCCGTTGTACCAGATGTCGAAAGGCTCCAGCGGACGACCGAGTCGCTTCTCGATGAGCTCACCCGTGCTTATGAGCAGGGGCGACGACAAGACAGCCTCGAGCATCGCGACAACGCGCTCCTCGGGAATCTGCCGGCTTTCGTTGAAACTGCGATCGATATGCGTCGGTGCCGTCGGTGAATACGGGTCTACAAGACGTGCTGCCCGGTATGTGCCGAGAAGGACCTCGTATCGCGTATCAGGCTCTGGCGCGTTGGAAATGGCCAGACCTTCTGGCGCCGGAATATCGGAGTCAGACACTGCGGCCGCACTGACCGTGTTCGCGTACGGGTTCCAGTCGACGTGCGGACTATTGACGACAAGCTCAGGAATCGTCTGATCAACAATCCGCTCCATGACCTTTTGGATCATCCGCTGCTTGGCGAGGCCCATTGCATCGCCACTGCTGTAGTTCGATTTGATCTCGTCACGCAGATTCCAGTGCGACAACAGCTTCATACCGGCGGGAAAGAGGCGTTCGCCCTCGGCCGTGACGAGGTGATGCATCCAGATGTTGTATTCGGCAATGTACTGATCGGCCACCGCACCTGCAGCGGAAACAGCCTGTTGCACCTCGGCTGGAACCCGCTTCGCAAAGCGGTCGGCGAGGCGTGCTGAAGCCCACTGTTGCCGACTCCAGTTTTCGCCCTCATCGAGCCGTTGCGCCAGCGACGAGAGCGGAAAATTCAGCAAGACAGCGAAGGCCAGCTTATTCTCGAAGAAATCGTCCGTGACATGCGCCGAAGGATCAAACGCCGCAAATATTTCGTCATAAGGCTGTATCGGGCCAAGGTCCAGATCAGACTGCTCGCGAAATGCGAGAAGGATCTCGAGGGAATGACCATCCAGCTGCTCCAGGAGCTTCTCGAAGCGACCGAACATTACGTTGACGGGCTCCTCATCACCCGCAAAGTGTCGCCGCACGAATGCCTCGAACTCTACCCGTCCTCCATCCTGTTCTCGCCAGAAACTCGCGACCTGATCGAGACCCTGCTGTGCGCGCGCTCGCTGCTCCTCACCATGCTCCGCAACGAGTTCTTTTTCGAGAGCCGCGACGGCGCTGTCCATCCACGCCTGTCCTCCGAACGCTGCCGGGGACGCCAGAAATATTAGTAATGAGGATAGCAGCAGGACTATTAGTGATAGTCGTGTTCGTGCTTGAGTCATTTCCGTAAAACCTCCAAACGAGACTGTATTCACGATACGTTTTTTCTTATGTGCGTAGACAATGGTCAGACCGAAGCCACGAGTGCCTGATCGAGATCAGCGAGGATGTCATCGATATGTTCGATGCCAATGCAAAGCCGAATCATATCCGGCGTTACACCAGCCGTCGCAAGTTCCTGCTCAGTAAGTTGCCGGTGCGTTGTCGATGCCGGATGGGCCGCCAGCGACTTGACGTCACCAATGTTGACGAGGCGCAAGAACATTTCGAGAGCATCGTAGAACTTGACGCCTGCATCAAAGCCGCCCTTGATCCCGAACGTGAGCAGCGCAGACGGTTTGCCATCCGTATACTTCTGCGCGAGATCAAAGTACGGAGAATCCGGGAGGCCTGCGAAATTGACCCATTCAACCCGGGGGTGCTCACTCAGGTAGTTGGCGACCTTGAGTGCGTTATCGCAGTGGCGCTCCATGCGCAACGGCAACGTCGACAGCCCCTGCAGGATCAGGAACGCATTCATCGGACTCAGCGCCGATCCGGTATTCCTGAGCGGTACCGTTCGCGCACGCCCGATATAGGCTGCCGGGCCCAGTGCCTCGGTGTAGACAACGCCGTGATAGGAGGCTTCGGGTTCGTTCAGCATGTGGAATTTCTCGGCGTGATCAGCCCACGGGAATTGACCGCTATCGACGATAACGCCGCCGAGCGAGTTGCCGTGCCCACCCATGTACTTGGTCATGGAATTGACCACGATATCGGCGCCCCACTTGATCGGCTTGATCAGTGCCGGCGTCGCGACCGTGTTGTCGACGATTAATGGCACACCGTGCTCGTGCGCCATCGTAGCCAATGCTTCGAGATCGACGATGTTCCCCGCCGGGTTACCGATCGATTCGCAGAAAATAGCGGTGGTCTTGTCATCGATGAGACTTTGCATCGCGTCGACGGAATCATCTGCCGCGAATCGAACATCGACCCCCTGTTTCGGCAACATATGTTTGAATAGCGTGTAGGTGCCGCCGTACAACTGCGGAACGGTAACTAAATTGTTGCCGTTTTCCGCAATATTTTGCACCGCGTAGTTGATCGCGGCACTGCCCGCGCTGAGACACAGTCCCGCAATGCCTGCTTCCAGTTCGGCAACGCGTTTTTCGAGCACATCAACCGTCGGGTTCATGATGCGAGAATAGATGTTGCCCTCGACTTCCAGGTTGAATAGCGCGGCGCCGTGGGCGGCATCGTCGAACTCATAGGCGACCGTCTGATAAATGGGTACCGAAACAGCCTTTGTTGCAGGATCCGCCTTAAAGCCGGCATGGATAGCGAGAGTCTCGTCTTTCATTACATTTCCTTGAGTATGTCCGGCGTTACCGCCGCAGGCCCAGGGGATCGTGCGGATCCACACCGGGCATGAATTGTTGTTTTCGATCCAGGTTGGTCAACTGGTATACGATACCGAGCCAGTTATTAATGATAGCCTTTGCAGTATCACCCCAGGTGTTATCGAGATGCTGTTCAACGTCGTTGTTCAGCACGTCGACCAGCGTATCCGGGTCATCAAGGGCCGCCTCTATCAGTCTCAGCGCTTCGCCTTGAAAATAGTTTTCCGGAAATGGCGGCATCGCATCCCGCTCGCCTGCGCTGAACCGAAGTACTTCGCGCTTGTACTCTTTCAACAGACTGTTGCGATCGTATTCCGGGTGCCCCTGAAAGTAGACTACGCGCACCTGGTCCGGGCTGACGGCGAGATGCACGCCGCCGTCCGCACTTTCCGCGAGTACACGCAATCCTGCAGCCTCCAGCTGCGAACGCGATATATCATTGTGGCGGGAATGGGGCACGTCGAAGCGCGTGTTGACGTCGTAGGTCAGCGGATGCTCGGAAGCGCAGATTCGGTGGCTGTATATTCCCCAGCGTTTATTCGGTAGCGGTTGCCGGTCAATGCCGTGCAGGCGTTTTAGCAAAGCATGCGTTGCGAGGCAGGAGCAAAGCGTCGATGCAACGTTGCCTTCGGCCCAGCGCGCGACTTCGAGAAGTGGCTCCCAGAACGGTTCCTGGTCCAGGTTTGGATTCGCAACATTGGCGCCGGTTATCACCAGTGCATCGAGCCCCGCGTCCTGCAGATCCTCGAAGCGACTG
>CALDZH010000058.1 GCA_937944275.1 uncultured Woeseiaceae bacterium
CGAAGCCAACGGCATTGCATTTCACTTCATTCCTATCGATCGCAATGGCCTGACCATGGACATGGTCGAGCAATTCCAGAAAGCAGTGTCAGAAAGCGATGGCCCCGTGTTTTTGTATTGCCGTTCGGGTCAGCGCTCGTCCGTACTGTGGCAGGCGAGCGGGTCACCCTGATCTTTCTTTACTCGCCACTCTCCATGCGCTCATTCAGCGGTGTTGCATCACCCGCGCGCAATACGCCGGCCCAGATCAGGTTCTTTTCTTCAAGCAGATCGTTGTATGACTTGCGCCATCCGCGCCCAACAATTCGACGGTTGTCATGTTCTTGCGAAAGTAGCCGGTGCGCGGGCCATCCTTTGTCTCGTCGGCCCACGCAGTTGCAAGCAACACTGTGAATATGAATCCCGCGAGCATGTCTCTGACTAGCATGTGCTTCCTCTACAACCGGTCCTTTAATCCGTAGTACATCATACCGAGCACCATGCCTGGGTAGCGCAGCAATGTGCCGCCGGGGAACGTGTGAATGGGCAAGCTCGCGAACGCATCAAATCGGGTGGGGTCCCCAGCAATCGCCTCCGCAATGATCTTCCCTGCGAACGTGGCTGTTGATATGCCATGGCCCGAGTAGCCCTGGCCGAAATAGACGTTCGGCCGGAGTCTGCCGAGATGTGGCAGACGGTTCACTGTAACCGACAGCGTCCCGCCCCAAGCATAGTCAATCTTTACGTCTTTTAACTGCGGGAACAGATGGAGCATGTAGGGCCGCACAAATTTAGCTATGTCGCGAGGGAAACCGGGACGGTAGTTTTCGCCCCCGCCGAACAATAGCCTGTGATCATGTGACGAGCGAAAATAGTTCACAACGAAGCGCGTATCATGCACCCCGAAGCGCCCTCTTATCAGGGCATTTGCGCGCTCCTCGCCCAGGGGCTCGGTCGCAATCATGAAGTTATTTATCGGCATTATTTTACCTGCCGAGCGAGGCTCGAGCCTGCCGAGATAACCGTTGCAGCCCAGCACTATGACCGACGCCTTGACCGTTCCCTTCGAGGTACGCACCACCGCCGGATCCGTCTTCGAGTAACTCTCTACTCTTGAGTTTTCGAAAATCCGGACGCCCGCCTCCGAGGCGGCACGTGCAATGCCGAGGACGTAGTTGAGGGGGTGGAGTGCCAGCGCCTCAGAATCGTACAATCCTTCAAGAAATGTGTCGGTCGCGACATAGCTCCGGGCCTCTTCGGCATTGAGTACCTGACAAAACGGATAGTCATAGCGCTCAGTCAGCACATCCGCCAGCTCCCGCACATAGCCAAGGTAACTCTTCTTGTGAACCCCGAGAACCTGTCCCTTCTGCAGATCACAGTCGATCTCGTGTTTCTCGACGCGACTTCGAATCTCGTCCTTGGCGCGTTCCGCAAAATCCCATAACTCTTTTGAGCGTTCGATACCGAATTGCTCTTCGGTTTCCAGTACATCCTTGCGTTGGCCACTGCCGACCAACCCGCCGCAACGTCCCGAAGCGCCGAAGCCGATGCGTTCAGCCTCGAGCAAGACCACATCCATGCCTTGTTCGGCCAGGTTCAGCGCCGCCGACAGGCCCGTGAATCCGCCGCCAATTACACAGACGTCCGCCGTCAGCTCACTGTCGAGAACAGGACGGTCTTCCATACCGATTGCCGTCGCAACGTAGTAGCTGTCGGGATGCCCCGGACCATTGGGTTCTGCCATTGCTCGTACTTCCTAAATAGTGGATTGCGGCCTGATCGGAGTGCCATCGAAAAAGCGCCCAAGCCGCAACGGGGCAATATCAATGCCTGTATCGGCGCCTGTCAACATGCCCGCAATTGCCTTGCCTGCACCCGGTCCCAAGCCAAACCCGTGGCCGCTGAAGCCCGTCGCAATATGAAAGCCTGGTAGTTCTTCTATCGCATCGATCATCGGAACGACATCGGGCGAGGTTTCTACCATGCCCGCCCAGCTTTCGACGATGGGCGTACTGGCCAATTGGGGAAACATCGCGTCGAGATTTCGACGGATACCTTTGACCACGCGCTGACTGGGTTCGGGGTCGAGTACTCGTGTCTTCTCGAATGGCGATTGTTCGTCGAGCGCCCAGGTTTTCGGCAATCTCCACTCGTCGAAAAACTCCTTGCCAAATGACAAGCGAAGAACCTTCAACTCCTGCATAAGAGCGGGGATAAATTTGAAACTCCAGCGAAACGTCGATGGTGTAATCGGGTGCTGCAAAATTGAGCCGTGCGCAACCGTGTAGCCACCATCTGCGCGCCGTCGAATACCGAGACGGTGATCGAAGACGTTGCCCTCCAGTACATTTTCGCAAGCTGCAGTTCTTACGACGGTGCCACGCACCTTGAGTTGCGGCACCGCGATGCCGAGCGAACGACAGAACAGCGACGTCCAGGCGCCTGCCGCGCAGAGAACCGTGGACGTCCGGATCGTGCCATGCTCCGTCACGACTGCCGACACATTGCCACCACTCGTCTCCAGTCCTCGTACCGCGCAAGATGTAAGTACGTACGCACCTTCGCGTTCCGCGGCCCGGGCGATGGCTGGCGCTGCTCGTTGAGGCTCGGCGCGGCCGTCACTTTCTGTGTAGACCGCACCGGCATCGAGGCCTGTGGCGCTCTTCACATACTTCTGCAACTCGGCCGCAGAAACGAGGCGCGACTCAATACCGAATTCAGCGGCAATCCGAACCCACCGCTCGAACGACTCCATTTCCTTGTCGTTTCCTGCAGCAAAAAAACAACCGCGTCTTACGAAGCCAACGTCCTCGCCGGTTGTTTCCCGCAGACTATCCCAGATCTCCATTGCCGCCTGCATCATCGGAATCTCGCGCCTGTCGCGACCCTGGATGCGAACCCATCCCCAGTTACGCCCCGACTGCTCGCCGGCAATATGCCCTTTCTCGCAAAGGACTACGCTGACGCCCTGCCTGGCGAGAAACCATGCTGTCGAAACGCCGACAATGCCACCGCCGATGACGACTACATCCGCGCTGTCCGGCACGCTGGCTGGCGGCGTGAGTGGCCCACTCCAGATCGAAGAAACAAAGGTCGCTTCATGATTCATTGGCTTGCATCCTCTTCTCTGGCAATTATTTATTTAGTACGGCGATGACGTGCTCCGGCGGGCCGTCATAACGAATGTTCACACCCGAGACGCCGGGAATCTTCCGTGCGACGTTCAGCATTGCAGCGCACCTCTCGATACCGGTTGATAGCGGGTCATCCGCCAGGCTGATCTTTTGAATTTCTGCCCCGGGCACGAGTACGGAGGGGTTCCGCTCTTTATAGCTCCGCGCCTGCTCGCTTGATACGAGCAACGGAATTTCAACCAGCAGGGCTGCCCGGTGCGTAATGCGCAGCTCGACAAGCCTATTGACGTATTTTCGCAGCAGACTTTCGTTCAGGCAGGGCTGCGTCTGCAGGTACCTGGCACCGGCATCAAGGCTTTCTCTGATTCGCCGGGCACCCCACGTCTCCACCGGCGCAAAGGCCGACACTCTCGTGCCTATAAGGAACCCGGGCGGTGACACGAGCCCCGACTCCTCGCCGATCTGCCTCGCCATGTTCAGCAAACGTGACTCGGCAGTATCGAATACACCATCGCTAAGCGTGCTATCGTCCTGCGCCAGCTTTTCACCACGCATGATGAGCAGAGACGTTATATCCAGCGCAGCCGCGCCGAGCAGGTCCGCCCGCAGTGCCACGTTGTTGCGGTCGCGCCCGGTCATATGGACGATTGGATCAACGCCTCTCTCGAGGACTTTCGCCGCGGCGACGAGTGACGACATGTGCCCTGTCGCATTACGATCATCCACGACCTGAATGCCATCCACGAACGGCGCCACAGCCTCCGTCCAGGCGTGAATATCGGCGACCGCGGTCAGCGGGTGCAACGGCAAGTCCACGGTCACGACAAACTCTTTCTGACGTATGACGTCACAGAACCTTGGGCATGAGTCTTTCATTGCGTCAGTTCTACTCACTTCTGCTGAAAAAAGCAGCCGGCAGCATCACAGCAAGTGCCGCCAGCGGCGCTACGAATAGTGGATGAATGACGCCGAGCCAGCCCTCGATTTGCTCGTACCAGATCAACTGCGATGTGCATCCTGCGATTGCCGATACGAGAATCGCCCAGAACCCGGCATGAGCCGGCGTCTTGTCCCAGAAGATCGAAAGGATGAATGGAATGAAAATCGCCGCGGGCGCCACCAGCGTTGCGAAAATCACCAGGCTTACGACGCCCGGGAAGACCAGCGAAATCCCCAGCGACGTGGTTGCAAGTGCGGCGGTGATCACACGCGAATGGAAGATCTGCCTGTCCTCACCAGCACCCTGGCCAAACATCGGTTCGTACAGATCCTGCACCGCAAGTGAAGAGGCCGCCGCAAGGAATGACGAGGATGTTGACATGGTCGCCGCGATGATAGCCGTAATGACCAGCGCGCGGACACCTTCGGGCAGAACCTGTGCGACAAGTTCAGGAACCGCTTGATTCTCGTTCTCGAGGCCGGGTATGAGCACCGCGGCCGCGAGACCGAGTAATGCGACACAAGCACCGAAAACGACGTAGTTGCCGGCGGTGAAGAGATAGGCGAAACGAGCCGTTTCCGGATCCTTCGCAGCCAGCGCGCGCTGCATGTAAGCCTGGTCAACGCCGTAGCTGTACAAGGCAAGAGCACCCCAGGCCAGGGGCGTCCATAGTCCCAGTTGCGTAAAACTGAAGTACTCACCGGGCAGGCTGGTATGCAGGCCGTCGACGCCGCCGACCGCCTTCAACGCCAGGATCACCGCGATGATAATGCCTGCCATAAGCACGACATACTGCAGCGCATCGGTCCAGACCACCGCCCAGAGGCCGCCCATCATCGTGTAGATCGCGAATGCGGCCGTGACGATGAGTGAAGCCTGGGTCACCGTAACGGGAAATAGTGCCGACAGCAGGAATGCCGATACGAGGATCTGTACGGCGACAAACGCAACTGACTCGACAATTTCCAACACGGCTGTCAGGCGCTGCGTATTAACGCCGAATCGTGTACCAATGTACTCCGGGATAGTCGTAATCCGCAGCCTGCGTAAACGCGGCGCAACCAGTATGCCGAGCAGAATGTATGCCGGAATCGCCGCATAATTCCAGAATATCCCCGACAGTCCGATCGCGTAGACGAGTCCCGCTCCTCCTATCAGTCCCGAGCCCGAAAACTCCGTTGCGGCGAGACTTAGTGATGCCGGCAGTTTTCCGAGGTCGCGCCCACACAGGTGAAAGTCCTCGGCGCTGCGGATACGCTTCGACCAATATCGTCCAATACCCAGGACAAGGCCGATGTAAGCCACAAAAAATGCGATATCGAGCATGTGGAGTTCCCAGGAATTGTTGTTGATTATTCTAATCGGCCATATGCTTGCCCAGTTAACCTTGACGATTCCGAACATGCAACATGATGTCATCATCGTCGGCGCCGGCCATAACGGGCTGACCGCTGCCGCCTACCTTGCGAAAGCAGGTAAAAAAGTGCTCATGCTCGAGCGCCGCGATGTGGTGGGTGGTTGCGCCGTGACCGAAGAGGTCGACCCGAGGCTCGCACCGGGCTGCCGCGTATCGACGGCGTCATACATAGCAAGCATGCTGCGACCGACGATTATCAGGGATCTCAAGCTGGCCTCATATGGCCTGAAAATGGTGGCCTGCGATCCCGGAGTACAAGCCGCCTTCGACGACAACGACGTTGCAGCATGGTGGTCGGAAGAAGACAGAATGCGCGTCGAACTGCAGCGCATAGCGCCCCACGATATCGGCCAGTTCTTTGCGGTCGAGCGAGAACTCAAACGTCTCGCGGCGTACCTGCAACCGTTTTTTCTCGAACCCCCACCCGACCTGCACGCGCGTGGACTTCGCAAGGCAGGCGAGCTCTGGAAAAACTGGCGCCGTTTCCGCGGAATCAGCGGCGATGACATCGGTGGCTTGATACGTTTCCTTACAGGCTCGCTCGGGGAGTTTCTTGATCAGCGATTTGCATCGGAAAAACTTAAACGCCTGATCCTGGCGAACAGCCTGTATGGCAAACATGGCGGCCCGTATCAGCCCGGCACAGCGATGGGCCTGCTTTTCCACCTCCTGAGCGGCGGCGACAAAGAGCAGCAAGCCTGGCAGGGCCACGTTATCGGCGGCATGGGCGCAATCACGGAAGCGCTAAGACGCGCCTGTGAAGACCTCGGCGTCGAAATTCGAACCGGCGCTACCGTGCGGAAGATCAACGTCGCGAACGGCGCCACCTTTGGTGTCACCCTTGCTTCCGGTGAAACAGTCGATGCGCGCATCGTCGTATCCAACGCGGATCCGAAACGCACTTTTCAAACCTTGCTCGAACCTGGTGAACTCGAAGATGATTTTTTGCGCGATATCAATAACATTCGCATGAACGGCCCCGCGGGAAAGGTGAACTTCGTGCTCTCCGAAGAGCCTCGCGTCCTTGGCATGCCGGACGACCGCACGAAATCGCAACGATCACTGTTCACATTGATTCCGACCCTGCGCGAAGCCGAATCCAACTACAACGCTTCGCAGTTAGGCAAGCTGCCGGATCGGCTTTGGGTCGACTGCGTGCTTGCTTCCAACGCCGATGACACGCTCGCGCCGGAAGGTCGGCACATGCTTACCTGTTTTGTGCAGTACCTGCCGTATGAGCCGGCAGGCGAAAGCTGGGACAACTTGCGCGACACGCTTGGTGATCGTGTAACGGAACTAATTGGCCAGTTTGCACCAAACATGCCTGCCTCGATCATCGCGCGCCGCGTCTATACACCGCTCGATCTCGAGCAGACATTCGGCATTACCGAAGGCAATATTTTCCACGGCGACATTTCGCTCGAGCAGATGTTCTTCATGCGACCGCTGCCACGCTGGGCGCAGTACCGCGCGCCGGTTGACGGCCTGTGGCTATGCGGCGCAGGTACGCACCCGGGTGGCGGTGTCACGGGCGCGCCCGGCCACAACGCAGCGAAAGCAATTCTGCGTGGCTGAAATGTGACGGTCGTTCGCGCCTTTCACTGCGCTCTCAACTAGTCTCAGAGGCTGTCACCGACGACTCCGGGATGGATTATGTCGAAACACATCGCAGGAACAGCACTGCTCCTCGGGTTACTCGCCACTCACGCGGGTGCCGAGATGCCCGGCAGCGACAACCGTCCGGTGGCAAACGACCTGGTCGTATCCTTCGATGACAGCGAGTGGGAACTCTTTCGTCCCCGGCACCGCGTATATGAAGACGTCGACCTCGCCTACTTGACCGATATCCTGCGCCTGAAATCCTCCGGATACGGACTGCGATTTCGTTCGTCCCCGCACCTGACATTCGACCTGCAGGTTGACGTTCTCGGCCTCACTGAGGACCGGTTCGACCCGATCTATGATGTGACGTCTGGCGCCGCGATATTCTCGATCGGGTTTCACTTCTGATCGACCTGCATCCGGCGTCCGCTGTTATGCTACGCCGATGACCACCCACGTTTACTTCGATCTCGACGGCACGCTGACCGATCCGTATGAGGGCATCACGAAATGCATTCTGTATGCACTCGACAAACTCGGCTTTCCGCACCCTGACGACGACTACCTGTACAGCTGTATCGGCCCACCGCTTTGGGACACGTTCCCGGAGATGGTCGGCGAGGAATTGACGCGCAAAGCAGTTGACCTTTATCGCGAGCGCTTCGTTGATATCGGCTGGCAGGAAAACAAGCTCTACGACGGTGTGCTCGACATGCTGGGCGCTGTCGCATCTGCCGGGCACACTCTTTTCGTCGCAACGGCCAAACCTCACATGCATGCGGCACGCATTATCGAACACTTCGGTATGGGTGACTTTATCCACAATGTCTACGGCAGTGAACTCGATGGTACGCGCGCAAGCAAGACAGAGTTGCTCAGCTTCGCGATCGACAAAAACCCGGGCGCTCAGCGTCACTTCATGGTTGGTGATCGCCGGCACGACCTGATCGGTGCCGTTGCGAATGAGATGATTCCAATCGGTGTTGCTTACGGCTACGGCTCAGTCGAGGAACTCGGGAAAGCAGGGGCAACGGAAATTGCCGCGTCACCCGCTCACCTCACCGCGTTACTCAGATAGGCACAAGCGAATGGCCCGGATATGCTCGGGACCCATGCGGCAGCAGCCGCCGACGATCCTGGCCCCGGCGTCGACCCATGCACGGGCCGCGCCTGCGCAATCGCCGGGCGTCACGGTACCAAACCAGGCGTTGTCCACGACGCTGTATGTCTCCCCGGAATTCGGATATGCCGCAACCACCTTTTCGGGGACAGTCACCTTAATTCTGCGAATCAACTCCGGCACAAACTGCGGAGGCGTGCAGTTGACGCCAACTGCTACCACGGTCGGATGATCTCTGAACAACGCGGCAACTTCTGCTACCGGCGTACCATCAACAAGATGCGATTCGTCCTTGCAGGAAAAGCTGACCCACGCCGGCGAATTGCAGTCAGCGAGCAACTCGACAAGCACCCGCGCCTCGAGTTGAGACGGAATTGTCTCGACAGCGAGAACATCCGCGTTACTGGCATCGAATAATTTCAGGCGAGATTCGTGAAAATTACGCAGCGTTGCTTCGGACACGCCGTAGTTGCCTTGATACTCCGAGCCATCATGCAACATTGCGCCATACGGCCCAATGCTGGCGGCGACCAGGGGTGTGAACTCGATGCCGGGATTATCCGCGAGATATTCCCTGCGGGCGCGCTCGGCGAGGTCCACCGACAACAGCATCAGTGCATCTGCTTCATCTTCTGAAAGGCCAACGTTCGCAAACCCCTCGCGGCTTGCCTGGTAACTCGCCGTCGCGATGCACTCCGCGCCCGCATCGAGGTAGGCACGCATAGCCTCGACGATTGCACCAGGGTTACTCTGCAACAGTGAAGCCGACCAAAGTGCATTGGCAATGTCACAGCCTTGGGCTTCGAGTTGCGTAGCCAGACCACCATCGAGAATCAGTGGAACATCTCGCTCCAGCGCCCGTATGAATGCCTGCTTAGTCATCTTCTTGTATCCGTACCTCAACGTCGACATCGTACAAAGTCTTCGCAACGCGGACCGCCGACAGAACCGTCATATCGGGCTCCCGTAATACGATTTCTGCGGGACCGTTGCCAAGGCGAATTGCCTCGACGAGCGTACCCGGCGAACTGGTACTACCGCACGTCCGATCCATGCACAGCTTACGCCCGCGAACGCACTCTCCATATTGCGGATGATGCCGATCGACTATGCGGCCCGTGCCCGGGTCCAGACCTCCCCAGAAACTGAGTGGTTTCGTCAGTTTGAGTTCAGCCACTTTTCACAGCCTTTTCAACACAGTCCGACAGGCTCGCAAACGTGACATCAATGCCCAGGTTGGATGGCGCGTACCACGCCCACTTCGCGGAATTTGTCATGACATGGCTTCCAAGATCTGCGGCGAACGGCCGATAGTACGTGCACCGTCCCGTAACCAACTGCACACCCGCGTCCGACAGCGTGTCCAGCAAGCCGGAAAGTTCCATGTCCCGAAGGACGGCAGCACTGGTCGAAGCCACGCAAACAATGTCCGACGATACCCTCCTGCCAGCCAGGAGCTCGGCAATCGCCGCGAACTCCCGGGTCGACATGTGCGGCGAACCCACGCACACAGCGGATACCGGTGCGTCGCTACCGGTGCTCAGACTCGCCGCACAACGTTCAATGTCTGCAATGCTGACATTCACGGCTTCTGCCGGCACATTTCCACCGCAGGCGGCGTCCAGTGTCGGCGCCTCCGGCGTAATTCCAACTGCGTGAAACAGGCTTACTGATCCCGAACCCGCCGCAGCACTGCCCATCGCGCGCAGGTGTTCCCTGTCGACGTTTCGCGGGATTCCAACAATTGCCGGAATGGCCGTACCACTCCGTTCCGCGATCAGAATTCCGAGCGCATGGAACATCCAGGCATCGTTGAACCAGTTCGGCGGCAATGCTCCCACATCGAAAACCAGCGCTGCGCGGCGATTTTCGTCCTGATGCAGGCCGCATTCCGGAACGCGGCCCGTGATTGCAGCGCAGATATCGATGAACTCAACGTAGCGATTGGTGCGAGCCCCCAGCACGGAATTGGCATAGATGACAGCACTCGACTCACACCAGGCGAGATGCGTTCCGGCAGACGGTTCAGGACGCGCGTGATACGGCGCGCAAGTCATTACTGCCTCGCAACCGAGGTCCTCGTACACATGAATCAACTCCACCGCCGGATCGTCCTGTTGGAACGGAGCATTGAGATTGAGTGAGCAAGTCGTCAGCGTGGTCGGCACAGCGACCCTGGTATTCCATTGCGCCAATTTCCTGGCGAGGTCGATGTTCGCACGTCCCTGGCAATATGCGCTTGCAACATGTGCCCACTCGATATCGATAAATCGCTGCGCCTCGTACATCTCGGCAATGGCGACCATCATTTCCATTGCAAACTGCGCACCCGGCCCTCTCGAGCCCGAGAGCATTTCCCTGTCGATTGAGGCCAGTCGCAGCATAAGCTGGAGCTTACTTCACAAGCCGGCAGCGTGCTTGCTACTGTAGGCGCCTGTTTCCGGGAGATCCTGCATGCCGAAAATTCTTCTGGCGGTACTCGCCATTGTTTTCTTGCCAGCCTGCGAGCAAGCACCTGAAGAAACCAACGATGTTCTTGCCATACGATGTGGAAGTCTTATCGATGGCCTGGCCAACGAGACTCTCGGTGGCCGCACTGTCATCGTCGAGAATGAGCGTATCGTCGCATTGCTCCCACCCGACGCGCCAGTTCCCCAGGGCGCGGAACTGCTTGACCTGTCCAACTCCACCTGTTTACCGGGGCTGATCGATACACATACGCATATCGCCCTGAATCACGACGACTCCAGTGATCTGACTGTCTATTACCAACGCACGATGGCCGACAACATGGCTATCACGGTCGCAAATGCGAAAGTAACGCTCGAAGCAGGTTTCACGACGATTCGTAATGTCGGAGACTATTTTCCCGAGGCCATTGTCGAGGCACGGAACAGGATTCGTGCCGGCAAAATCCCGGGACCCCGCATCCAGACGGCCGGCTCTTACCTGACGATACCCGGCGGCGGCGGCGACCTCGTTGTACCGGGTCATGACGAAAGCGAAATACCGCCCGGTATTCGTATTGGCGTCGCCCGCGGGCCTGAGGCGTTCGCCGCTGCAACACAGCAAGTCCTCGACAACGGCGCGGACATGATCAAGATCTTCGCGTCAGGTGCTGTGTTTGCCTTTGGCGGCGTTCCTGGCGCACCTGAAATGACACCGGAAGAAATCGCCGCCGTCGTTGAAGTCGCCCATGCCGCCGGTGTGAAAGTAACCGCACATGCGCACGGCGCGGAATCCATCAAGGACGCCATTCTTGCGGGCGTCGATTCCATAGAACATGCGTCACTGGGCGATGACGAGGCGGTGGCACTGGCCGCAGAACGTGGTGTCGCATTCTCCATGGATGTCTACAACGGCACGTTCACTGCGGAAGTCGGCGAGGAGCTCGGCTATCCGGAAGAGTTCATGCGCAAGAACGATGAAACCACCGAAGCACAACGTGTTGTTTTTGAGAAAGCATATGCGGCAGGGGTGCCGATTCTTTATGGAACCGATGCGGGTGTTCTGCAGCACGGCATGAACGGCAAGCAATTCGGGATCATGGTGCGCCGCGGCATGGCGCCAATGGATGCCATCAAGAGCGCAACATCGCTTGCCGCAGAGCACATGGAGATGGCCGCCGATGTCGGTGCCATCGAAGTCGGTCGCTATGGCGACCTGGTGGCAGTCCGCGGCAATCCGCTCGAAGACATGGCTCTTCTGCAAGATATCCCGGTTGTCGTCAAGGGCGGCGAAATCGTCAAGAACATACAGCCGCAAGGCACCCGGTTTGCCGACTCCGTCTATCACACCGGCAAGATATACACACTCAATCCTGCGAAACCCTGGGCGCAGGCAGTCGCCATTCGCAATGGCGAAATTACGTTTGTCGGCTCTGACGACGCCGTGCGCGCTCGTATCGGTCCGACAACCAAGGTTTACGATCTGAAGGGCCGCATGATGTTGCCGGGATTCCAGGACGCGCACATACATCCGGTCTACAGCGGTCTGGAAATACTTGCGTGCGACCTGGGCCAGGCCGATTCCGTAGCGGGTTACCGGGCAGTCATCCCCGGTTGCGTGGAACAGCACCCGGACAAGGAATGGATAACCGGCGGCGGCTGGTCAATGGCCGCTTTCGGCCCGGGAGCACTGGCGAGCAAGGATATTCTCGATGAACTGGTTCCCGACCGACCGGCGTACTTTTCGTCTGCGGACGGGCACACCGGTTGGGCCAACAGTCTTGCACTGCAAAAGGCTGGCATCACCAGAAATACGCCGGATCCGGAGGATGGGTTTATAGATCGTGATCCGGATACCGGTGAAGCTATTGGCAGCCTGCAGGAAGGCGCCATGCGTCTAGTCACGAAGCACATACCCGAGCCGGACCTGGAGGAACGCAAGGCAGCGCTCGAGTTCGCGCGCGACATGCTGCATGCCTTCGGAATCACGTCGGTGCAGGAGGCGTACGCTTTTGACGCGGACCTCGAGACCTATGAGGCCCTCGACAAGCAGGGCAAGCTCAACCTACGGGTCGTCGCCGCCCTCTTGTGGGACACGGCCAAGAACGAAGAGCAGATAGCAGCCTTCCAGGCACAGCGCGCACGGTATACGCGTGGCAACATTCGTGCGACGAGCGTGAAGATCTTCGTCGACGGCGTGATGGAGAACTACACGGCCGTCATGGTGGAACCTTATCTCGTCGAAAGCGGTACGCGTGGCATTCCGATGATCGATCCCGACTACATGGCCGACGTCGTCTCGATGCTCGATGTGGAAGGTTTCCAGGTGCACTTTCATGCGTTGGGGGACGGGGCCGTGCGCTACGCACTCGATGCCGTGGAGAGAGCACTGGAGAACAATGGTGACTCCGACCGGCGGCACCACTTGTCGCACCTGCAGGTCATTCACCCTGATGATATTCCACGCTTTGCTGAACTCGGTGCGGTTGCCAACTTTCAGCCGGCCTGGGCGTATGCGGATGACTACGTCGTCGATCTCACACTGCCGTTCATCAACCCTGAAGTCGCAAAATGGATGTACCCGATTCGCTCGGTTGCCGATGCCGGCGGACGACTGGCTTTCGGCAGCGACTGGTCTGTATCGACAGCCGATCCGTTCTACCAAATCGAGCATGCGGTAACGCGGGTCGATGCCGAGACGCACGCAACGGACCCGCTGAACCCCGAACAGTCGATCACACTCGAACAGGCGATCGAGGCGTTTACCATGGGATCAGCGTTCGTCAATCACCAGGAAACAAAAACCGGCTCCGTCGAGGTTGGCAAGCTGGCTGACCTGATCGTCATCGACCAGAATCTTTTCAAGATCGAGCCGCAGGCAATATCGGACACGAACGTCGTGCTGACGCTGTTTGGTGGAAAACCTGTGTACGGAAAGCCCGGCGACTTGTAGTTAGAACCCGGCCACACCCGTCGGCCACGCAGGACTGTCGCCCTCGACCTGGCCGTGCTCGTTCACGTAGCGGATCGCCTCGTGCATGATGTCGAGGCCTTTGAGCAACGTCTTTTCATCCATATTAAGCGCCGGGTACATCCTGATCGTATCTTCGCGATCACTGATCGCCCATACACCATGATTAAGCATGCGATTGCGCACCGAGCGCGCGTACCACCAGTTTTTTTCCGCCGGATCCGGACTTTCGAAGCTGACGCCCAGGAGCAGGCCGTTGCCACGTACCTGCCTGACGATGTCGTACTGTTCCCACTGCCGCATCGCCTCTGCAGCCAGCTCACCGAGCTTTGCGGCATGCTCGACGACCTTATCGCGCTCGTAGATTTCGAGCGTCTTGATACCGGCCGCACAGCCGGCAGGCGTTCCCGCAAACGTCGAGCCTGACAGGAAGCCATCGGTGTCGCCAAGAATCTCGTCTTTCGATGCGATACCCGCGCAGGGCACAATGCCGCCCGAGAGGTTCTTGCCGACGACGAGAATGTCGGGAATGACGTCGTAATGCTCAATCCCCCACATCTTGCCAGTGCGGCCGAGCCCGGTAAGCACCTCATCCGAGATCATCAGCCAGTCGTTCTTGTCACAAATCTCGCGTATGCCCTTCAGGAGATTCGTTGGCGGTATCCAGTTGCCGCCTTCGGCCAATCCGGGTTCGACGAGGATTCCCGCTATGTTGTTACGTGGCGCTATACAGCCCGGAATATGGTTGTCGAGATACCAGAGACAATAGTCGACATACTGTTCCTGGCTCATGCCGGCAGGCGACTGATCGCTGTAGGGATACGGTGCCTTGATGACGCCTCCGGTCCACGCTTCGAGATAGCGGGTCATCTCGCCATCGAGTCCGTTGAGTTGCTTGGTACCAAGACCCATGCCGTGGTACGCCGAACTGAACGTGATGATGTAGCGGCGCTTCGTATGCGTCAGCGCGAGGTGCACGGCCGCCTCGGCCGCCTCGGTTCCCGACACTTCGTAGTTGAATCGTGGCAGCGCTTTGTTGGGCATTATCTGGGCAAGCATCTCCGCCAGGTCGTACCGCAGCGGGTGGTCGTAATGAAACCCATAGCGCCGATGCGCCGCATCGACCACCTCGAGAATCTCCGGGTGCGCATTGCCAATCGGATTGGTTGCCCAGCCGTTTTGAAAATCAATGTAGCGTCTGCCGTCGAGATCCCAGATGAAATCACCTTCAACGTGATCAATAACGATCTGGTTTGCCGTCCGAAAACCGCGGCGGCCGGCTTTCTCGAGTTCTTCGTCGAATCGAAGGCCATTACGAAACAGCGGGACGCCCCTTTCGAGAGCCTGGCGTGTTTTTGGTCCTGGGAATTGATCTGTCATTCTTCCTCCAGTTCTGCCCAAATCTGGCGAACCCAGTCGCGAATCTGCAACGACTCCTGCCATCGATCTGACAATTCGTCCTGGTTTGCATCGGTGATTGCATAGGGCGGCGGCCCCAGCTCGCATAGAAACACGAGCGTCGCATCGTCATCACTACGATCGCGCCACATGCGCATGCCATCTTTCCACCACGTTTTGAATATCTCGACCCACT
>CALDZH010000059.1 GCA_937944275.1 uncultured Woeseiaceae bacterium
GCAGTCGACCTCGACTCGGTCGCCTACCAGGAGGGCAACAAAGGCGGGAATATTCGCAAAGCGATCGAGGCTGAAACAGGTCTAAAGACGATTCCGCAGATTTACATCGGCGGCAAACATGTCGGAGGGGCATCCGATGTCTTCGACGCGGCAAAGGACGGCTCTTTGGCAAACATGCTCGAGGACCACAACGTACAGTGGAACAAGGCTGCCGATCAGGACCCGTATTCGTTTCTGCCGAAGTGGCTACACGCTCGCTAGTTGTAACCTCTCAGCAGGTTGTTCATGTGGGGCATTCCGCTGATAACACACCACCTATGAGGACGAGGACGGACAGGTAGCCGAATCTATAGCCGCAGGCGTGTGAGGGTGTGTTGTCCACGGCGCCCCCTTGTGCGGAATATCGGTTGGCTCGCACCTGATGTGAACAGCCTGCTGAGAGGTTTCAGCTAGTCGTTAAAGAAGTACATGCCGAGAGTCTCGGCAACGCACGCTGGCTTGCGCTCACCCTCGACCTCGAGACGAGTTTCCGAGGTCAGGAGCAGAGCGCCGGCCCTGCGGCGCGCCTGCAATACCTTGGCGCGAGCCCGCAGTTTCGAGCCCACAGGCACGGGCGTATAGAAGCGCACCTTGTTCAGGCCGAAATTGATGGCCCTTGCGAGGTTGGCGATCTCGACAAAATTATCGGTCAACGCGGGAATCAGTGACAGCGTCAGGTAGCCATGGGAGATAGTCCTGCCATTCGGCATTTCCCGGGCGGCCCGCTCGGTATCGACATGGATCCACTGATAATCACCGGTTGCTTCAGCAAACTGGTCAATACGATGCTGGTCGATGACAACCCAGTCAGACAGGCCGACTTCCTCGCCTTCGAGCGCCTTGGCGTCTTCAATGGATTCAATGATTCGCAAGCCCGTACCCCGGTTGGACAATTCTGCATGCTACGACAAGTGATACCTGATGGCAGCTCAATCCGCAATTCCGTGCTGAGCGCAACGCTCACAATTCACCCAACCTGAATCACCATTCGCATAGTGCTCCTTTTTCCAGATTGGCAGGCGCACCTTGATTTCATCGATGATATAGCGACAGGCCTTGAACGCCTCATCGCGGTGCGCAGAGGCCACCCCGATCCAGACAGCGCACTCACCTATCTCGAGCAAGCCCACACGATGCACGCATCGCGCATCAAGATAAGGAAATTTCGCCCGGGCTTCCGCCAGTACTTTTTCACCCTCGGTGATCGCGAGCGGCTTGTAAGCCTCGTACTCGAGGCGCTCGACAACGTGACCCTCATTTTCGTTGCGGACCCAGCCTTCGAATGCACAATAGCCACCCGCGGCCGGATTGATCAACGATCGTTGCAACTCGGCAGTATCGATGGGCGAATCAGAAATCTCGATCATGTCAGCCACCGGCCACCGGCGGAAACAGGAGGACAGTGTCGCCATCGTTCACCGGCGTATCCCAATCCGCCATGTGATCGTTGATTGCAACCTTGCAGTGGCCATTCGGCTCATCCGAACCATGACGCAGCCGCGTCTGCTCGAACACATCGTGCGCTGTTGCCGCTTCCAGTGTCAGCGTCTCTTCGGCAACGCCAGCGTGTTCGCGAAACATCGCGAAATAACAGACTTTGATGGTCTTCATGAAGCAGCCTTGAGAATACTTTCAGCCAGATCGTCCGGCGTGTTGATGTTATCGAGCGAACGCGGATCCGCCTGTTCGAGAAGATATGTATCAGAGCGAATCAAGATCTTCCGGGGGCAGTGAATACCCTCCTCGGCAAAACGTCGAATAATACCGGTGCTACCTGCGCGGTAAATTGCGCAAAGAGGTTCGGGCAATCCATCGTGGCTACTAACATACGCTGTGAACGGATGATCCGCAGAGCAATTCTTCACGAGATGAGTAATCGTCTCATCGCTGATGTTAGGCAGGTCACACGCAACAACCAGCCAATGCACATCGGGATGTTCTTCCATTGCCGAGAGAATGCCTGCCAACGGGCCCATTTCCTCGTAACGATCCACGATCCTGGGATACCGGCTTCGCTCGCTGTCGTCCTGCTGCTCTGCACGCGTCGAGACAAAAACTCGTTCGACTTTGTCTTCAAGCAGGCCCGCGATGTATGCAAGTTGTGATTGACCGTCTCTCTCCAGCAGGGCCTTATCCCGCCCCATGCGTCTGCTCTTGCCGCCGGCCAGCACCAGGCCATATATAGAGACATCTGTCATGACGCCCGCTCATTGCGCCGAAAGTCTCTTTTTCCACCTGACTTCGCGATCAGCCGCGTCTCGCTGATCACAATGTCATGCGACATTGCCTTAAGCATGTCATACACGGTCAACGCGGCAACGCTTGCGCCTGTAAGCGCTTCCATTTCAACGCCCGTTTTGTGGTGAACCTTGCAGTGGCAGTCGATAACAATGTCTTTGTCCTGCAATTCAATGGCGACCTTGCAGTTGTCGAGACCAAGCGGATGGCAGAACGGAATCAGTTCGTGCGTCTTCTTCGCCGCCATTACACCAGCGATAATTGCTGTGGCAAATACCGGACCTTTTTTCGTCTCGATTTCATCGCCCGATATATGCGCGGCTATCTCAGCCGGCAGGCGCACGATCGCGCGTGCATGGGCTTTTCGATCGGTTGCTGTTTTTTCACCAACGTCCACCATGGTGGGCCGGTTCTGTGCATCGATGTGGCTTAACTTGCTCAATCGCTATCCCCCGATCCTGTACATTTCCACCTTGCGCAACACGTGCGCCTCCGCCGTCTCGGGCCGGCGCAGCTCGCTGTAGCGATCCGCGCGTTGCAGCCAGATCTGCGACAGTATATCGGTGAGTTCCTCATCATCAGCGTCGTTCCGAAGTGACTCACGCAGATCGGTACCCTGGTTAGCGAACAGGCAAGTATAAAGTACGCCATCTGCCGACAGCCGCGCACGGCTGCATCCACCACAGAACGGTTCCGTTACTGAAGATATAAAACCGATCTCTCCGCCCCCGTCAACGTACTCGTAACGATGCGCGACTTCGCCCGGGTAGTTCTGGTCAATACGTCGCAATGGCCAATGCTTTTGCACCTGCTCAAACAGGTGCCGCGAAGGGACTACCTGGTCGAGCCGCCAGCCGTTGCGGTTGCCCACGTCCATGAATTCAATAAGTCGCACGATGTGATCAGTGCCGCGGAAATGATCGAGCAGGTCGAGCACCGTATGATCGTTGATACCTCGCTGGACGACGACGTTGATCTTGACCGGCGTGAGGCCGGCTTGCCTGGCGGCTTCGATACCTTCAAGTACGCGTCCGAGATCTCCACGCCCGCCGCTCATGTGCCTGAATATCTCCTCATCCAGGCTATCGAGGCTGACCGTGACCCGATGCAGACCGGCATCGGCAAGCTGTTGCGCCACCGGTGCGAGCAACATGCCGTTCGTCGTCAGCGCCAGGTCGTTCACACCGGGAATTGCTGCCAGCCCTGCGACCAGCTCGGACAGTTTCTTGTCCAGAAGAGGCTCACCGCCGGTCAGGCGCATCTTGCTGACTCCAAGCCCAGCCGCAACATGTGCAATTTTCAGAATCTCGTCATAGGTCAGTCGTTGCCCTCGGCTCAGGAACTCATAGTCCTCGTGGAACTCGTCTTTGGGCATGCAGTACGGACAGCGAAAATTGCACTGGTCCAGTACCGAGATCCGCAAGTCGTGGAGAGGCCTGCGAAGTGCGTCACGAATAATCGCAATATCGTCCACAGCCGCTTTATCAGAAATTGGATTTAAACTCATGGACGCATTCTGCCCCAAAGCACGATCGTTACAAAACGCAACAGACGTTTTTCTGCCTGTCTGCTAAGCTGCGGCGCTCGAAAACAGGGGATTTAGCCCATGCACGTCACGTTCAGCGCCAAAGAACTGGAGTTCCAGGAAGAAGTCAGGACATTTTTCCGAGACGAGTACCCCGACGACATTCGCGAAATTATGGACTCGGGTGACGAATTGCCGCCCGAAATGCAGATCCGCTGGCAGAAGATTCTGTACAGGAGAGGCTGGGCTGCGACGAACTGGCCGGTTGAGTACGGTGGCACAGGCTGGTCGCCGGTCGAAAAGTACATTTATGCCCGCGAGGAAGCCCACGCCAACGCGCCTCTGTTCATTCCTTTCGGCATGACCATGGTTGCCCCTGTCATCTACACCTACGGCAGCGAGGAACAGAAGCAGCGTTTCCTGCCCGATATCCTCGCGAGCAATGTGTGGTGGTGCCAGGGATACTCAGAACCCGGCGCGGGCTCTGATCTCGCCTCGCTGAAGACCCGCGCGGACCTCGTCGGCGATCACTACGTCGTAAATGGGACAAAAACGTGGACGACGCTCGGCCAGCACGCCGACTGGATCTTTTGCCTGGTCAGAACGAGTTCCGACGTTGCGCGTCGCCAGGAAGGCATCAGTTTTCTTCTCATTGACATGCAAACGCCGGGCATCTCGGTGAAACCCATCATCCTGCTTGATGGCAAACACGAGGTGAACGAGATTCACTTCGATAATGTTGAGGTTCCCGCGAACAACCTCGTCGGCGAAGAAGGAAAAGGCTGGACCTACGGCAAGGTTCTGCTGCAACACGAGCGCACCAACTCGGCAAACACGTTTCGATCCCAATACCGGGCAAAACGACTCCGCATTCAGGCCTCAAAGTCGGTGCGCGGCGCCCCACCCCTCGAAAGCGACGGCAACTTCATGCGTAAGCTCGCAGCCGTCGAGGTTGAGCTCAAGGGTCTCGAGTACACCGAACTGCGAACGCTCGCGGCGGTAGCCTCGGGCAAGGCTCCCGGCCCGGAATCATCGTTTCTGAAGATCAAAGGTACCGAAATCGTCCAGGCTATCGATGCCTTGTATATGGAGGCAGCCGGGTACTACTCGCTGCCTTACAGGGCCGATCCAGCCGTCGGCGAAGGCAGCGAGAGTCTCAGTTCGCTGCATTATTTCAACCATCGCAAAGTCACGATATTCGCGGGCTCGAACGAGATTCAAAAAAACATTATCGCCAAGCATGTGCTTGGCCTATAGGTATCGCACATGGACTTTTCGCTGAACGAACTGCAAACGATGATGGCCGACAGCGTCGGCAAGTTCATCGATAACGAGTACGACTTCGACACGCGCCAGGAATATGCCGGAAGCGAGCGTGGTTTTAGTGACGATGTCTGGAAAACTTTTGCCGAACTTGGCTGGATGGCCGTGCCATTTGCCGAAGAGGATGGCGGTTTGGGCGGCGGCCCGGCCGAGATTATGGTCCTGATGCAGAGCCTGGCACGCGGCCTCGTGGTGGAACCCTACATTGCCAACGTCATTCTCGCGGGCGGCATACTGAAGCGCTTTGCCAATGAGACGCAGAAGGAACAATGGCTGCATCCGATGATTGCAGGTGAATTGCAGGCGACACTTGCATTCAATGAACCACAGGCACGGTATGAGTTAGCGAATGTCGCAACAACTGCAACACAGGATAGCAACCACTGGGTGCTAAATGGGCGCAAGGGCCTGGTCCTCAATGGTGGCACCTCCGATCTGCTTCTGATCCCTGCACGTACGGCGGGCGACATCGGCGATGAGCACGGCATCACGTTGTTTGCTGTTGCTGCTGACAGCGACGGATTATCCTGCAACGCCTACGCGACCGTGGACGGTTTGCGCGCCGCCGAGATTACGCTGGAGGGCGTCCGCGTATCTGGAGACGCGGTACTTGGAAACGTGGATGAAGGATATGCCGCTCTCAGTGCAACGATTGATGACGCGACACTCGCGGTTTGCGCCGAGGCAGTCGGCATCATGTATGCCCTCAAGGACAAGACCGTCCAGTATTCGAAAGACCGCAGCCAGTTCGGTGTGCCAATCGGCAGTTTCCAGGCACTGCAGCACCGCATGGTAGATATGCTCATGGCCTGCGAACAGGCGCAGTCGCTGCTCATGTGGGCTGTCATGACGAACGCGGAAGGTAGCGACGAAAGCAGACGCGCCGTCAGCGCCATGAAATACATGATCGGAACAGCCGGGCAAAAGCTCGGAGAAGAAGCGGTACAAATACACGGAGGCATGGGCGTCACCTGGGAACTGGATGTCGCGCATTATTTCAAACGCCTGACCGCGATCTGCACCTTGTTCGGCAACGCCGACTGGCATCTGGACAAGCTTGCCACCTGATACACTCCAGCAATGATCCCTCAGGCAGTTGTTGATTTTTATGCCGTCAACCAGGAATTGCTCTGGTTGACGACACTGTTTATCGACCTGGGTTGCACGCTGGTCCTATACCGCTTTTTCGGCAAGGCCGGGTTGCAGGTTGCGATCGCCCTGGCCATCGTGCTGGCGAACCTTCAGGGGCCGAAGCTGACGATCATCTTCGGCTTGCAAACCAGTCTGGGAGTCATCTTCTACTCGAGTATCTTCTTCGCAACGGACGTACTCAGCGAAAACTACGGCAAGGAAGCGGCAAACAAGGCTGTGCGCATGGGGTTTGCGGTCAGTGTCATTGTTCTTGTAATGCTGAGCCTCGCTTTGCTTTACCTGCCGAGCACCAAGCCTGAGACTGCCGCATTTTCCGCTTCGATTCATGAGTCCTTCGTGACGATAGTCAATTTCACACCGCGCTTCATTTTTGGCTCGCTCCTCGCCTATTTCATCAGCCAGCATTTCGATGTCTGGGCGTTCCACAAGATCAAGTCGATAACCGGCGATCGCTGGCTGTGGTTGCGCAACAATGGCTCCACGCTTGGCTCGCAGGTTATCGACACAACGATCTATTCGTTGGTCGCATGGTGGGGAATCGTTGACCTGAAGACAGCCCTCGCTCTCGGTGGCGCCAAGTACCTGTTCAAGGTAGTGATAGCTGCATTCGATACGTTGTTCATCTATTGGGCACGCTATAGCTTCAGGCATCGGGCAGCATTGGAAGCGTCCTGATAAACTTGCCCCTGGGACAGGAGGCACGTAATGAATTACAAGACGCTATACCTGATACTGGCAGTTCTCGGTGCTGCGATACCGTGTATTTTTTTCGCTGGGTTCATCCAGGAGAACGGACTCGACATGATGGCCTTTCTTGAGGCCGCATTCGCAAACGGCGCGGCTGGCGGGCTGACTTCGGATCTACTGATTTCTTCTTTCGCATTCTGGGCTGTGATGGTCGAAATGTGGCGCAGCGACAAGGGTCCGGCGCCATGGGCCTTTATCGTCGTGAACCTGCTCATCGGCTTGTCCTTCGCCTTGCCTTTGTACCTGTTCGTACGCCACTTCACTCGCCCGGTACACGCGCTCTGAATCACATGCAGCCATCCGGCGTCATTACGATCACGACAGACTTTGGCCACAAAGGGCCATTTGCGGCAGTAATGAAAGGCGTCATATTGGGGCACTTTCCTGCTGCGCGGATCATTGATCTTGCGCACGATATTCCTGCGCAGTGGCCGCCCGAGGCCGGGTTTTGGGTCAGTCGCTCGTACCAGTGGTTTCCGGAAGGCACTGTGCATCTGGCGATCGTGGACCCGGGTGTCGGTACAGAACGAGACATTTTGCTGGCCGAGTGCGACGGACATGTTTTCATGGCGCCGGATAACGGCCTGCTCGCGCAATTATTTGAAAGTTGCGCCAAACCGCGCATTTACAAACTCGACAATTCGAAACTGGATTCGCTGAACCTGCCTGCGCCCAGCGCCACCTTCCACGGCCGCGATATTTTCGCGCCCATCGCAGCGGAGCTCGCTGCAGGGCGCATCACGGTGCAGGACATGGGCGCGGAAACGAACGACTGGACACCGGGATGGATCGATGAGCCGAACGTCACCCGGGGAAGGATCAACGGAGTGATCGTCACAATGGACACATTCGGCAACCTGATCAGCAACATCGACGCCCATCTGATTCGAGACTTCGACGAGCCTGTCGCCAACATTGCGGGTCACCAGATCGGCATGCAGACGACGTACGGCCGTGCCAAGCCGGGCGACTATCTGGCGCTCATCAATTCATTCGGCGTTATCGAAATCGCGAAGTCTGAGGGCAGTGCGGGAGATGGACTCGGCACAGCCCGCGGCGCACCTCTGATCATTCGCGACGGCTACCTGACCTGAAATAGGGTACCGGACACCATATTTCTCGAAATATGGTGTCCGGTACCCTATTTATGAAAGGTAGCTGAAACGTTTATGAGTTTGTCGTCAGCCTTGCTGCTGCATTGCCTGCTTTTCAAGTTTTGCCCAGGAGTCGCGCAGCGTCACGATACGGTTGAATACGTGAGTACTAACGGTATCGTCTGCCGAATCTCTACAGAAATAGCCGAGCCGTTCGAATTGCACGGCCTCATCAACCGATGCCAATGACGGTTCGAGCTTTGCAGCGACGATTTCAAGCGAGCCTGGATTCAGGACTTTGTGGAAGTCCTCCGCGGCATTCGGATTCGCGTCGGTGAAGAGTCGATCATAGAGCCGTACCGATGCATCGACAGCATGCGCGCAGGATGCCCAGTGAATCGTACCCTTGACCTTACGGTCTGAAGTACCGGTGCCGCTGCGTGTGTCAGGATCGTAGCTACAACGCAACTCGACAACTTCGCCGTCATCATTCTTGATGGCTTCGTCACAACGAATGATGTAACCGAAACGGAGCCGGACCTCGCCACCAGGCTTCAGGCGGAAGAACTTGCGCGGCGCATCCTCCATGAAATCATCCTGCTCGATCCAGAGTTCGCGCGAGAACGGCAACTCACGCGTGCCGAAATCAGGATTGCCCGGATGATTCATCGCCTCCATGAGTTCAACCTGGCCTTCCGGGTAGTTGGTCAGTACAATCTTGAGCGGCCGCAACACGGCCATTCGCCGCGGCGCAGTCTCGCCAAGTACGTCACGGACGCAGGTTTCCAGCGCGCCCATCTCGATCAGCTTGTCTTTCTTCGTCACGCCGGCGCGTTTCACGAACTCTCGCAACGCTGCGGGAGGGTAGCCACGCCGGCGCATGCCAGAGATTGTCGGCATGCGCGGATCGTTCCATCCGGATACAACACCTTCGTCAACGAGCGCCTTGAGCTTGCGTTTGCTCGTAATCGTGTAGGCAAGATTCAGCCGCGAAAATTCGATCTGGCGCGGACGGTGCTCGGGCTGCAACTGGTCAAGGAACCAATCGTAAAGCGGTCGATGATCCTCGAACTCGAGCGTGCACAATGAGTGTGTGATGCCTTCGTAGGCATCGGACATGCCGTGTGCGTAGTCGTACATCGGATAAATGCACCACTTATCGCCCGCGTTCTGATGCGGGATGTGGCGGATTCGATAAATCGCAGGATCGCGCATATTCATGTTCGGCGACGCCATGTCGATCTTGGCGCGCAGTACATGCTCACCGTCGCCAAACTCCCCGGCATACATGCGCCGGAACAGGTCGAGGTTTTCCTCGACGCTGCGATCGCGGTACGGACTGTTTCTGCCAGACTCGGTCAGCGTACCTCTGTGCTCGCGAATTTCTTCAGCACTGAGGCTGTCAACATAGGCGACGCCCTGCTCGACAAGTTGTATCGCGGACTCGTACAAGCGGTCGAAATAATCTGATGCATGCGTCAACCGGTCTTCCCAGTCAAAACCCAGCCAGTGCACGTCATCCTTGATCGCCTCGACGAATTCAGGGCTCTCCTTACCTGGATTCGTATCATCAAGACGCAGAAAAGTGCGGCCGCCGGTCTCGGCAGCCACGCCGAAGTCCAGGCAGATCGCCATGACGTGCCCGACATGCAAATAGCCGTTCGGCTCTGGCGGAAATCGGGTCACGATTTCGGCATGCTTACCCGACTCGAGGTCGTCGTAAATGATCTTGCGGATAAAATCCCGCGGTTCGATATCGTTCATGAGGCCGGATTGTACGCGAACTTCTTTAAACACGGGGCAATTCGCGTACAATTGCGCGCTGTCTTACCCGCGCAGAAAAATACCTGAATCATGCCGAAAATTTCCTTACCTGACGGCTCCGAGCGTCAGTATGACGCCACAACCAGTGGAGCCAATATCGCCGCCAGTATTGGCGAGGGGCTCGCTCGGGCAGCTGTTGCCATTCGCGTTGATGGCGACCTCTGGGACCTGAATCGCGAAATCAGCGATGACGCCGAAGTCGCGATCATCACGCGTGATTCTGAGGAAGGCATCGAGCTGCTACGCCACGATGCGGCACATGTGCTCGCTGAAGCCGTCAAGGAGCTCTGGCCTGAGACTCAGGTGACAATCGGCCCTGCTATTGATAACGGGTTCTACTACGACTTTGCCCGCAAGGAACCGTTCACCGATGCGGATCTCGAGACCATTGAGAAACGCATGCAGGAAATCGTCGATCGCGACGAGGTGATCGAGCGTGAAGTCTGGGAGCGCGACAAGGCCGCCGAATTTTTTCGTGGTATTGGCGAGGAGTACAAAGCCGAGATCATCGAAAGCATTCCTTCAGATGAAGACCTGACACTTTACCGCCAGGGCGAATTCATCGACCTGTGCCGCGGCCCTCACCTGCCATCGACCGGCAAGCTGGGCAAGGCATTCAAGCTCACACACGTGTCAGGTGCCTATTGGCGCGGCGATTCGAATAACGAAATGCTGCAACGCATTTACGGCACCGCCTGGTCAAACGACAAAGCGCTGCGCAAGTATTTGCACATGCTCGAGGAAGCCGAAAAGCGTGATCATCGCCGTCTCGGTCGCGTTATGGATCTTTTCCATTTCCAGGAGGAGGCCCCGGGCGCAGTGTTTTGGCACCCAAACGGCTGGGCCATATACCAGTCTCTGATTTCCTACATGCGAGAAAAGAACACCGAAGCCGATTATCAGGAGGTCAACACCCCTGAGATCATGGCGAAAGCCTTATGGGAGAAGTCGGGCCACAACGCAGCCTTTGGCGATAACATGTTTACGACAGAGACTGTCGACGGTCGCGTTTACGCGGTAAAACCGATGAACTGCCCGGGCCATATCCAGGTGTTCAACCAAGGCATTAAGAGTTATCGCGACCTGCCACAACGTCTGGGCGAGTTTGGCAAGTGTCACCGCTATGAGCCGTCGGGCGCTTTGCACGGCATGATGCGCGTACGCGCATTCACGCAGGACGATGCGCACATATTCTGCACACCTGAGCAGATCTCTGATGAGTCGATTGCTGTCTGCAACCTGATTCTCAGCATCTACAAGGACTTCGGGTTCGATGACGTACGCATCAAGTTTGCCGATCGACCCGAGGTTCGCGTTGGCGCCGACGAAGTCTGGGACCAGGCCGAGCGGGCGCTCCTGCAAGCGCTCGAGGCAAGTGGGTTCGAGTACACCCACAACCCGGGCGAAGGCGCGTTCTACGGACCGAAGCTGGAATTCGTCCTGCGCGATGCTATAGGCCGCGACTGGCAATGCGGTACGTTGCAGGTCGATCTCAATATGCCCGAGCGCCTCGGTGCGACCTATATCGGTGAAGACGGCAACAAGCATGTTCCCGTGATGTTGCATCGTGCCATCCTTGGGTCGATCGAACGCTTCATGGGCATCCTGATCGAACACCATGCCGGCAAGCTGCCGCTGTGGCTGGCACCCCAGCAGGTCAAGGTGCTGACGATTACCTCGGATGCTGACGACTATGCAAACGAGATCGTTGCCGAGTTGCGGGCAGCAGGCCTGAGAGCGGATTGCGATACGAGGAATGAGAAGATCTCGTACAAGGTGCGCGAACACAGCGTGGCCAAGGTGCCCGCACTGTTTGCAGTCGGCCAACGCGAAATCGAAAATCGTACCGTTGCCGTGCGCCGACTCGGCTCCAAAAAGCAGCAAGTCATGCCGCTCGAAGCAGCCATTGAGGCCCTCAAGACCGAGGTCGATTCCCGGCGGTAATATCGATCCTAGCACCGTTTCCGGCCGGCCATTCAGGCCTGCCTGAAATGAAGCAGCTGAGCGGCATTCTTGATTGGCTGCACAGCCGGGAGCCCAAACGTGACGCGCCCTGCACTTGCACTGTGCGCCATGTCACAGATTCAAAATTATGTCGCCCCCTGCCGGCACTTCGCCCGAAGCCCGTGGATATACTCTGCTGGCGAAATAGAGAGTCCGCGTAATTAAACATAAGGTTTTGGAGGAATCGAAGTGCCGCTGGACCATTACAAGACACAGGTATTGTTGCTGCATAGCGAACAGAGCACTCTGGACTCGTTGAGCTCGGGGTTTGGAGATCGCTACACGGTGCATTACGCCACCAGCGGAAGCGAAGCGCTGAATACGCTCGTAGAGACGCCGATCAACGTTATCATCTCGGCTCAAGACCTGCCCGGCATGAGTGGCCTTGAAGCTCTGCGCGAAGCCAAGAAACGTTCACCCGAAACCGTCGGTATCCTGCTGGCTGGTAGTGCCAACCAGGGCCTTGAGGCGCTCGTCGGAGACGAGGAAGTATTTCAGGTCGTGCGCGGCAACGTTTCGACCGAATCATTGCGCAAAATGGTCGACAATGCCACGCAGCAAGTACGCCTGATGGCGCTGGCCGAGTCGGCGAATGACACAGCAGCTGATGTCGACGAACCCGCCGAACATATCGTTATGGAAACGTCGGAGAATGGCTCCACGATCATCAGCGACGGCACCGGCCGAATGCCGGCATTGAATCCGGAAAAGATCTCGGCGGCGACTGCTGCCGGATCACGGTATATCGATGTTCTGGTTTTCACCAAAGATCACGAGTTCCTGGCAACGATCAAGGAGTCGTCTCGCGGCATGCACACGGTGCACTACGCCAACACACTGGCCCAGGCCGATGAGATTATTCGTACGCATAAGGTGGGCGTCGCGGTGCTGGACGCCGCCATGGTCACCGAAAAAATCGAACGATTGATACAGTATCTGCGTCAAGGGTCATCGCGATTAGTATCAATCGTTGCCGGTCGCCGCGATGACGGCGAGATGCTCATGGATCTCATCAATCGTGGCAATGTATATCGCTTCCTGTTGAAGCCGGTATCGCCAGGCCGTGCGCGCCTCGCCGTAGAAGCATCGGTTAAACACCATCTCGAAGCTCCTGATGCGACGTTCAAGATCAAGGGAACTCCCGCAGCTCGGAAGCCTGCTCCAAAACCGGCGCCGGCAACGCGGGCAATGCCTCAGTCCAGTCCGGCAACAGCACCTGCAACGAAAGCAAATCCCATTCCGAATCCTTTAGCCCCAAAGCCAAAGGTCATTCCTGAACCATTACCCGAAGATCCACCGCTGGGCGAACCCAGGAATGAATCGCCGATCGACCGCGGCTTGTCGAGTGCACTCGGGGATGACGACACGAGTTTCGCGGAAACTATTACAGGCCTTGTCAGCTCGTTCATAAAGAATCGCAAGGAAAGTGAAGCCCCTGCTCCGGAATTCCCGAAAAGAGTGGCAACACCCCCGAAACTGGCCGCGCTAAGCGATGGGGCCCGTGAATATATCGTCAGGAATGCAAAGGTGATCGGCATCACCGCAGCGACTATTATCGTGCTCGCCAGTGTGCTGTTCTGGTTCACCGGTAGCGACGATGAAGCCGATCTGATTGAGGATTCTTTGGTTACTTCTACCCCATCCGTAACGGAAGAGGATGTGGTCTTCGATACGCCTGTGAATGCAAGCAATGATGCGCAGCCACTCGTCGATGAGGCTCGGCTGGCCCGCGGTGCTGGGCAAATTTTTAATCCTGCCGGTTCCAACGCTATCGAACTGTATCTCGCCGCAGTTGCTGCAGATCCATCAAATGCTGCAGTCGCGGCTGAACTTGATACTGTAATCGAGCAAGCCTTGGGCATGGCCGAAAGCGCAGTACTCGATACACGCCTCGATGACGCCGCCGCCGCACTCCAACGCGTGGCATTGGCTGATGCCGACAATCCTCGCCTGCCGTTCCTGGCGGCACAACTTGCGCAGATGCAGCTTCGCAGTCATCTCGCAGATGCGCGCGCCGCTATTCGCGATACGCGCTTTGAGGATGCCGGCAACGCGATCGCAGCTGCTCGTGCGCTTGCAGTCGCTGATACGACTGAAGTGGACGCGGTGGCCGAGGAATTCGATTCGGCTCGCAGCGAACAAAAGGTTGACGAGGTGCTGGCGCTGGCCAACGCTCGTTTCGAGGAGGGCGACTTGCTCAGCCCGGCCAATGATAATGCTCGTTACTATTACGACCTCGTGCTAACGAATGACCCGGGCAACGCGGCAGCACGCCAGGGCCTTAGTGTCATCGCCAGCACGCTCGTACTGCAGGCGCGCACAGAGATCGATGGCGGCAGGCTGGATAATGCCGAGCAACTCCTGAATAACGCGCGCGCTATCGACGCATCGAGCAGCGAGCTGGCAGCGACCGATACCGCGCTGGTCAGCGCGCGCGATGCCATTATTATGCAGGAACAGCGTCGCGCTGCAGAAGCGCGCCGTCAGGCAGAAGCTGATCGCCAGGCTGCCGAGAAGGCCCGCCTGGAACGGCAGCGCCTTGCTGAGGAAGATGCCCAGGCCGCAGCTGTCGAGAAAGCTCCGAAAGAAACAACCGAACAAACTGTTGGGGAGCGCGTGAGTACCGATAGTGGTGATGCCGCTACTCAGGATGACGAGTCCGTGACTGACGCCATGGCTGCTGAGACATTGGATGAGCCCGTCAGCGCCGATGTACTCAGCGAGAAACCAGTTGCAATCAGTTCGCTGACTCGCACCAAGTACTACGCGCCGAAGTACCCACGCGTCGCGCAGCGAAGAAACCTGTCGGGCTGGGTCTCCATCGAATTTACGGTTGCCCTGGATGGATCAGTTCGGGACGTCGAAGTTCGCGACTCAGAGCCGGTTGAGGTGTTCGACAACGCCGCCATACGGGCGGTCGAAAGATGGAAATTTGAGCCGATTCTCGAAAACGGCGTCGCTGTTGAAAAGCGCGCTGGCGTGCGCATGATGTTCGCACTGGAGTAAGCTCGAGCCGCTACGTTCCGACCGAAAGTCGTCCGCACTGGACCAATTTGAACAATCCCGTTACGCTGGGCCGGATTATTTCAATATCGGTCAAATTAATGTCACAAGAAACTATCCGGGCGGTCGACAAACCGCCCCGAAAGCAGCAGCAGCGCAGTATCGTCACGCAAGAGAAATTGCTCGATGCAGCGATAGATGCATTCTCAGAAAAGGGCTTCAAAGGTACGTCGACACGGGACATTGCCGAGCGAGCGGGTGTGCATCATCCATTAATCACATATCACTTTAAGAACAAGGATAGATTGTGGCGTGCCGCTGCCGACAGGGTTTTTCGTGATTTTCGCCGTTCTCTGGCCGCGTCGCTCGAGGTTCATAAAGACGAATCTCCGAAAGAACGGATGGCATCCATGATCAGAACCTATCTGCACTATGCGAAGAGTCAGCCTGCACTGCACAAAGTGATGGTGCAGGAGGCCAGTTATCCGAATGAGCGCCTCGACTGGTTGATTGAAGCGCACCTGAAGCCGTTGTTTGACACATCTTTTGTCTTGATGGAAGAACTGCAGCAGATTGGCGTCGCACCACCGGGAAACCCAAAACTACTGTTCAACATGATCAGGCTCTCTTCGGGAGGCCTGCTCGCGCTCGGCAACGAACTAAAAGGATCGAGTGGTATCGACATCGACGCAGAGGGAACGCTCGACGAGATTGCCGAGATGATTGTCAACGTATTCCTGCCCGGCGAAATGCGGCAGATCGCCTGACTTACCTGCAGGCGTAAAGGTAAAGCATTTCCATCGCGAGATGCCCTGCAGCAAGTGATGTGATTTCCGCGACGTCGTAGGCAGGCGCAACTTCGACAATATCCATACCGACCAGGTTGATTCCGCCGAGTCCCCGAAGTATCGACATGGCCTGGTGGCTCGTCAGTCCGCCACATACGGGCGTACCGGTGCCGGGTGCATAGCTCGGATCCAGGCAGTCGATATCAAAGGTCAGATATACCGGCCTGTCTGCCAGGCATTTGCGTGTCTCATCGATGACGGCGTTGACACCAATCTCATGCACGCGCGGCGCATCGATTATATTGAAACCCATCGTATCGGGGTTTTCCGTACGCAAGCCGATCTGCACTGAAGACGCCGGATCCACAATGCCGTACTTCGCGGCCCAGTAGAACATCGTCCCGTGATCGATGCGGTCATCCTCATCTGCCCACGTATCGCTATGCGCATCAAAGTGCAACAAACTAAGCGGTGCGCCGTGCTTCCTCGCATGCGCTTTCAGCAGCGGATAGGAAATGAAGTGATCGCCACCCAGCGCCAGTAACCCCGGCCCCTGGTCTATGATATTGAACGCGTGCTCCTCGATCGCGGCAGGAACCGATTCCGGCTTTCCATGATCGAAAAAACAATCCCCAACATCAGCGACGGCAAGTTTGTCAAACGGATCAAACTCCATGCCATAAGGTTTTTCCCATGCCATGGTCGTCGATGCGTTTCGAATTCCGCGCGGTCCCAGCCGGGTACCTGGTCGATTGGTTGTCGCGGTATCAAACGGCACGCCGGTGACGGCAACATCAACGCCATTGAGGTCCCGGGTGTACTTCCGCCGCATGAATGACGTGACACCCGCGTAGGTGGGCTCCGGCGTTGTGCCATACAGGCTCTCGCGAGTAATCGCATGATCGCTCTTATACTTGTCCATACGCGTGCACCTACGCCTTTACTGCTTTCGCCGTCAGGTCAAGAACCTTGCGCGTGACGTCGATAATAGTGTCCGCCTCGCTGTGCGACAGCGTGAAAGGCGGTGCGCAAATAATTGCATCGCCCGAAGCACGCAGGCACAAACCATTCTCGATGAACAGGTCGCGAGCGATTCCACCAACGCCCTGCTTTTCGTCAAATCGTTCCAGGGGTTCCTTCGCCTTGACGAGCTCAAGCGCACCCATAAGACCGACCATGCGCGTGTTACCGACGAGTGGATGGTCTGCGAGTTCAGCCCATCTTTTTTGGAGGTAGGGACCGATGTCATTGCGAATTCTCTCTACAAGATTCTCGCGCTGCAGGATCTTCAGGTTGGCAATTGCAACGGCACAAGCTGCGGGGTGACCCGAGTACGTATAGCCATGCGCAAATTCACCGGCCTTGTCGACAAGGATATCGGCTACGCGGTCACTGACGAACACGCCGCCGAGCGGCAGGTATCCGGATGTGACGCCCTTTGCAAAGGGCATGAAATCGGGTCGGGTCCCGTAATAGTCCGCGCCAAACCACTCACCGAGTCGGCCGAAACCGGTTATGACCTCGTCGGAGATCAACAGGATGCCGTATTCATCGCAAATTCGTTGCACTTCCGGCCAGTAACTATCGGGCGGCACGATGACCCCACCCGCACCCTGGATGGGCTCGCCGATAAATGCAGCAACCTTTTCCGCACCAATTTCCTTGATCTTGTCTTCTATCGAGCGCGCCGTAACGATGCCAAATTCGTCCGGTGACAGACTCTGGTCCGAGCCAAACCAGTACGGTTGATCGACATGAACGATTCCGGGAATCGGTAATCCACTCTGCTTGTGCATCGGCTTCATGCCGCCGAGGCTTGCTGCCGCGACGGTTGAGCCATGGTAGGCATTGTGGCGGCTTATGATCGTATGCCGCTCCGGCTGGCCCATCAGGTCCCAGTAGGTACGCACCATACGCACGATCGTGTCATTCGATTCGGAGCCCGAGCCCGTAAAAAACACACGATTGAACTGCGGCTGGCTGACTTCCTTGAGCATTGCCGCCAGTTCGATGGATGGCGGATGCGCACACTGGAAGAAGTTGTTGTAGTACGGAAGCTCCTGCATCTGCGCGGCCGCCGCATCGACCAGCTCCTGCCGGCCATAGCCTGCATTTACACACCACAAACCAGACATGCCATCAAGAATTTTGTTGCCGTCGGCATCAAAGATGTAAACGCCCTCGGCACGCGTGATGATGCGTGAGCGTTTCTTGTGCAGGGACTTGTGATCGGTAAACGGATGCAGGTGATGCTCCTTGTCGAGTTCCTGCCAATCCTGCCTCGAGCGCTTTTCAATTGCTGTCATTAAAATTCCCAGTCAAAAAGTCAGACATTGAACATGAGGATCTCACGCTCGTACGGCGTGATGATCTCCGCAAACTCTCTGTACTCGTGTTCTTTTAGTGCCGTGTACAGATCGATGAATGCGTCGCCCAGCAGGCTGCGCATCCCCTTCGATTCACGCATCGCGTCAATCGCTGCATAAATGTGCCGGTGCAGGCTGTGATCATCACCATAAGCACTGCCCTCAGTCGCCTCGGTTGGCTGCAATCCATTGATCATCCCCAGGTAACCGCAAGCCAGAGTCGCTGCAATCACGAGGTAAGGATTCACGTCAGAGCCTGCCAGTCGATTCTCGATTCGACGCGCTTCCGGCGGCGAGTCGGGAACGCGCAATCCGACTGTTCGATTATCAATTGCCCACGCGAGGTTTACGGGCGACGACCACGGACTTCCCAGCCGGCGATACGAGTTTACGTAGGGCGCAAAAATAAGCAGCGCTTCGTTCATGTGTTTTTGCAAACCACCAAGGAAGCCATTAAACAGATCCGTCGGCTTGCCATTCGCGTCAGAAAAAATATTGTTACCTTGAGTGTCAACAATGCTCTGGTGGATATGCAGTGCGCTGCCGGCTTCGTTCGCCATCGGTTTGGCAAGAAACGTCGCATGCATGTTGTGGTTTATCGCAGCCTCACGAACCGTGCGCTTGAACAGAAAAACCTGGTCTGCAAGTTCGAGTGCATCACCGTGCAAGAAATTTAGTTCGAACTGTGCCGGGCCCATCTCCTGAGAGATTGTGTCGATGTTGATCCGCTGAGCCTCACAGTAAGAATAGACCTGATTTACGAATTCGTCGAAGTCGTTCATCGTGTCTATGCTGTAAGGCTGATTGGCGCCCTCAGTCCAGCCGAGGCGCCCTTCTGGTGGTTCGGCGTCCGCGTTGGGATCCGAGTGAGGACTGAGCAGGTAGAACTCGACTTCGGGCGCGACCACGGGGATCCAGCCTTTCGCCTCATACAGTGACAACACCTGGCGAAGAACGCCGCGCGGAGACTTGGCAACGGGCGAACCATCGCTGTGGAAACAGTCGAGAAATACGGCGGCAGCTGGCTCAGCCGCCCACGGCACGGGACGCAGGGTCTCGGGATCGGGCACGAGCCACATGTCTTTGTCCTCGACATTGTCGGGGTCGGCGACATAGTCGCCCGAAACTGTCTGCGCAAAGACACCCTCGGGCATCTTCATCGTGGCTTTGCCAAATTTCGCCGCCGGCACGACCTTGCCGCGGGCGGCACCCGCCATGTCAGGGACGATGGCCTCGACATCTTCGATATTTCTTTCGGTCAACCAGTCTTGAATAAGGTCGTCGTCACTCACCATTACACCTGTCGCTTGGCTGCACGTGCTCTGCACGCGTCACCGAACGCCTTGAACATTGCCATTGAAAATTCGTCTTCTGTTGCTCGCCATTCCGGGTGCCACTGCACAGCCAGGTTGAAACCTGGCGTATCATCGACACGAAACGCCTCGATCAATCCGTCATCGGCAATTGCCTCAACCGTCACACCATCCGCTAGTCTCGCAACGGCCTGGGAGTGCAGCGAGTTCACCATCATAGACTCTTTACCCACCAGTGAACGAAGCAGCCCCCCTTCGGGCAAGCTGACAGGATGTGAAGGCCCGTATTTAACCTCCATCGGGTCGTCCGGGTTTTCGAGATGCATATGGTAGCCCGGCACTTCATGCACTTTCTGGTGCAAGGTGCCGCCGAGCGCAACATTGAGTTCCTGGTAGCCCCGGCAAATCGCAAACAGCGGCATGCCCATATCGAGCACGTGCCTGATCATGGGCAGCGTCACTGCATCGCGGCAGGGATCATGCAAAGTACCTTCCTCACTCGGCTCACCATCGTAGTGATGCGGCTCAACGTTGGAGTAGCTACCCGACAACAGGATGCCATCCAGGTGCCCGAGCAAGACGTCGAAATCGATTTCGTCCTCTAGCACAGGAATCAGCAAAGGGATGGCATTTGCTGCCTGCACAATTGCCGTCAGGTATTTCTCACCGGCCATATGAAACGGCTGGCCTGTGTAGATGCGGCGATCGCAGGGAATGCCAATGATCGGTTTACTTTTCATGCTGCCCTCAGGCCAATGATTTCCGACCGAAGAACTTCAGAACACCCCAGAGGACGCCGATACCGATCACGATCGAGATCCAGGGCGGGATACCAAAGCCGCCTGGAATCGTACCCAGAGCCAGTGCAACAATCCCGACCAGCAAGGCATAAGGCAGCTGCGTGCGTACGTGTTCGATGTGGTCGCAGCCGCTCGCCACGGACGATAGCACCGTAGTGTCAGAAATAGGCGAACAGTGATCACCCCAAACTGCCCCGGCAAGGCAGCAGGCGACCGACGAATACAGAATATGCATACCGCCGGCATCGGCTATACCGTTCACACCCATAACAGCCCAGGATAATGGAATGACCAGCGGCATGAGAATCGCCATGGTCCCCCAGCTCGTGCCCGTTGTGAAAGCTGTAATTGCGGCGAGAATGAAGACAATGGCCGGAATCAGCGCAACAGGTAAGGAATCCGCAAGCAGTGTTACAAGATACGACGCCGTGTTCAGCGTTGCGGTCAGATCCGAAAGCGACCAGGCAAGCACCAGGATAATCATGCCGAATAGAGTGGCGCGAAGTCCGCCATACCAGGCATCAACTGTCTCGTGGATCGACAGGATACGCTGTCCGATCGACATCGTAGCGGCCACCAGAACGCCAACGAATGACGAGTACATCATCGCCTGATACGGACTCGTCGTCTCCAGGATACTGACCAGCGTGTCACCTTCTCCGAGAACGAAAAGGCTTACCATTAACGCAACAACGAGCGTAATGATCGGAACAAACGCGTTAATTGCACGCAACGGGATCTTGTCTTTCGGCTCCAGTTCGTCACCATGAATTGCAGGCAGTGCCTCGGCAGTTTCCGGCTTGACGCTGCCATTGCGCGCCCGCTTCTCGGCCTTGTACATCGGGCCGAAGTCCAGCCCGCTCGACGCGATCATAAGAACGAACACGATCGCGAGTATTGGGTAAAAGCTGTATGGAATGGAGTGTATAAAAACGGAATACGCCTGCACATGCTGCAGCTCGGGGATCGTTTCCAAAGCCTGATCGACGAGGCCGATCTGGTAGCCAATCCAGGTCGTGATGAGTGCAATGCACGCAACGGGTGCAGCAGTCGAGTCAACGATATACGCGAGTTTCTCGCGCGAGACCTTAAGGTGGTCGGTCAGCGAGCGTGCCGTGTTGCCGACAACCAGTGTATTACTATAGTCATCGAAGAAGATCATCAGGCCCATCAGCCAGACTGCCACCTGGCCGCCGACAGCCGTTTTGGCCCGGCTTACGATGCTTCTCACGATGCTCGCCATGCCGCCGTTACGTGTGATGATGCCAACCATGCCGCCGATCATCATCGTAAAAAGTATGATTGATGCCCTGTCAAAATCGGCGATCGCGCTCGTTACGAAAACCTGGAAGCTGTCGAGCAGACCTCGCCCCGCACCCTGAAAGGTGAAGGACTGCAACGCTGTCGCGCCCACCCACAAGCCGAGTAGCAGCGCAGGAATGACATTGCGAAGCGTAAGCGCGACAGCTATGGCCAGTACCGCCGGCAGAACCGAGACCCACCCGGGGATCACTCGCAGGTCGGTACTCGCCGTTTGTTCGCCCGCGCTGGCCGTCACGACCGTTGTCCCTGTCTCTTCGATCAGAACGCCGTCAAACGTGGCATTACCATCTGCATCCGCAGTTGCAGACCACGTCGATCCAGCCACGGAAAGTTTTGCGACCGTACCTTCCAACACACCCGTTACCGAGTATTTCAGCGGCACACCGGTCAAGCCGACAGCGGGCGTTTCAATTTCGATCGCAGATGAAGAAAGCGGAAGGATTGCAAAACAGCTTGCAACGAGAAATTGTCGGATCAGGCTCCGGGAGACCAGTTTGCTCTTATTAATGTGATTAGTCCTGCGGCTCTCAGTCGTCGAGAATCTTATCATGGCGAATCAATAGCGCGGCTGCAGTTGTCCCGCCGCTGCACAAAGCGTCGCGCCCAGACTTGCCCGCCGGCTCTCCGTCATCCGTTGAGTTGGGCCGCAGATCGACAACGCACCCAGAATTTCTCCCGTGCTGCCCCGAACCACGGCTCCCACGCCGGAAAAACCATCCTCGAGTTCGTCCACCGTTTCAGCAAATCCTCGGCGCCGAACATCCCCAAACTGGGCCTCCAGTTTGTCGTGGTCCGTAATCGTCTTCGCGGTCAAAGGCGTAAGACGCTCTGATAGCCGCTCCATGCCATGCTCATCGAATGCAATTAGTGCCTTGCCCGTTGACGTCGCATGCATCGGCCAGCGCGTCCCGACGTTGCCCCCGGCCGCGAGAAAATGCCCGCCAGTGACTTCGTCAAGAATCAGCATCGTGTCGTCAATCGGCACTTCGAGCGTCGCGGTCTCCCCTGTCTCCTCGGCAAGCCGCTTCAACAATGGCCGGGCCTTAACGCGCAGGTTGTCGCTCGACAAGGCCTGCACACCCAGCGCCATGAGTGCCGGTCCCAGCCGGTATGCGCCACTCGCGGCGTTGCGATCCAGCAAAGACTCGCTGTGCAGCGCCTGTAAAAGTCTGTGCGTCGTCGTCTTGTTCAATCCGGACAGCACACTGACTTCTGCCAATTGCAGCTCGGGTTGCTCGGAAGTGAACAACTTGAGCAGTCGGACCGCGCGCAGAGCTGATTGTGCGCCCTGCGGCGTTTTTCTTTCACGCATGCCTGATTCCATATTATGATTTTTTATTTCATATTATCGTAGCATGCCGCCGGTTGCGGAAGAACCCGAAATCCCCGATGCTTGGGCGCGCTAAGACAAAGAGAGCAACACCATGGCTAAATCACCCTCCCTGCGAACCGAACTTCGAGCTGCCCAGAAGAAACACGGCGAGTTTGAGTCAATGGATCTGCTGATCCCGGACCTGAACGGCTTTCTCCGGGGCAAACGTGTCCGGCGCGGCGAGTTCGACAAGGTCTGCAAGGGCGGCTTTGTCTTCTGTGCGGGCGCGACTTTACTAACGGGACTTGGCGAGGTTACAAGTGGCGTCATGGGAGCGGACGACGGTGACCCCGATCTACCGGCCAGGCTGATCCCCGGTTCGATCGTGCCGGTCCCCTGGGCGAGCAGGCCGATGGGACAGGCATTTTTTCGCATCGTGAACGAAGACGGCGGGGATTTCTTTGGTGACCCGCGCACGGTACTCGAGAACGCGCTCAAACCACTGAAGAAAAGGGGCCTGACAGCCGTGGTCGCTACGGAGCTCGAATTCTATCTGCTCGACGGCAAGGCGGCTGAACCGAAGATTGGCGCGCCGCTGGTGCCCGGCACCGACCGCCCCCAGCCCGGCACGCAGGTATACAACCCTGACGATCTTTTTGAGGTTGAGGGTTTTCTCGATGATGTCTACGCGTGGTGTGAGGCTCAGAATGTGCCAGCCGAAGCCGCAATCTCGGAGTATTCGGCGGGCCAGTTCGAGATCAACCTGCATCATGTCGCCGATGCCGTGCTCGCCTGCGATCACGCGGTCATGCTCAAGCGGATCATCAAGGCCGCCGCCCGGAAGCACGGCTTCATAGCCTGTTTCATGGCCAAACCATTCGAGGAAGATGCCGGCAGCGGCCTGCATATCCACATGAGCATTGTCGACAAGAACGGGAACAACTATTTCTCCCAGGGAAAGGAGAAAATGGCGCTGCCGCCCTTCTCGGCCCGGCTGCGTCACGCCGTGGGCGGTCTCCTGAAGATAATGCCGGAGTCGACGCTGCTTGGCGCGCCGAATGCCAACTCGTATCGGCGTCTGCGACCCGACATGTTTGCACCGGTCGAGCCAAATTGGGGTGTAAACCACCGCGTCGTATCAATACGCATCCCCGAGTCCGACGAGAATAACCTGCGCCTCGAACACCGCACGGCCGGTGCCGATGCCAACCCCTATCTCGTCATGGCGTCCGTCGTAGCAGGCGTGCACTACGGCATGAAGAACCGAATCGATCCCGGACCCATGGTTGAGCAGGGAGCTGAGATCGTGCCCAAACTGAAGATTCCGAATCGCTGGGAGACCGCAATAAACAAGTTCCGACGCAGCAAGGTATTGCCTGAATACCTCGGCGAGGAATACTGCAGAGCCTATGCATTGGTCCGACAGGCCGAGGCCGATTCATACCACAACAAGATCGCACAGCTCGACTTTGACTGGTATCTGCGCTCGGTCTAGAGGTGCACCCATGCTCGCCCGTTTGCTCGCTGCCGAAAGTCTTCTGCGTTGACCCGGGCAAGCTGAATCTGACCGGCCCATATCGCTGGAACCGCAATCCTACGTCGCGTTTTGTCGCGACACGCCACCTTACCTGGCTGAGTTACATCTGAATAACCCTCTTGTTTCGGTAATCCACGATGCACGATATTAAGGTTTATGCTATAAACCAGTTTATGGCATAAATCGAATGAGTGATTGACGTGCTGGAGAATATGGGCGCCATAGAAAATCGTGTCTATCGTGCGTACTGGAATGACGGCCTTCTGGATGTGTTCGCAGCCGTCGGTGTGTTGGCAATCGGTATCTCATGGTCGTTTGATTTTATAGTCGGCGGAGCCATTACACCGGCCCTGCTGGTGCCGCTGTGGGGCCCGTTCCGACAGCGTTTTATCGAGCCACGCCTCGGCACGGTCGAATTCAGTGAAAAGCGGGAACGTACCAACAGAAGCCGGCTGCTGCTGTTGATCTTGCTGGGTATCGGTGCGTTCGCACTTGTCGTCTCGCTGTATGTGTTGCGCGATCGCCTGGCCCTGGATCCTGCCGTCTCGCTCATCGCGGGTCTGCCCGCGCTCCTGTTGGCAATACCTGCCGCGTTTACGGCCATGCTGATTGCAACAGGTCGATTTCTTGTCTACGCCACCCTGCTGGTCATAGCAGGTGGGGTCGGCGCCATTAGTGGCTGGGAGCCAGGACCAATTCTCGTGACTGCGGGAATTCCGATTCTACTGATTGCCAGCACAGTGCTTGCGCGCTTCTTCCGCAACAACCCGGTGGCATCCGGGGAGCAGGAATGAGCCATTCAGACGGCATCGAACTGCCGCCGATCGATGAGCTGTTGCATGAACCTGCCCGTCTGCGGTTGCTCGTTCTTCTCTCGGTGGTAAAGCGAGCTGACTTCACCTATCTGCTAAATCTGTCGGGAATGTCGAAAGGCAATCTCTCAGTGCAGATAAACAAGCTCGGCGACGCGAGGATGGTCAAGATAGACAAGTCGTTCCAGGGCAACCGTCCTCGCACGATGTATGAGCTGACGGCACAGGGCAGAAAAGCGCTACGTGCCTACAAGAAAAACATGCGGGCTATACTCGCGGCCTTGCCGGACTAGGCCAACACAAGATGTTGCTAGTCGTGCTCCGCCGCACGCATGAGATCTGCGTCGATGGTCTTGCCTGCACATAGGTAATGCCAACCGGCCCACGGCAGCACAATACTCGTGACGATCAACAGGCTGTAACGCATCGACTCTTCCGCAAATCGCGGCTCGAGGTAGTCGCTAAGAATCCCGGTCAACAGCGGACCGAGTCCAAGCCCGATGACGTTGATGATAAGCAATGCCAGCGCTGAGGCCATCGCACGCATCCTCAGCGACACGAGGCCCTGAGCCTGCGACAGCACCGGGGCGAGATATACATTTGCGGTTGCGGCGGGAATAAGGAATACCAGCAGGGCGACCTCCCAACTGTCCGACAGGAACATTACTGCATAAGGCAGTGCCGTCAGGAACACGGTCAAACCAATGAAACGCAACGCGCGGCGATGATCTGTCTGCCCCAGGTGGTCGGCAATGTATCCGCCGAGGAAAAAGCCCGCCCCGCCGACGATGCCGACGATCAGCCCAAGGTAAAGGCCAACCAGGTCGACGGACAGGCCGAAGCTGCGCACCAGGAAACTCGGCAGGAAGCTGATCACCGAATAGCCGACATATGACGACAGGCCGGCCGCAACCGTCATATGCGCGAATGATGGCCGGTGCCACAGGAATCGCAAGGTGCGGAAGAAAGGCGGCTGTTCGCTGAAGGCCTCCCTGCCTTCGGAATGACCGCGCGGCGGCTCTACTACGGTGGCACGTACGATGAGCGCAAGCAGCAGCCCCGGCAAACCGACGATAAAGAATGCCTCGCGCCAGCCTATATTCTGCGCGACCCAGCCACCGAGCAGGAACGCAAGCATAATGCCCGCGGAGATGCCGATCGTGTAGACGCCCATCGCGGTGGAACGCTGCTCGGGTGGATACAGGTCGGCGATCATGGAATGAGCGGGCGGACTGCAGCCGGCCTCGCCGACGCCGACGCCAATCCGAGCAAACGCGAGTTGCAGGAAGTTCGTAGCGACGCCGCACAGCGCCGTCATGCCACTCCAGAGCGCAAGCGCCACTGCAATCAGGTTGCGTCGATTGTGGCGATCCGCGTAACGCGCGACGGGAATGCCGAGAACGATGTAGAACATCGCAAAAGCGGGACCTACGAGGAAGCCCAGCCACGCGTCCGATACACCGAACTCATCACGAATCGCCGGCAGCAAAATCGCGAGTATTTGCCGGTCTATGAAGTTGAACATGTACACGATGGCCAGGATGGCCAACGCGTATCGTCGGGCAGCTGTTGAGACTTCCAGTGAGCCGGTCGCCACTATTGGGTGGCAGCCGCCGGTGCCACGCTGGCCGCATTCGGGCGCCGCGGGTCCGATGCACCACGAAAAACACCATCCCGGAAACCGACGGCCTGTACGCTACCCATCGATGATCGTGACTCCTGCACTGCGTGACCGCGCTCGCGCAATATCTTCACCGTATCGGGGCTGAAACCACTCTCGAGCTGCAAGATATCCGGAAGCCATTGGTGGTGCATGCGAGGCGCGTTCACTGCCTCGGCGAGGTTCATGCCGTGATCGATAACGTTGACGAGCATCTGCAACACGGACGTAATGATGCGGCTGCCGCCCGGGCTTCCGGTTGCAAACCACGGCTGCCCGTCCGCAAGAACAATCGTTGGCGTCATGGAGCTCAGTGGTCGTTTGCCCGCTGCGATGGCGTTGGCCTCGCCACCCAGCAGACCATACGCATTCGGCACCCCGGGTTTGGAAACAAAATCATCCATCTCATTGTTCAGCAGGAAACCCGCACCGGCCACAGAAATCGCCGACCCAAACGAGAAATTCAACGTCGTGGTGGTGGCAACGATACTTCCGTCCGCATCGATCACCGAAAAGTGTGTTGTATCCGGGCTTTCCGGTTGCGGCGCAACCCCAGGGGCGACATCCGTCGACTCGCGGGCCTTCCGCATGTCAATCGTTGCGGCCAGTTCCTTACCGTATTCCTTGCTGATAAGCCACTCGACAGGCACATCGTAGTAATCCGGATCGCCAAGGTATTCTGACCGATCCGCATAGGCAAGCCGGGCTACCTCAGCAAGCAGGTGAATGCTGTCCGCGCTCCCGGCGCCGAATTCAGCAACCGGGAAGTGCTCAAGTGTGTTGAGCATTTGCAAAACGTGGACACCGCCTGAGCTGGGTGGCGACATCGTGACGACTTCGTAGCCGCGGTACGTTCCACTTACGGGCTTGCGGTCTACGGCCCGGTAGGCAACCAGGGATTCTGCGTCGACCAGCCCACCCCCGCGCTTCATCTCGTCGACTATCAGCTCGGCCGTTTTACCCTTGTAGAAACCATCGGGCCCTTCATTCGCGATTCGTTCGAGGGTATCCGCGAGATCGGATTGGACCAGAAGTTCACCTGCGGCGTACGGCTCACCCCCATCCTTGTAGAAATACCCGCACGTCGCTGCGTTCCGGCACATGCGTAACTGGCGCGATTTCAGCATTTCCGCCAGGTCAAAACTGACCGGCACACCGTATCGCGCCTGGGCAATCGCCGCCTCAAGCAGCCGCTTCCAGGGCAGCCGTCCGAACTGCTGGTGCGCCTGGTACAGGCCGGCCACAGTACCGGGAACGCCCGATGCCAGGTGACTGAACATGGCGCGGTTTCTATCAACGTTGCCCTCTTTATCGAGATACATGTCGCGTGTGGCGCCCACGGGTGCCATCTCACGGTAGTCGATCGACGTATTCTCGCCGGTGGCCGAATCGTGAATGAGCATGAAACCACCACCGCCGAGGTTCCCCGCGCGGGGCAACGTGACGGCCAGGGAGAAACTCACGGCAATCGCTGCATCTACGGCATTGCCTCCGGCAGCCAGAACATCAGCACCCGCCTTTGACGCATAGAGATTTTGTGACGCAACCATGCCGGCCGCCCCATAAACCGGGTGAGCCGTATCCTGGTACCGGATTATTGGGGTGTCCGGTACCTGCGCGACAACGCGAGCGCCCAGCAGCAACATGATCGTTGCCGCGGCCGCGTGTCGCGTCAATTGCCTCTTACGGAAGTACGGCACGGAATACAAAGAAGAACATAATCGCGAGGAAGGCGCCCGCGGGAATAGTAACAACCCAGGACACCAGGATTCTTGCAACGACGCGCATATCGATTGCTTCAATGCCGCGTGCCAAGCCAACACCCAGTACCGCACCTACCAGGGTGTGCGTCGTGGAAATCGGCATACCGGTTCCCGACGCGATGACAATGGTTGTGGCTGCTGCCAGCTCGGCGGCAAATCCGCGGCTCGGCGTGAGCTGCGTTATCTTCTTGCCGACAGTGGCGATGACATGACGGCCGAACGTCGCGAGGCCGACTACGATTCCGCCGCCACCCAGCGCCAGGACCCAGATCGGTAAGGACGATTTCGCAGCGATCGTACCCGTTGATGCAATGCTGACAACGGCAGCCAGCGGGCCGATAGCATTGGCAACGTCGTTCGAGCCATGCGCAAACGCCATGCCACATGCGGTGACCACCATCAGGACGCCGAATACACGCTCAACGGTATAAAAATGCTGGTCCTTGTCGGCCTTTTTGTCGGGCTCGATACGCCTGATGAAAAATGCGCCAACCATTGCAATACCTGAGGCAATGACGATAGCGAGAATGTAGCTATCCCTGAGGCTGATCGTCAGACCAACGTGCTTGAGGCCCTTCAGGATCGTCACCAACGTGATCGTAAAAGCGGCCAGGAAAATGTACACGGGCACATAGCGCTTGGCCTTGGACAGCGGATCCTCCTGGCTGAGTATCAGTTTTTGCACGCTACGGTAGATCAGGTAGGCGATGAAACCAGAAGTAACCGGCGACACCACCCAGCTCAATACGATCGTGCCGACCTTACCCCACTGCACCGCATCTACGCCGATTCCGACAGCGGCAAAACCGACTATTGCACCGACAATCGAGTGCGTCGTCGACACCGGCCACCCATTCCTCGAAGCAATCAATAACCAGGTGCCCGCGGCAAGCAGGGCCGCAAGCATACCGTAGACCAGCAATTCCGGGGTATCTGAAAGCAAATCCGCATCGACGATGCCCTTGCGAATCGTTGACGTAACTTCGCCGCCCGCCAGCACGGCGCCCGCGAATTCAAAGATCGCCGCGACGAGGATTGCCTGTTTGATCGTAAGCGCTTTCGAGCCAACGGATGTTGCCATCGCGTTGGCCACGTCGTTTGCACCAATGCCCCAAGCCATGAACAAGCCGAACGCGGCGGCCAGGCCGATATAGATATATTGTGCTTCCATCTTGGATCCCCCGGGATATGCACGCATTCCCGAATTGTTGTTCTAGGTGCAGTTACGAGAGCAGCAGCTCGAGGCGTCGGCCAACTCGTTCCGCCATGTCCGCGATTTCGCCAGTTAGCTCGATCACCTCGTAAAGGAACATTGCATCGATTGGATCAAGCGTTTTCTCAATTTCGAAGACGGCAGTCCGCAGGATTGTCTGTTGCTCATCCGTGTGTGTCTCAATGCGATCGAGTTCCTCAATCAAATCGGCAACCAGTGAGACTTCGGCGCCCTTGAAACCGGCGGTAAACAGCTCATCCAGCTCCCGTACGCTTTTTCGCGCTTGCTTGGCCGCATCAATATTGCGATCTACAAACTCCAGAAACTGGGGTGCAATCTGCTTGGGGATCTTCATTTTGCGGCCGATGATGACGCCCGACACATCCTTGGTGCGATTGGCGATCTTGTCCTGGACGAGCAGCAGTTCCAACAGGTCTTCTCGCGGTACCGGCATGAACAGGCTCTTGGGCATGTGCAGCCGGATATTCTTTTTCATGTCGTCCGCCTGGTTTTCGAGCGCTTCGATCTGACCGCGGACCTCCGCCATTCTCTTAAGGTCGCGTCTGATAACGGCATTTACGAATGGTCTTAGTTTCTTCGCGCATCGATACACTATGTCCATGTGTTTCTCGAGAGGACGAACCGGCGAAGTACCGAATATGTTAGCCAGCATGTTTGCCATGTACAAAATACCTCAAGGCTGAAAGTGGAGCGCGTCAGACGCAATGCTAGCACGCATTCGAACGACAATCGTACCGCGTGAACATGTTAGAATGCGCGGCCCTTGACCCTCGGAATACCCGTAGAACTGCGACATGGCATATTGGCTAATGAAATCCGAACCCGACGTTTACAGCATTGACGATCTGGAACGTGACGGTCGCGAGATGTGGGACAGTATTCGCAACTATCAGGCACGTAATATGATGCGTGACGACATGCGAATCGGTGACAAAATCTTTTTCTACCACTCCAACTGCAAGGAACCGGGCATTGTCGGCATCATGAAAGTTGCCAGCAAGCCATACCCGGATCCGGTCCAGTTCGACAAGAAATCGAACTACTACGACCCGAAAAGCAGCAAGGATGATCCGCGCTGGATCCTTGTCGACGTCGAGTTCGTTCGCAAACTCAAGCGAAACATAACGTTGGCTGAGATCAAGGCAGAAAAAAGCCTTGAGGACATGATCCTGACGCGTCGCGGCAATCGCCTGTCGATTATGCCCGTCGAGAAAAATCACTGGAACAAGATTCTCAGACTTGAATAGGACTGCCTTCACACTCGCATTCCTGCTGCTGCTCACCACGACAATGTGGCTGCTGACACCGGCGCGACTGGAGCCGCTCAATTCCGAAACGCAGCCAATCCTGCCAATAACCGCGCCCACCGAGGGATTAATTCCCGACACGGAATCGCGCGTTGTTTGGGCCGAAGGCGAGGCGCGTACCAGCTGGTCTGTTGTAAACCTTCATGGTTTTTCGGCCACGCGACAAGAAACGGCGCCGCTCGCAGAAACAGTCGCGTCAATGCTGAACGCCAACCTCTATGAGGCCAGGCTGACCGGGCATGGGCGGGTAGAGCAGCCGTTAGCGGGAGTCCGCGCCGAAGATTGGCTGCAGGATGCCGCCGACGCATTGGCCTCAGGTGCGGCAATAGGCGACAAGATTATCGTGATTGGTACCAGCACCGGCGCGACACTGGCCGCCGCGATGCTCGATCACGACCTCGCAAAACACATCGATACGCTTGTTATGATCTCGCCGAACTTCGAGCCGCGCGACCCGGGCGCCCGATGGCTTACGCGTCCGGCAGGCCCGTTGCTTGCCAGGCTGGCGGTCGGCGACACGCGCTGCTGGGAACCGCGCGACGAACTGCAGGAACGATTCTGGTCCACGTGCTATCCGACCGCGGCCGCGGTCGAGATGATGCGACTTGTCGATCGCGCCAACCGGCTCCTGCCAGCCGATATTCCCCAGCGACTTCTGATGTTCTATTCCCGCGGCGACATGGTCATCTCTCCAAAGGCCGCGCTAGACGTATTCAATGCAACCGCGTCACCGCAAAAAGCAGCAATGGAAATCACTGATTCC
>CALDZH010000060.1 GCA_937944275.1 uncultured Woeseiaceae bacterium
CAGGCACCATCAAGTTTGGATTTTACAAACCAGTCAGCACCAGGACCGATATGGCATTCGGCACACGCAACTCGCGAATGCGGCGACCGTGCGTGAGCAGTATGTTCGGGCTCCATGACCGAGTGGCATGCCAGACCGCAGAACTCGACCGACTCCATCACGTGTACGCCCTTGTAGGTCGCACCCGCGATTATGACGATGTTGAACATTGTTGCAGCAAGAAAAATCAGCATCCATCGACGTGTCGATTGGAGGTTCAGGTCGAATATCGGAAGCAACGGCGTATCTTCGCTACCCGTGGTTCGTCTCAACCTGCGGCGGTAGAGAACCGCGCCGATTGGTATCAGGACCAGGCCGACTGCGAAAATCATGGGCAGGATCAGGTAGGTCAGAATTCCGAGGTACGGACCACCTTCAAAGCCCCAGAATTCCATGCCAAATAGACTTGCCATAAGTACCAACGCGGCGACCGCGATTGCGGTGCCGATTAAACTGATTGCGTTGTGCGTAATTGATGCGAGGAAATTCTTGAACATAGTGTTCCTAATACTTCGGTCAAAGACCGCGTTGGGGTGCCTGAAATTTTTGTGCTGACAAGTTTGCCGCTAATGCGCGCTTGAACGTTTTGTTTCCCTAAAGAGCAACACTCAGAATTTTTTCTTTGCCGTAGCGAGGGCGATACTAGACTACGTACCTGCAGCACGGAAATCCGTATTTCTCGCAGTTTCTGGGTATTGGGATATCGGTGTAACAGGCACATAATATGTGTATGCGTTCCGATACCAGGGGGATCTGGAACACGGAGCATAGCAGTGCGCAAGACAATAGTCGGGTTCATCCTCCTCCTTGCCTGCACCCCGCTCACGCTGTTGGCGAGCGACGAGGAACAGGCAAATCCCTGTAACGATTGTCACGAAGTTGACCTCGCACAATTCGAGGCCACGGTTCATGGCATGACCGAATGCCTCGATTGCCACGTCGGCGCCGATAGCCGGCGGCATCGCCGCGGGCTCGATCCGGTCGACTGCGCGGCCTGTCACAACGACGTAGCCGAGGTTCAGGCCGTCAGCGTCCACGGCGAACTCGGCGTGCGACGATCGACAGGCATGGAACTTCCGTCGTGCGCAAACTGCCATGGCGAAATTCACGTCATGACGTCGACGAATGACCCGTCCTCGCCACTCTACAGCGGCCGCCAGGGTGAGACCTGCGGTGTTTGCCACGGCTCCGGGCAACCTGCGCCGGCAGGCGTACGCACGATTCGACCAATTGAAGCCTATACAGCCAGCGTGCATGCAACCGAGGCAGGAAATGGCCATGGCGGTCCAAGCTGCAACGACTGCCACACTTCGCACTCGCCGTTGCCCGCAACAGACCCTGAGTCGTCAATTCACCGTGCCAATGTCCCCGAAACTTGCGGAGAATGTCACAGGAAGATCACGCGGCAGTTTGAGCGCAGTATTCACGGACTGGCCGCAGCCGCCGGGGTCAAGGAATCACCCGTGTGCACGGACTGCCACGGCGAGCATCGCATCCTGGCAGTGGGTGCGCCGGACTCCCCGGTCTCGGCGACCAATATTCCGACAAAAGTGTGCGGCCCCTGTCATTCCGACCTCAAGCTTGGCGAAAAATACGGCCTCCCGGCAGACCAGGTGCCTTCTTACGACGAGAGTTTTCACGGCCTGGCCTCGCGCGGCGGATCACAGCGGGTCGCAAACTGCGCCAGTTGTCACGGCGTGCACAATATCCTGCCGTCCAGCGATCCCGACTCGTACATACACCCGGATAACCTGGCGCATACCTGCGGCAATTGCCATGCGGGTGCGGGCACACAGTTCACGATCGGACCCGTACATGTACTGGCCGAGGATACGACCAACGTCGTTGCCTACTGGATTCGCGCGATCTACATACCGCTGATCTGGGTCACGGTCATCGGCATGCTCCTGCACAACCTCCTCGACCTGGTCAAGAAGACACGCACCTACTCGTTGTGGCGGCGCAGGCCTCCCGAGCAGTGCGTGATCCGGGAGCGCATGTCACTGCCGTTCCGGTTCACCCATGCACTGGCGGCCGTAAGCTTTGTCGTGCTCGTCATAACCGGATTTGCGCTGAAGTACCCGGAAAGCTGGTGGGTTTTACCACTGCAGGCCTGGGACAACGAGTTCCGCGGCATCGTCCATCGTATCGCCGCCGTCGGCCTGATGGCCGCCTGCGTTTTTCACTTCATACATCTCGCCGTCAGCTCACGCGCACGAGGACAGATGGCTGCATTCCTGCCCAAGACCGCCGATTTCAGGGAGTTTGCTCACCGGATCAGCTACAACCTCGGGCGCCGAATCGAGCCACCGGCGCCGGTTCGCGTCGGTTACGTCGAGAAGGTCGAATACTGGGCAGCCTTATGGGGAACATTCGTCACAGCAATCACGGGACTGGTGCTGTGGTTTGAGAACTTCACGCTAACCTGGCTCCCCGGTTGGGTACCCGAGGCTGCGACTGTCCTGCATTTCCTGGAGGCGATTCTGGCGACACTGGCCATCCTCATCTGGCACTTCTACTCTGTCATGCTTGACCCGGCGGTTTATCCGATGGATATGACCTGGTTAACGGGCAAGCCGCCGTTCTCACGGGCAGAGGAGCGCGGTGAGGTTGTCTACGAGGACGTTCCTGAACAGGATAGCTAGGTCAGGCGCCGCAAGGCGCCTGGCTCAGGCCGGCATGATCCCCACGTAGTGGCCGTTGACCAGGAAATGCACCCAGATACTGAGTGCAAAACCGGCGGCAATTGCCGGCGTCCACTTGAGATGCGAAAAGAAGGTGTATTGTCCGCGCGCCTGACCCATCAGAGCGACGCCCGCAGCCGAGCCAATCGATAGAAGACTGCCACCAACACCCGCTGTCAGCGTGACCAATAACCACTGCGCCATGTCCATTTCGGGGTACATCTGCAACACCGCAACCATGACAGGGATATTGTCCACGATTGCGGACGCGATCCCGACGAGGACATTCGCAATCGTAGCGCCGAGTTCCAGGTAAGCGAATTGCGAGAGGTGATCCAGGTAGCCAATGAATCCAAGGCCGCCAACACACATGATTACGCCGAAGAAGAACAACAACGTATCCCACTCGGCACGCGCAATTTCGCGGAAGCTGTCGAACGCAATGACCTCGCCGTGACGGCCGTGCTTTTTACTGTTTCCCGGTACTTCGACGTGTGTCTGGCGCAGGTAATAGCCGAAGATCTGCAGGTACGCGAGCCCGGTCATCATGCCGAGAAACGGTGGCAGGTGCAGGAAGTTGTGAAAGCTGACAGCAGTAGCAATGGTGCATCCGAACAGAAACATCATTCTGCGGGCGCCACGCTTCATCACAATGACTTCCCCGTCAGCCTTGGGCATCATTTTTGGCACCGCCAGCGACATGATGGCGGCCGGTACCAGGTAATTGACGGCGGAAGGAATAAACAGTGCGAAGAACGTTTGAAAATCCAGAACGCCTCTCTGCCAGACCATAAGCGTTGTGATGTCACCAAAAGGACTGAACGCTCCGCCCGCGTTTGCAGCCACAACAATGTTGACGCAGCCGATACTGACAAATTTCGCATTGTCCTTCCCGACGGCCAGCAATACTGCACACATCACCAGGGCAGTTGTGAGGTTGTCGATTATGGGCGAAAGGAAGAAAGCGAGGACACCGGTAATCCAGAACAACTTCTGGTAGCTGAACTGGCGGTTTACGAGCCATGACCGCAGCGCACTGAAGACGCGACGCTCACTCATGGCATTGACGTAGGTCATTGCTGTAAGCAGAAAGAGAAACAACTCGGCGAATTCTGTAAGGAAGTGCCGAACGGCCTCTTCAGTCTCATGAGAGACCGACTCAGCCGCATATTGATAAGCGATAATGGCCCAGATAATTCCGGCTGCCAGTATCACCGGCTTGGACTTTCTGAGGTGCGTGAACTCCTCGACAATCACCAGCAGGTAAGCAAGGGCAAATATAAACAGGGCTGTGACGCCCACCCAGTGACCAGTTAAGTCCAAAACAAGTCCTCCAAAAACAGCTGAGCCAGCACTCGACAGCATCGTTATTGTCTGCGCGAACGCCGGAACGCCCGGGCCGTGACCGTTCACAGCCCGGGAAACTTAAACGCCCTTCCAGGTCCGTCAGGACCCCCGGCTAACGGTAACCAAACACCATCGTGTAGATGATCAGGCTTAGAAGGATCAGGCCAAACGTAGCCGCCGCGAAACCGAATATCCTCACGCCCTTATCCTTGGTCCGCGGGAACGGTTTGACGAGGTTAGCCTCAAGCTCACCAGAGTTCACCTGCTCTTCGTATTCGCCCGGCTTATCGTATTTCAGCTCGTCGACAGACAGACGCCCGGTGAATATCACGGGATCCATCGGGAACTTGTCGGGTCGGAAGTGCGTGTTGAAGAAGTGAATCGTGAAGATGAAGCCCACTGCGAGCAGCGCTTCGTCACTGTGGATGATCGTCGCCACATTCACGGCCCAGCCCGGAACGATGTGCGTGAAGAACTCAGGGAACCACAGCACCAGTCCCGTAGTGCCGATTATGATGATTCCCCAGCCGACTGCGAAGTAGTCGAACTTCTCCCAGTAGGTGTAGCGGCCGTAGTTCGGACGCTCGCCAAAGCCGAAGAACCACTTGATCGACTGGACAAACTCCGTGAGATCACGACGATTGAAGATGATCGAATCCGGTCCGGTAATGATCTGCCACATGGTCTGCTTCGTCTTGCGCTTGTAATGTGTAATGTCGTAGGCATGCAGAATAAACACGATCAGCAGGCCGAACGCGCCAACACGATGCTGGAAGCCCATGCTGTCAAATCCGCCGAGGAAACTGGAAACAGCCTGTGCCCAGGGCATATACGAGAATTTCAATGCCATTCCGGTCAGCGCCAGCGTGAAGAAACTGAGCATCATTATGATATGCATGGTGCGCTGGAGACGACTGAAACGGCGGTAGAATTTCTGGTCTCTGGCCTGGCTCAATGCCTTGTGTTTCTGCCACTCTTTGCGATTCAGCACGAGCCGGATTACCCAGGCAAACGAGTGCAATAGCGCAAACGACAGCGTGCCGATCAGCAACGCAGTCATGCCCCAGAATGACCAGAACAGCCACGGATAGCGGTCGCGATCGTGATGCGTCGCGTGTGTCAGGTAGCCCGCGAACTGCCTGTGCGAGCCCTCATGGCACTGGCCACAGGTCTCGACAACATTGTCTCTGCTGAGCATCGAATTGGGATCGGTAGGCGGAAGGATGCCGTGCGTACCATGGCAGTCGTAACACTTGGCGACGCCCTCACCGCCCAGGCGCGAAACCTTGCCGTGGAAGGTATCGAAGAATGTCTCAGCCTCGTCCGCGTGACAGCGTCCACATTGCTCCATCATCAGGGTGCGGAATCCCAACCGCTCGATCCGCATGATCGTATGCGAGGCGTGACAATCCTGGCAGGTCGGGTGATCGTCCTCGGCTATTGGGTCTTCAGTCCAGTGAATACTGCTCTTGAATTGTTCCGCGATCCCATGGTGACAAGTACCGCAGGTACCGGCAATGTTCGCAGGGTTAACCGTGGAGTCAGGGTTTCCCGGAGTCATCTCGGTATGCGCACCGTGGCAATCCGCACAGGTCGCCGTTACGACAAGGCCACTTTCAATGAGACCGCGACCGTGAACACTGTCTTCATAGCTACCGACAATGTCATCGACGTCAGCGTGTATCCGCGTTGCGGCTTTCTCGCCCATGCGATGGCAAGTTCCACACTGCGTCGGCACATTCAGCGGATACGTCGGTGACTCTGGCGAAAGCTGATCAAGCGTCGCGTGCTTGGCGTGACAATCCTGGCACGACGGCGCATCGGTATCGCCCTCTGCATGGAGGGTTCCATGCATACTTACGTCGTACTCCGCTACTTGCTCAGCATGACAAACGCTGCAATCCACTGGCGACTGAATTGTCAAACAGGCACGCTCTTCGGCGACTGTTACCTCGGTGTGGCATTGAGCGCAGGAGGTATCTGCATGCGCCGAGTTTTCAAAAGCCTCCTCATCGACAAACAGGTTGATGGTATTGCCATCGCGCGTCATGGTCAGATCAGGCTGACTGTGGCAACTCAGGCAATCTTTGTCAGCCAGGCCTTCGTCATAGAAGACGTTACGGATCTTATGTGGCGCATGGCAGTCCACACAAACGGGGATCTTGCCTGGGTCGTCTTCCCACAATCGACCCTCGATCACCTTGCGATGCACGTTTTCGATTTGGCCGTGGCAAGCCGTACAAGTCTTGACAACGTTGTCGACGTGAATGCTCGAGCGCTTGTCCGTGTGCGGAAGGATGTCATGCGAGGTGTGACACGATGTGCATACCGCTGAAACCGTGAGGCCCTGGCGGAACAGGCCTTCACCGTGAATACTCATCGAGTAATTTTCGAGGATGTTTGCCTGCGAGATCTCGTGAGTGCGTGATACCGGGGCGCCTTCCCGATGACATTCGCCGCAAAGCAGCGGGATGTTCATCACTGCAGTTGGTGCGTTTTCATCCGACGCCGACAGCACCTCGTGCTTGCCGTGGCAGTCAGCACAGGTCGGGGCCATCGGGTCGCCGCGTTCTGCCGCGGCACCGTGCAGGCTGTTGCCGTGCGCCCGGCTCTGTTTGCGATGACAATCACCGCATTCGACCGGCTCAAGGTCTTCGGCATGCCGGCGGCGCTTGCTGCCGGCAAGATCACTGTGGCATTCCACACACGCCATGCCCTTATGCACCGATCCTGCGATCATTGCCTCCGTAACATAGGCCGAGATCTCCGTGTCACCACGGTAACTCGTCATCTCCGGATCATCGTGGCAGCGAAGACACTGCGAGTCTTCCTGGGCAAGCACAGGGCTTGCTGCAAACCAGAGGATTGCGGTTACTGCGAGCAACCAGCCGCTAGCACGGGCCGTTTGCTGAAGCCTGGGATCGAGTGGGCGCTCGTATCGAGATTGGACAAGCCGAGCAGGCTGTTCCATTAGATTTTCCTAATAGCGGTCACTTTGCGCCTTAGTAAGTCAATAAGGCCGCTCTTGCTATCAGGGATTTCCGAGGGGATTTTCGAGAGAGTTCAGGAAAGGGAGCCCGCTCTTGTGCAGTGAACTCTTATTCCGCGTAAAGCGGACTGACATCGATGTAGATTTTGTACTGCGAGATCAGGTCGCCGCTATACTCGAAGACATCCGTAAACGGCAATATGACTTCGCGGCCGTCATGGCGCTGATAGGCCACCTCGCCCTCGCAAACCACGGTGTCATCCTGCCGTAAGGAATTGAATATCGTGTGCTTACAACCTGCGATCGTCGCGAAGAATCCTTCGACGGCGGCCTGAATAGAAGTTCGGCCCTGAACCGGAGGTGCAGAACCGAATCGAAAGATGGCATCCTCAGTCAGATAGGCCACAAAAGCGGCACCATCTTGCGCGTCAATCGCAGCAAACATGTCGCCGGTATCTCTACCGGCGACAATGGCTGATGTCACTGAATGCTTCCGTAGTAGTGAACCAGTGCTTCTACGTCATCTGCCGACAACGCATCTACTTTTTCTTGCATCTTGCTGGGCTGTTCGCGAGATCCATCCTTGTATTGCGCAAACATATTACGCAGGTAGCCCATTTGCTGTCCGCCGAGCATGCTGGCTTCGTCATCAGCATTCGTTCCTGCCTCTGAGTGGCAGCGATCGCATGAACTGTCGTGAACTGCCTTGCCGGCTGCCGCGAGACCGGCATCGAAGTCCTGCTTCGCCTTGGTCCAGCCCATGGCGCCGTATTCGGCTGAAACGGCATCAATGTCGTCTTCGCTGAGTGCAGCGGCGACGGCGCACATCGTGGTTGCAGGGCGGCTGGTGTCGCCGTGACGGTATTCCGACTCGGCACAGGGGCGCGCCTCGTCCTGATAGACGTACATAGCGTCGACCAGAACAAACTCGGGAATACCGGCAATACTAGGAATGTCAGACGACTGGCTGACGCCCTGCGGACCGTGGCAACCGTCGCATCCTTCCATGATCGCTGCCATGTCTGCCACAGCGAAAGCCGGGATACTCAGGATAAGTGTCGAAAAAATATAGAAAAATTGGCGTCTCATTACAGCCTCCTTGGGGGCCTTGTGAAGTGAGAGTGTTTATACATTTCTTGCGCTACCAAGTTTGCCTACTATGTATTGTTGTGCCATAAGTAGTTTACGCGATTTAAGAATCAGTCCAAACTGCTTACAAGACATATTAGAATACACAGTCGCTGAATGCAGGCTTAACGTCTCGCAGCGCAAAGTCAGACAAAATGCTGGTGTCAGCCAGCATCGGGCAAAAACAAGAAACAAAGAGGAAGAACACGATGCGCTCAATTCACCGCACGATTCGTTTGGTGGGCTTACTGCTTGCAAGCGCCCTGCTTTTTGCATGCGACGGCTCAACTGGCCCGGCTGGACCAGCCGGACCGTCGGGCGAAGACGGCACGCCAGGAACACCGGGAGCGCCGGGACCATCCGGACCGCCGGGATCGTCAACCGGTACAGCGGTACCGTACGATTCAGCGGACAAAATCAATGTGGAGATTCAGAGCGTTGCCGTTCCGGCTGGCGGCGGAGCTCCCGTGGTAACCATGTTCCTTAGCGATGACCTCGGCTTTGGTCTTAAGGGTATACCGACGAATACGGTGAGCTTCACGCTTGCACAGTTGAGTCAGGGTTCAAACGGCGGGTCGAGCGAGTGGCAATCTTACGTTACGAACGGTCGCACCGATCCTCCCGATGTACAGGCATCGACCGAGTCTGCAACAGCCGGCGCATTCACCGATAACGGAGACGGCACCTACACCTACACGTTTGCGCAGGACCTGACGGCTTATCCCGCCGGTCCGACGTTTGACGCGACGAAAACACACCGCCTGGGTGTGGAAATTCGCACAAATCGCGTTCTGCCGAACAACATACCGGCCAATAATGCTCCGTTTGACTTCGTGCCTGCCGGTGGCTCACCAACCTTCACGCGCCTGATCGTGAACAATGCAACCTGCAACGCATGTCACGACAACCTGGAATTACATGGTGAAGCACGCTTCGATGTCGAGTATTGCGTCACCTGCCACAACCCCTATTCGATCGACCCGGATACCGCGGCGGAAGAATGGGGCGGCACAGTGGACATGAAACAGATGATCCACAAGATCCATGCCGGCGTGAACCTCACCTATGGCTACGAGATCATTGGCTTTGGCGGTCGGCCTCATGACTATTCAGACGTTGTATTCCCGCAAGATCTTCGCAATTGCCAGACCTGTCACCAGGATTCCGACCCAACGGTTCCGCAAGCAGGCAACTGGAAAGAGGTGCAAAACCGGAGTTCCTGCGGCTCCTGCCACGACCGCATCGACTGGGACGGTTCCAAGAATGATCCGGAGCTGCTACATCCGTTCGACATCGTCTTCGTCGATGACAGTAACTGCGTTGTCTGCCATGGTTCTGACACAACCGCATTCGACGGCGCATACCGCGTCGCCGAAGCACATCGGCAACCCAACGTCGAAGCACAGGCTCAGTTTGAGTTCGAGATTGTCGCGATCCTTGACATCGCTATCGGGGACAACCCGGTCGTCGACTACCGCGTCAACAATCCGGTCACGGGTGTTCCCTGGAACCTGTTGGAAGACGAGGAATGGACGAACTGCGGACCCGCAAGACTGGCGGTCGGTATCGCATGGGATACGGCGGACTACCATAACAACGGCACTGGCGTTACGCCGGGACTCGGTATCTCCATAACTGCCAATGCGTGCTTCGGCGCGCTGCCGGAAGACCGCGGCGACGGTATCTTCCGTGTAACCTCTCCGACGCCGGTTCCAGCCAATGCGGGCGGATCGCTTGCAGTCACCATCGACGGCCACCCGGGTGTCGATATTGACGGCTCAATCGAGAGAATCGCGGTACCCAACGCGGTCAAGTACGCGAAAATTGGCGAAGGAACCGCGACACCTCGACGCAATGTCGTTTCCATCGAGAAGTGCGATGACTGCCACAACCAGCTGTCGATGCATGGCAACAACCGTACGGACAGCATCGAAGTCTGCGTGACCTGTCATGCACCGAATGCGACCGACATCAACCGTCGGCTGGAACCCTGCATAACCGATCTCGGTACGGCTGACGACAGCACCATCGACATGAAGGTCATGATCCATGCACTGCATGCGGCCGACTTCACGAAGGAACCGTATGAGGCCTGTGGCTTCCGCTTCCCCTCTGGCGGCACCGCACACACGTTCGACTTTGTCTATCCTGGCAAGCTCAACAACTGTGAAGGCTGCCACGTTGAAAACGGCTTCTACCCGGTTGACCCATCTGCGGTACTGGGCACCACGGTTGATGCCAATGACCCGGCTGACGTTACTGATGATGTCGTTGTCTCTCCGAACACGGCTGTTTGCTCGTCATGCCACGTCTCAGACCTGGCAGCGAATCACATGATGCAGAATGGCGGCGACTTCAACGCGACGAAAGATGCGGACAGCAATCTCGTGTCGTCCGGCGCCGAGACTTGCCAGCTGTGTCATGGAAAGGGTGCCTCTTCCGACGTCGGCAAGATGCACGGTGTCGGCGATTTCCAGTTCAACTAGGCTGGAATGATGCAGATGCTGACCAAAATGACGGTTCGACGATCCGCGGTACTGGCGATGGCCTTTCTGGCCATCGCCACGCCCTGGGCCATGCCGGCGCAAGCGGCAGATGACGAGGCCGAGCCTCCGAATTACAGCAAGAAAGGCGCAGACACATGTTTCCAGTGTCATGACGATCAGGCTGTCCTGGCAGTGTTTCGCACGAAGCATGCCGTCCCTGATGATCCGAACTCCCCCTTCGGTAATGGACAGTTGCAGTGCGAAGCCTGCCACGGCCCCGGCGGTGATCACGCGGGTCGCGTAAGGCGTGGGCAGGAACGGCCACCGATCCCTGCATTCGCTTCGAACACCACGACCTCGATCTCGGACCAGAATTCGTACTGCGTCGAGTGCCATCTTGGCGACACGGGTTTTGCGTGGCACGGCAGCGCGCATGACGACAGCACCATTTCCTGTGCAGATTGCCACTCGATGCATGTCGAGCGCGACCCCGTCCTCGCAACCTCGACCCAGGCAGAAGTCTGCTTCGACTGCCACCAGCAGCAACGTACGCAGTCGATGAAGCCCTACGCACACCCGATACGCCAGGGCAAGATGGACTGCACGAGTTGCCACAATCCGCACGGTGATGCGCCCGAGCGCTTGCTCGCGCAAAACACCGTCAACGGTACCTGCTACGACTGTCATGCGGAACTGCGTGGCCCCTATCTTTGGGAACACGCGCCGGTCGCCGAAGACTGCGGTAACTGCCACAACCCGCACGGCTCCAATCAGCCCGGCATGCTCAGCATGCGCGCACCGATGCTGTGCCAGAGCTGCCATTCGCAGGCCGGACATCCCAGTCTGCCGCAGGACGAACGTGGTCTGCCGGGTAATTCGCCATCGGAGCTCTTGCTCGGGCAGTCCTGCATGAACTGTCACGATCAGGTCCACGGTTCGAACCATCCGTCCGGCTCGAAGCTGATGCGATAGGAGCATGCAGCGATGATGAAAAGAACAATTAACGCGCGCAACATACTCATCGCGCCGCTGGTTCTGCTGGCCCCGGGAATGAGCTTCGCGCAGGTCGACACGAGTGACTGGACCTGTGAATCGTGCCCCTTCGACCAGGGTTACCGGGCTGAAGTTGCCGCTGGTGCAACCAGCGTCAGTGACGATGCGGCGCGCTTCGGCAATTACACGGGCTACGACGAGAAAGGCGTCTACGCCAATGTCGATGGCCAGGGACGCTACAACAGGAACGGCTACCGCCTTGACTGGACTATCGAGGACCTCGGCCTCGACTCGCGGGTCTTCGAGATTACGTCCGGCAAGCAGGGTGTTTTCGACTTTCGCCTGGGCTACAGGGAGCTGCCCTTCAGGCGCTTCGACACTGCAAGCACGATCTTCGTCCAGGCGACTGACGACACGCTGGCCTTGCCTTCAGGCTGGGTGCCGGCAGGTACCACGAGTCAGATGACGCAACTCTCTTCGTCTTCGTACCGGCGAAACATCGGCACAGACAGGAGCATCTTCGACATCGGCGCAGGCTGGATACCCGGCGAAGATTTCCGGGTATTCGCGGACTTCCGGCGCCAGACGCGTGACGGCATCGATATAACGAGTTCCGGTTCCTATACCCAGGCTTCGTTCCTGCCCCGCTGGATCGACTATGAAACAGACCAGATCGATGCAGGCGTCCAGTACAAAACGAACGACTTCAGCCTTACGTTCGCGTACTACGGCTCGTTCTTCACCAACCAGAATCAGTCGCTGACCTGGGATACGCCTTTCCTGGCCAGTGCAAATACGTCGACCTTGCGCATGGCGCGCGAACCCGACAATGACTTCCAGCAGCTGTCATTGTCTGGCAAATACCGCATGTCGACCTGGGACACGGTTGTCGCATTCTCGGCGGCATCGGGAAGTGGTGAGCAGGACGAGAGCCTGTTGCCATACACGATCAACCCGAGCATCGTGACGCCCCCGCTGCCGCGGTCGTCTCTCAATGCCGAGGTCGATACGGCTAACTACGGACTTACAGTCACCTCGCGGCCTTTTGCGAAAGCGCGAGTGAAGTTCGGCTATAGATATGATGAGCGCGACAACAAGACACCGGTCAGCGAATGGGATCGTGTGATTGTGGACGCCCTCCAGTCGGGTGATATCCAGCAGAACACGCCCTTCAGTTACGACCGTACACACATTACGCTCAGCGGCGACTACGCTTTTTCGAGAAACCTGAAACTCTCGGGTGGCTACGAGCGAAGGGAAGTTAATCGCGATTACCAGGAGGTCGCAGAACAGACGAGTGATCGCGGCTGGGGCCAGGTTCGGTGGCGGCCAGTGCCATGGCTCGATATCAGGGCCAAAGGCGGTACCGAGCAACGTGGTGTTGATCGCTATGACGACTCCGTCGCCATCAGCCTTGGACAGAATCCGCTGATGCGCAAGTATTATCTCGCCTACCGCTACCGCGAGTTCGGGGAGCTTGCTTTCACGATCTCGCCGCTCGACTCCCCGTTGTCGCTAAGCTCCACCGTGATGTACGCGGATGATGACTACAAGGACTCGCTTGTCGGACTGAATGGTAGTGAGGAAATGCGCGCAACGATGGACCTCAGCTGGGCGATTTCGGACCAGGCGGCAGTTTACCTGATGTACGGACACGACCAGATAGAAGCGCACCAAACCGGCTCTGAACAGTTCGGCTGGTGGGACTGGAGCGCCTTTCATCAGGACGATTTCGACCATATCGGCATCGGCATGAGCTGGCGCCCGACAGATGGTAAGTTCGACCTGGACTTCAGTTACAACCGTGCCGACGGCAATACCGCAATTTCCCTCGACAGCCTGAGTGGTGGCCCGAGCGAGTTGCCCGATCTTGAGTCGACATTGGACTCTGCGCGGGTTGAGGCAAGCTACCAATTCTCCGCTCGCTGGGCGGGTACTCTCGATCTGCGCTACGAGCGTTTCGAACTGCAGGACTGGGCTCTTGTTTCTGAAACAACCTTGCCAACAGTCCTGACGATGGGCGCGGATCCCTATGACTACGACGTCTACGCGATCGGGATAGGATTCCGCTACCGCTTTGGGACCGATGAAATAATGCTGGCCGAATAATACCCCCCATTCGATCAGCGATTTATTGCCCGGTGCTGGTCACCGGGCAATTTTTATCAGGCCGTCTTCAATGGATAGCGATCACCGGCGAGGCGCAGCTTCTGCATAAGGAACTCGCGAAACGGCTCTTTCGAGGCCGGATCGATCAGGTTCAAGCCACGTAGCCCGGTCAGTTTCCACACCAGCTCGACGGCCGCGGATGTTTGCGTCGCCGGACCGGTAACGAGGTCTGGCCGGAGGCCATACGCTTGCTCGACACCAACCACGGCATACGGGTCTGATGCACACAGTATCGTGCAGATGACATTGTCACCCAGTTCATCGATCAGCACCGTGCCGTTGTACGGCTCCAGCGGTGATGCACCGGCCTCGACAACCAGAAGGTCGGGGGCCAGGTCATTGATGAGATTCAGCAGTGGCCGTATGGCCCTGCGATACTCTTCGCCCGGTACCACAGTTGATGGAAGACCCACATCGACGAAGTCGAAAATCTGCCGGGCGCCGTTTTTGAGAAAACTCAGGATGTCGCGGTAGCGTCCTGCCCCGGTCAGCTTCGCGCCAACAACGAACAGTCCGGCGCGATCGAGTTCCTTGCATACACGCCGACCCGCGGTTGTCTTGCCGGCTGACATAGATGTTCCGACGAGCAGCAGCGTCGGGACGTTGAACGCGTGCGTATCAGACTGTAAAGCAAAGTCCCGCATGCAGACCTTGTTGCCGCCACGGCGCAGGTGTCCCCGGTACCTAAGGCTCAGGGGATCGGCGAGCAGCATCGAGTAAGACATGTAGCGTCCCATGATCCCGGCGCTGGTCAGCGCATGCATATGGCCGCCAGGGCCTATATCCCGCCAGCTACCGACTCCCTCAAGGGTCGCCGCACGATCGCCGAGCGCTCCGACAATCCAGTCGCCCGGTTCGACCTGGACCATGTGGCCGCTGCGGTCTTCCATTCGATAGAGTTCGGTAACTGTGCCAATCACCTCGCCCTCGACATAGTCGCCCGTACTCCACTCGCAGTTGGGCAGCGGCGTCACCTCAAAGTTGCTGTCGTGAAAATCAGCAATGCGTGCCAGTGACCCATAAACTCGCGTGCTCATCTCTCCGTCCTGATGCTCATCCCTCCATTACGGGCGTTGTCAACAACATCGTCAACAATGCTGCTCTTTCCAGTGTCTTATCAATCAGCAGGTGTTCATGAATTGCGTGTGCACCGTCGCCGACGGGACCGAGGCCGTCGATGGTCGCAGTGAACTGGCTGGTTGTATTTCCGTCGGACCCGCCACCGGCCCTGACCTGGTGGAGCTCGATACCAAGTTCCTCACCGACCTCCTGTGTGCGTTCCCAAAGCTTATGGTTGCGCGGTGTGGGTTCCATTGATGGCCTTCCGATACCGCCCTCAATATGCAGGCGAATTGCCTGGTTACGCGGCTTAATTGAATGAATGATGTACTCAATCTCATTACCGGCCGCGACTGTTGGCACGCGCACATCAACCACTGCCTTGCTGTGTGGCGCTACAACGTTGGGCTGGATCCCGCCGTCAACAGTGCCTACATTGACGGTTATGCCGCGCTCAACATCGTTCAATGCAAAAAGCGTCTGAATGATATGCGACAGTTCGAGAATTGCACTTTCTCCACCTTCGGGGTCGAGACCGGCATGTGCCGCTTTTCCGTAGACCGTCACGGTAAACCGTCCTATGCCCTTGCGCGCGGTCTTGATGTCGCCGCGCTCCCCGAGGGCCGGCTCCAGCACCAGCGCCCGATCAGCGTGTCGCGCGAGCATACGAATATAACGTGTCGAACTGCGGCTACCGATTTCTTCGTCTGCATTGATGAAAACAACAGGCAGCACCGGGGTTTCAAGGCGCAGGTCGCGGATTGTCCTTAGCGCAACGATGAGTTGCGCAAGCCCGCCTTTCATGTCGAACGATCCGGGTCCGTGGATTACATTTCCGTCAATTCGGAATGGTCGTTCATCCAGCGTACCCACCGGCCAAACCGTGTCGTAATGACCGAGAATCAGCTGTGACGGCGTCCTGCGGGGGCGCTTTGCGGGCCGGGCAAATACATGCCTTGGCTTGTCTATTCCGGCTGTTTCGCGAGACTCGTAGCCAACGCTCGCGAGGGCAAGTCGCAGTACTCGGCGAACGTCGTCATGCGTATCCGGGTGGTCCGATGGTGACTCGGCTTCCACAAGATCTCTGATCAGGTCCGTCAGCACATGCTGCTGCGTCTTGACGAAGTCTAGAACTGTTGCCGCATTGGTGGCGCGCATGTCGTTGCTACTTCTTCATGGACTCCGGGAATGGAAATGCATTCGAGCTATCGATCGTTGAGAATCGGCCCGGAGCAAGATAAGCAAAGAGGGGGGCGTCGTGAACCGTCTCCTGATCGTCTGACTCGGCGTGCCGGAGGTAATCATCATCCGCGTAGGCCGCGATTATCTCGCCGCTGATCAGGCAGTTCTCACCGAAGTCCCCGATAGTCTTGTAGTGTCGACATTCGAAGAAAAGTTGTCCGCCCTCAATAAACTGACCGTCGATATGCTGTGCCGCAAACGTGTGAAAAACCCCGATCACCGGCTTACTACCGGTTTCGCACCGCGGCGATGCCGCGAGGCTCGTGGTCAGGACCTGCGACGGTTTCGGGTAGCTGACAGTAAACTCACCAGTACGCTCTATGTTGCGGCAGGTGCTGTGCCGCGGCGTACATACGAAGCCAAAGTAATTCTGCCATCCTAATGGCGTAACCATATGCTTGGGAGCAAAATCGATCGATCCATCGTCATCACGGGTGCCAATCAAAACTAATGGCGCGACCGTGAAAAACTGGTCCCAGACCGGGACGGACGTGTCGAGCACGACGACGTTTCTCGGCGCTGAAGACTCGTGCATTGCATCACCTGCGACATACAAATCCCCAGCATTACGTTAAACCCGGGGTACGGCGATGCAAATAGGTAGTTGTCCCACTCAGGCTGGAACCACACGCCGAATTTAACTCCGCGTGTTTTCGCTGCCAGCATTAACGTATATGCCGTATCGAACAGGATCGAGGTATCACGAGTGCCGCGTACTTGCCATATTCAGTGGTCCAGCCGTTACGCGCGCCTACGGTATTCCTTCTGGAATCGCAACACCGTCGATCTGCTATAGTGCGCCAATTCTTTAGGAGAAGACTCTTATGACGCAGGCCAAATCGGGCGATACGGTCCGTATTCATTACACGGGCACGTTAGACGATGGCACGCAGTTCGACAGCTCGGACGGTCGCGATCCGCTCGAATTTGCGCTAGGCGGTGGCCAGGTCATCCCGGGCTTCGATTCCGCTGTGGACGGCATGGCTGTCGGCGAAAACAAGTCTGTGACGATTGAGTCGGACCAGGCCTATGGCGAGCGCCACGAGCAATTGGTTCAGCAGGTACCGAAGAGCGTATTGCCGCAAGACATGGAGCCCGCGGTCGGCATGCAGCTGCAAAGCCAGAGCCCGGAAGGCCAGGTCATGAACCTTGTGATCACGGAAGTCGCCGATGAGACGATAACGGTTGATGCCAATCATCCACTCGCTGGCCAGGCTCTGACCTTCGCAATCGAACTCGTCGAGATCGTCTAAGACTCACGTATGCACGAACTCTCGGTCTGCATGTCCCTGCTGGAACAGGTGCAAGCGATCGCCGCGGAACGCGGTGCAAGCCGCGTTACGCGGATCGAACTGAAGGTCGGCCCACTCTCGGGCGTCGAACCTGATCTGTTACGCAGTGCCTGGCCGCTGGCCTCGGCGGACACGATCGCCGTGGATGCCGAATTGGTCATCGATGAAGCCGACATCACGGTACGCTGCGACACCTGCGGGACCGACACCGCGGCCAAAGCAAATCGCCTGGTCTGTGGAGACTGCGGTGATTTCCATACTACCGTGATCAGCGGCGACGAAATGATCCTGCAAAGAATCGAACTCGAAGCGGAGTGACGTTCAGCAGATTCGCGGCAGCGGGTCGTCTTCGAGTTCTTCGAGGAAGCGCTCGCCGCCAAGCGGCGTTTCAAGTATGACGCGCTGCTCTGCCGCCGTGATGCGACCGATCCGCGCAGCGTCCTTGCCAGCAGGCAAGTTGCGCCAGACGTCGAGAGCAGCGTCTGCATGATCTGGCGCCAGAATGGCGACAACGCGACCTTCGCAGGCCAGGTAGTACGGATCATAGCCAAGCATGTCGCATACGGCCTGCACGGGCTCACGCACGGGAACCGTCGCCTCGAATCGCACGCCGAGTCCGGTTGCTCTGAGAATCTCGTGGCCAATGGAAGCTATGCCGCCACGCGTCGGATCGCGCATAAACCGCAGGCCATCAAGTGCAAGAAGCGGTTCAGTCAACGACATGACCGGGCCTGCATCCGAGACGAGATCCCCCCTCAGCCCAAATTCTTCGCGCGCCAACATTACGGCCGTGCCGTGATCGCCTATAGGCCCGCTAACCAGCATGACGTCACCATCACGTATCTTGTCCATCGCCGGTTTCACACCCGGCAGCCGAACACCAACTCCCGTTGTCGCCAGGTAGATGCCACCGCCTTCCCCACGACGCACAACCTTTGTGTCACCAGCACTGATGCGCACGCCGGCCTCAACGGCAGCTTCTGCCAGGCTGCCTACTATCCGTTCGAGGCGCTCGACCTCGAATCCCTCTTCGATGAACGCGTTCAATGTCAGGTACATCGGTTTTGCACCCGCCACGGCCAGGTCGTTGGTTGTGCCATGAATTGCCAGCGAGCCGATGTCACCGCCAGGAAACTCGAGGGGCTGCACAGTGAAACCGTCGGTTGTGATCATGACTTCACCATCGCCAAGATCGATCTGCACGGCATCCGCCTGCACATCCAGTTCGCTCGCCGACAAGGCGCTGGCGAATACGTCTTCGATCAATTCACGCATGAAGCGGCCACCGTTTCCGTGAGCCAGTGAAATGCGGTCGTCGTCCATTTTTATTCTGCCTCGCGTGCGGCGAGTTCCGCCGCTTGTCCGTAACTAAGGGAAGCATCGTTGCCTGGCAATAGCCGCGGCAGGTAAACATCGAAACCGGCTTTCCGCAGGAGTGTCATTGTCTGTTCGGCAAGAAAGCGATTCTGAAAGACCCCTCCGCACAGGCCGACTTGAGCGAACTCGTGCTGCGCTCGCGCCGCCTCTGCCTGCCTAAGAATGGCATTGGCGACACTCGCATGGAAAGTCTCGGCGCGCAGTTCCGGCTCCATTGACGCGTCACCGAGCATGTCCAGCATCGGCTCCCAGTTCGTCCTGAGCACACCGTCTCCACAGTCGATCAACGGCAGCTCTATCGCATCGACAGGCATAGAGCATAGCGCCTCGAGCATCATCGGTCCCTGCGCCTCAAAACTGGCTACCGGCAAATCGCAGACCATCGCCGCGGCGGCATCGAACAAACGCCCTGCCGCGCTGGTCTTCGGACAGTTCAGATCAGTGTCCCAGGCCGCTTTCGCGACTCCGTCCGCATCTGACGTTGCTTTCCAGTCTCTCGCGCACTCCCAATGCAGCGCTGCCGCGCTGCGCCATGGTTCGCGTCCTGCCTTGTCGCCGCCCGGCAGGCGAAACGTACGCAGGCTGGCAAAGCGCCGCCAGTCGCCAGGGCGGCCAAGTAGCGCCTCGCCACCCCAAAGAGTTCCATCGCGCCCAAGCCCGACGCCATCCCACGCGAACACCAGCCAGTTGCCTTGCAGGCCGAGTTCAGCCGTTACTGCACTGGCATGTGCGTCGTGATGCCACACGGTTTCAACGGGCAGCTTCTGGCGGTGTGCCCAGCGATGCGTCGTGTATCCGGGATGGGCGTCGCAAACGATCCGTTTCGCCGAGACGCCGTACAAATCCTGCAGGTCGCTCGCAACCTGCTCGAATACATCGAGGCTGCGCGGGCTGTCCATTTCGCCTATATGCGGAGAGACGACTACTCTCCTGCCCCAGCTCAGGGCAACCGTGCCTTTCATATGGCCGCCGACCGCGAGCACTGGTTCAGGTTGTGACCAGGGAATATTCAATTCGCGGGGTGCGCAGCCTCGTCCGATTCGCAGCGGCCGCACCGCGCCTGCAATGCGTCGATAAACGGGGTCGTCAGCCGGTCGAACAATCGGCCGATTGTGCTGTAAGAAAGCATCGGCTACCGGGCGAAGCCGCGTCGCGGCGTCTTCGTTGTCGATCAATACGGGTTCGCCGCTGATATTCCCTGACGTCGCAACGACAGGTCCCTCGAAAGCATCGAGCAATAACTGATGCAGGGGGCTGTACGGCAGGAATACGCCGATTTCGTCGAGGCCCGGTGCGACGTTTTTCGCCAAGCCGCAATCGGCCCGGCGCGTCGCAAGCACGATGGGCCTGATCGGCCCCGACACCATTGCCGCTTCTGCGGGTGTCAGCGCAACGAAGTCGCGGACAATATCCAGACCGTCATTACCAGCAACGGGGAACATGACCGCGAGCGGCTTGTCAGGGCGTCGCTTGCGTTCACGCAATCGAGCAACCGCCGACTTGCAGCGAGCGTCGCATACCAGGTGATAACCTCCTATGCCTTTTACAGCGACGATGTGGCCAGCCCGAATCTTCTCGACAGCTCTTCCGAGAGCCTCTTCAGTTTCCTCAAGCGAGTCGCAGTTCTGTTCCTCAAAGCTCAGCTGCGGTCCACAGTTCGCGCAAGCCACGGGTTCTGCATGGAAACGCCGGTTTGCGGGGTCCCGATATTCGCTTTCGCAGTCGGGACACAGCGGAAATCCCGCCATGCTCGTATTCGGACGATCGTAGGGCAGCGCTTCTATCAGCGTATAACGCGGACCACATTGGGTGCAGTTGATAAACGGGTAGGCATGGCGCCGGTCAGACGGGTCCTGCAGTTCCCGCTTGCAGTCATCACACATGAAGTAGTCGGGCGGCACAAAAACCTGCGCGTCAGCGCTCGCCAGGCTGTTGATGATCTCGAACGTATCGGCGAGCGCGGAAGAAACAGTCTCGACTTCGGCTATCGTTGGCGACGATAGCGGTGGCGAACGGTCCACCAAATTACGCATGAACGTATCGACATCACCAGCATCACCCACGGCGAGAACTTCGACCGCACCGAGCTGGTTCTGTACATGCCCGACGATGCCATGCTCGAGTGCGAGACGATAGACAAACGGACGGAAACCGACTCCCTGAACATGACCTCGCAGGCGAATTCGCCGTGCAATAGCGTCGCCTGAACTGGCTGCAGGTTCAGCCACTCCCACCATCCGTCTTGCCGCCTTCCCACTCATTCTCACGCACGCCGGACGACCACCAGATGCGACAGGCGCCTTCGTCCGACACCATGCAGGGGCCGATTGGCTTGCGCGGCGTACACGCAAGACCGTAAAGCCGGCATTGATTCGGATAGATCTTGCCAAGGACAACCCTGGCGCAATCGCACCCGGGCGGCATTTCGCCAACGCGCTTACGCGATTCGTCAGCGTAAGACTTGAAGCGCCTGCGCGCGTCATGGGCAGCATACGCCTCGCGCAAGGCATAACCCGAATTCGGAATGACGCCTATGCCACGCCAGTTGGCATCCACGACCTCCATGACCTGGTCCAGCTGCCGGCGTGCTTCCATGTTGCCACCGGGCTGCACGACTTGCGGATAACAGTTATCGAGAAAATGTCGGCCATCGCGCAACTGTCGAATCACCGAATACATGGCCGCCAGTAACGAATCAGGGTTGAAGCCTGCGACAGCAGCCGGGATGTCATGATCCTTGACGACAAACTCCCATTCCTCGGGCCCCATGACCGTGGATACATGCCCCGGGGCAATGAGCGCATCAAAACCCGGGGTGCCGGAGTCGAGCAGCATTGCGACAGCAGGCCAGGTTAGTCGACCGGACAACAGGACAAACAGGTTTTCGGGCGCGCCTTCGGCCAACATGGAAGCAACAGGTGCCGTCGTTGTCTCGAAGCCGGCTGCGAAGAACACGACGACCCGCGACGGGTCGGCATTGGCGATACGAACAGCCTCCGTTGGCGACGCAACAGGACGTATGTCGGCACCTGCCGCCTTCGCCTGTTCGAGCGATCGGGGTTCGCGCTTCGGAACATTAACCGGTACCCGCAGCATGTCTCCGAACGCAACCAGCGTGACATCTTCGTTCAGAGCAATCTGGATGGCCTCGTAAACGTCCTCTTCGGGACATATGCAAACTGGGCAGCCGGGACCAGGCACCAGTTCAATATTGTCAGGAATGACGGTGCGAAGACCGGCGACAGAGATGGAGCGCTCATGCCCGCCGCACACGTTCATGATGCGCACGGGCTCGTCCGTCGCGAGACCCTGCAGCGCATCAAGCCAATCTGCAGCGCGATCCGGCATCAGTCCGCGTTGACCGCCGTATCCTGAGAACGCAGAGCTACCAGTTCCGTACGCAGCCAGTTCAGCCATGCTTCCATGCCCTCACCCTTGCGCGCCGACACGTTCATCAGTGGTGCAGTGCTGGCCAGATTTCGCAGGCAACTCTCGGCATAGGACGGATCAAAATCGTCGAGGACAGGGAGCAAGTCGGACTTCGTGATCAGCACCAGGTCTGCGGCCCGGAACATGACCGGGTACTTGGCGGGCTTATCGTGCCCTTCGGGCGTCGACAACAACGTTACGTTGAGATGTTGCCCGAGATCGAAACTTGCCGGGCAAACGAGATTGCCGACATTCTCGATGAACACGATGTCGACATCATCGATGTCGAGTTCGTGCAATGCAGAGTGCACCATGTGTGCATCCAGATGGCAGGCGCTGCCAGTGCTGATTTGCACAGCGGGCACACCTTTGCGGCGAATACGCTCCGCATCATTTTCCGTTTCGAGATCACCTTCGATCACGGCGAACTTGAATTCATTGCCAAGAACATCCGCTGTTGCCTCGAGCAATGCGGTCTTGCCTGCCCCGGGCGAAGACATCAGGTTCACGGCCAACGCGTTGTGTTTCGCAAAATGCTCGCGATTATGAACGGCCTGATGGTCGTTAGCGTCCAGCAAGCCCTTGAGGACCTCGACCGATTCATGACCGGCGGAGGTCTTGGCCAGGTGCCCGCCAGCCGCAACGAGGTGTTCATTGCCGGGCGTTACATTACAACCGCAAGTGTCGCACATGATCTCTCCCCTTCTCGAGACTCAGATTTCCGCCAGCACCTCGTCAAACAGTGCCCACGAGTCAGCTGCATCCTGCTCCGAGACCTTCTGAATAGCGTAGCCGACGTGCACGAGTATGTGGTCGCCAGGTTGCAGTTCTTCGTGCTGCAACATGAACAGGCTGACCTCGCGCTCGATGCCTTTGGCTTCACAGGTGCACTGGTAACCATTTATTGCTGTTATTTTCATTGGCACGGCGAGGCACATACAGGTACTCCGTCATCAAATATCACGTAAAACTAATGTACTAGAGTGTCTTGACTGCCGGCAGCGTGGCACGCAACGTCAGCGTACGTAAAAACGCCTATCGCGAAACGAGGTAGACCCGCTATCGGTCGCAGCAATTGTTACACAGAATTCGGCCTCAACCTCGTTGTGCCAGCGGTGACCCACCGGCCGCCTGCATCAAGATAAGCATTTACTTATCGTTTAGATAAAAAATATTTAGTTTTAATTATTTTAGCAACTGCTAACTTGCCTCTGACGGTGCCCGGACTTACCTCCGGGCTCACCCAACAAGAGGTAAGTCGCAGTCATGTCAATACAGCACCCGGTAGTTGCCGTGACCGGATCATCCGGCGCCGGCACCTCGACAGTAAAAACGGCCTTCGAACACATTTTTCGGCGTCTCAATTGCACGGCAAGCATCATTGAGGGAGACAGCTTCCACCGTTACAACCGCGACGAAATGCGTGCAGCCATCGCGGAGGCCGCCAGCAATGGTCAGAACATCAGTCATTTTGGGCCTGAGGCAAACCTGCTGTGCGACCTGGCACACCTTTTCAAGGAGTACGGTGAGACCGGTACCGGCAAGCGGCGCTACTACGTCCACAACGAAGACGAAGCTGCCTGTCATAGGTCGCCCGCAGGAACGTTCACCGATTGGGAATACCTGCCGGCGGATACTGACATACTGCTCTACGAAGGACTGCATGGCGCGATGGTCACCGATGAATGTAACGTTGCGCAATTCGCCGACCTGTTGATCGGTGTCGTGCCTATCGTAAATCTCGAATGGATTCAGAAGATTCACAGGGACACCTGGCACCGTGGTTATGATGAAACCGACGTAACGCAGACAATCCTGCGTCGCATGGAAGACTATGTGAATCACATCACGCCACAGTTCTCGCGTACCGACATCAATTTTCAGCGAGTCCCC
>CALDZH010000061.1 GCA_937944275.1 uncultured Woeseiaceae bacterium
ATGCGTGCGAAATTTTTGCTATTTGCCGGCACGAGCTCCCAGGGCGATATGTGGGTACTGGTGTACTTGACCACGTCATGACCGGCCTCCTCATATTCATACCATTTGGCCCGGTTACGCCAGTCCTCGCCCGTCATCTTCCAGCGTTTGAAAGGCTTTTGCTTGCGGCCTTCAAAGCGTTTCAGCTGTTCGTCCGGCGTAATGTGCAGCCAAAACTTAACCAGAATCGTGCCACTTTCAACGAGCTGGTCCTCAAAGTCATTGATCTCGGCAAACGCTCGACGCCACTCATTTTCCGTTGCGAATCCCTCGATTCGTTCGACCAGCACCCGACCGTACCAACTGCGGTCGAAGACCGTCAGATGACCTCCATGCTGCAGACGCCGCCAGAATCGCCACAGGTAATGTCGCGCGTTCTCCTCATCAGTAGGCTTGCCGTATTGCAGCACACGATAATTGCGCGCGTCTAATGTCGGTATGAGACGCCTTATTGCGCCTCCCTTGCCAGCCGCGTCAGGACCCTCGAATACCAGCACAGACGAGCGCCCCTGCTTCAATGCCTCGCGCTGCAACAAGTGAATTCGTCGCTGTTGCTTGCCCAGTTTGCGCTGGTAGTTGGCCTTCTTCAGGGATGCAGTCATGTCCAGCGTGTCAAAGACGGTGACATGGCCTTCGGGTTTGTCGACTATCGTGTCTTTGACTTCAAAAGCATCCTTGTCGACCAGGACCTCGGGCGAGGGTAAATGGCCTGTTGCATCGAAGCGCTTGTTCAGCGCTTCGAGAAGAATCTCGGATACGGTCAGAATACGGTGATTCTGGTCTACACCCTCGATAATGTGCCAGGGTGCATAATTCGTGTTCGTTTCGGTAATCGTGCGTTCCGCTACCTGCACGAAGCGCTCATAGAGCTCCCAGTGTTCCCAGTCCCTTTCATTAACGCGCCATGCAGTTTCCGGGTCCGACTCCAGCGTCTCAAGTCGCTGCTTCTGCGCATCCCGGCTCAGGTGCATCCAGAATTTCAGAATCAGCATGCCGTCGTCGGCCAATGCTCGTTCGAAGGCCTGGATGCGCTTGAGCTCCGCGATGTATTCGAGGTCTGTCGTGCGGCCGTAGACCCGATCGAGGAATGGCGTTGAATAGCGCGCCCTGAGATTGAATGCGATGCGCCCCCTGCGTGGCAGGTCGCGCCAGAACCGCCAATATTTCGGCAACATCCGATCCGCTTCGGTGGGGCGCCCATAAGCATTCGTCGTCATCAGCCGCGTGTCCATCCACGCGTGCAGCATGTTCACCGTCGAGCCTTTGCCTGCACCGTCCACGCCGGCGAAGTCGATCATCACGCCGAAATCGCAGTTACGACTCAGATGAATCTGAGCTTCAAGCAACCTTTGTCGGAGTTCTGGCGAGCGCGACTTGAAAATTCGCTTTGATGTGGTTTGTCCGAGTTCAGCAGCTCTGAACATTCTCTTGGCTCTTCTGGAAGTTCTGTTTATTTACGACACAGTGTACCGCTTTCCCGTTGCCTGCAAATCTTTGAGGCTTTCGGAAGTCTCTCCGGCGCAGTTTCACCGAATATCCGATCGTCCGGGCGGTGAAAGTGGGAATCCGACCGTCCGCGTTCGGACAGAAGCGGTTATCAGTAGCGGACTGGATTCGTCACTATCCGCCGCATCGCGCCAGCAACATCAGGATGATGACTCCCACAATCGAGCCGATGTAGACCCGCAACGATACGGTTTTGCCTTCAGTGTTCTTCCACGCTTCACCGGTAACCTGCCGAACACCGGATAGGGGATCTGGCGACTCTGTAAAGGCCGGCCCGCTTTGAGTCGGTTTTTGCTTTTCTTCCGGCGTTTCGTTTACCGAATCGCTTTTAGCTGCGTTATCTCTTTGATCTTCGCTCACGATTTATCCTCGGTTATGGCATTTTGCGGCTTATTGCCTGAGGCCAAAACTGACGTTAAGTGTATCACCAGGCGACGGGCCGGTTATCGCCAGAAGCATCCGTACACTTTACGTCCAGGAGTTCTCTCAAGGCTTGCTCAATCGTATCGATTCTCAGGTGAACAGCCTGTAGATCGGCAGACAATAGTTTTTCATGATTTTTGTCATTTGCTACGCGGCTATCTCGGTGCAGGCGACTTGTTCTCGATCCATCTGACCAGCAGAAACGACAAACCGCACAAAGCGGCCCCATAAATCAGACTCGTCGATAATAACGAGTTGAATTGATAGGCGGGATGTCCGGAAAAAGCGAAATGCAGGAACGCATGCAGGATCAGGAAAGCACATGCAATATCTCTCGCCATCGACCGGATATTGAGATTAAGACTTGCAATACACGCTATGACAATGACGAAGATTGGGATGTGGGCGAGAACAAATGTCGCCTCACCAACGGAATCGGTCAGATTCCGAAGCAGAGGCAGAACCTGCCATTCGTTATTTGGCATCGCATCCAGTTCGTGTGTAAATAGCAGGGCCAGGCCCACGTAAAACAAAGTACTTTTTATTTGCACGTCTCAGTCCTGTTGAGGGCCTGGCAATTGCCGACGTACTGGAGCAGGCCCTAAGCAGGCCCAACCAGTCTTTGTTTGAGTATCAAATCTTGCCGTTGACTCGATCCCAGAATTCCTCGCGGTGATTGGTGCGCGGGAAATCTCCATCTGGCACGGGCACTTCCAGAAAGTCGCAGAGCGGTTCCCAGCCATCCTTGACCTCAAACACGAGCAGCTGGCTGGCAGGTATTGCCTCTTTCACCGCGTGGTTATGCGCATCAAATGCCCGGGCAAGTTCATCGCGATCCAGCCCCGGCGGGAACCCGGTATTGGCGACAATATCGCTGGTCATTTGGAGCCAGGCCCGCATTTCTTGCGGTGCCTCATCTTTACCTGCGAGCAACTTGTATATCGTCGCGCCAAAGCTGTCTGCCCATTTCTCCGGGTCACGCTGAGTCAATACGAACTTGGCCGTGGGATACTCCTTTACCAATTCGCGAAAAAAGCATGCGGTAGGCCAATCCACGGCACTCCTGTATCCGTCATAGATATTCGGCCAGTCAGGCTTGGCCGCAGCGGCTGCCGACCACAGAGGCACGTGTACTGCCATGTTATGGAGAACCTCCTCCATGTGGTGGCACGGCCCCAGCCGGATCTGATTGATTGCGAGCTTGAGCGAGTATGTACCGGTTCGCCCTACACCAGCCCCAATAACATTCAATGTCATACTACTTCTCCGCAAAATGGATATGTCCGCTCGAGGTATTAGCGAGCATGCTGCAGTCTATCAGGCTCATCAGGCAAAATTTCAATGAGGAAATCATCGATTAAAGCCGCTGTGCGTGACGGGGCTTCCTCCATCGTCAAGTGGCCGACATCGTCAAATATCACCAGGCGTGAATTCGGGATCATTTCATCGAAAGTCACCGCGTTGTAGGGCAGAGTTACCGGATCGTGGGCGCCCCAGAGGATAAGTGTGGGCAAAGTTAACTCGCTTAAACGCCGCCCAAATTGGGGCTCCCGATCAGCAATCACGCGCTGGCCCGCAGCGCGCCGGTTGCCAGGATAGCGCAACAGCTCCCAATAGCGATCCACCATGGTCTCCGTCACGATGGTGTCATCGACCACGTTTTCCAGTAATGATCGCTCGAATACAAATCGCGGCGTTATGTGTTGAGCGAGGAATCGACCTGTGGCATGGCGCATGATTTGAGCACCGAGATAGAGCCGCGGCTTCTTCGCATTCGGGGCTTTTGGCGCACCCGACGCATTTATCAAGACAAGACCAGAGATCTTGTCGGGCATCGCCAAGCCATAGCGCCATGCAATCCAACCGCCCATGGAGTTACCGGCAATTGCGAACCTCTCAACTCCTGTCGCATCGATAACTGCTTCGAGGGCCTCAAACATACCTTTTGCGGAATATTCGTCACGCGGGTGCGGACCAGTCAAACCATGGCCCGGCTGATCGTAAGAAATGAGACGGTACCGGTCCTTCAGGTTCGCAATCAGAGGCTCGAAGGTCTGAAGGGACGAGTTCGAGCCATGCAAAAGAATGACCGCGGGACATTCGCGGCACCCTTGATCGCGATAGTGGACCAACATACCGTCCGATGTTTCAGCAAACCTGGCAGCGGAGCCGCCATATTTCGCGTGCATGGCGGCAGCGTCACTATCTGGTGTTCTGAGTACGATGAAAGCGACTGCCAACAGGGCTGCGAGGAACCCCAGAAAGACCCCGATCTTCCTCACAATTTCTCCTATTGAAGTCACAGAGGTAAGGCGGCCGTCATCCGACGGCCGCAATAGACCAATTACACCTCTGCCTGCTTGGCCGGTTCTAGTGCCGGATCAACTCTGATTCAGCGACAGGCCATTACTCGTCGTCAGCAGCCGAGCGCCGTGTCGTGGCGACATAGACCCGTGACGAATCACAACTCAGTTTTCCACGGAACAACTCATTGGCTTTTTCCCAACCGCTCTCACTGAACTGGTCCCAGTTGGCGCCAAGACTCTCGAAGCTGTCGGCAGTAGAAACCCATTTGAAGTCATAATCTTCATTGCCACCGCCATAGGACGGGAAAAACACCCAGTGACCGGCTGAGGAGCCATTTTCTGCCTTGTATTCACCCCACTCTTTAATTGGCATGTACAGGTCATCGAAGGTCATGCCTTCCGCAATTTCGCAGTCAGAGAATGTAACGATGAAATTCGAATCGTCTTCATTTTGTGGCGGCTGTTTCATCATCAGAACAGCGAACGCTGCGTGAGTGTCACAGGTCATTGCGTCTGCAAATGCCTCCGCTTCCTTGCTGCCGGTCGCCAGCCACTTGTCCTGTACGCGGCCCAGTGCCTTCGCCTTGTCCGAAGCACCGAACCAAAGAACGTCAAACTCCTGCTCGGCGCTTGAATAGAATGGCACGAGAGTCCATGCCGAATAGTCGTCAATTTTCTGCTTGTCAGCCCAGGCGTTAAATTTCTCGGTAGCGGCGTCGAGATCAGCAGGGCCTTTACCGTCATTGTACGTGCAGGAATACATTTCCATTGGTGATGCAACGTTGGCTTCTTCTGCGTCGCCTTCATGACTGTCAGCTATGACGACACCATAAGACATCATCAAGGCGCTCGATACCAGAATACTCAGTAATCTCTTCATTCTTATCCCCTTTTTAGTTTTGTATTGTTGATGGCACAGCTGTGCGCTGGACCATACTAGTAAAGTATACGTTTGCTTTCACCTAAAGTGCGTATCTGAATGGTCAGTAGCAATCGGACCTGAAGGCAGCTCACGGACAAAAGCGGCTGCTAAGTTGGCTCGCTAAATACTGCTGTCGCAGGCAAGCATCGGCCATTCATGTCGGAATGCTGGAATTGAAATTGAAACGGTCGTATCGTTGTCATTCGTGGCGCATCTCCGTGTTTGTTGCGGCAGACTTTGTTGTGAGGCCGACTAAAGCAGCAACTGCCGCGCCTTCGAATTAGTTCATGCATCCGACCTGAGTGCCTTCCAGTGGAGTCAAGCCGATGGCAATTCTGACCAAGGAGAAAATCGCCACCTACGGCATCGAGGTACTCGTGGTGGTGTTTGGCATCCTGATTGCCTTCCAGGTGGAAGAGTGGCGCGAGGATCGCCAGCAAAGCCGCGACCTCGACGCAGCATTGATTCGGCTGGCTGAAGAGACGGCTGCCAATCTGAAAAACTGCGAGAAAGTAATCCCCGTACTCGCGGACCATTCACAATCGGTACTGGCTGTCGTTCGGGTGCTGAATGACGGCCATCTGAGTGACGCGGACATAGAGTTGTTCGACGCCGGACTAATCAGAGTAGGTTATGTCACGGGCGCTCCTTACTCAGAAACAGTGGCTGAGGAAATGATAGCCACCGGTTTGTTGAAGAATCTGGCAAACGCTGAACTCCGCAATCGCGTGGCTGAGTTGGCGGTTTGGATCGAGGGTGCGCGAAGCTGGGAGCTTGATTCGCGAGGTTCGTTACGGGCGGCGATTGCTGAAGTCGCCAAAGCGGTTGATTTCGAGTATCACGGCAATTTACCAGTACCTGAAAACGGTGATGGTCCGGCTACCGGATTTGAAGACGGCATAAGCGTCAACTACGTGCTCGAGGAACTCGTTGCCAATCGAACTCTGAAGAATGTCTTTATTGAGGCTGCGGATACCCATCTCGACATGTGGCGCAACCACAGACACGTATGCCGGAAATTCGAAGAAATTCAGTCTTCACTGACTAAAATGAACGGGCACTGAGACTCTGTTGGCCTATACGAACGATGAGTGTACGTAGAAAAAAGGCTTGGCACTCAACTGCATCCAGATGAATGCCGGCTGTGGGTCATTAGCAGTTATTTTTAGCCAAATCAGGCGAACGGCAACTTTGAAGTCACCGGGGTAAAGCGAGCATGGTCGGACGCGCCAGCCATTGGTTACGACGCAGAGAACCAAGGGTGGCGACCAAATTGATTTCGCGGCACTGGTTCACCGCGCACTGCATACCATTTGAATCCTCCAACCACAGACTCCAGGTATTTCTTGAGCATCGGCCTGACGCGCAGCACATAAGGGACCCAACGAATTACCGTCGGCCAGTTCTGTAGGATGTGCGGAAATACTGTGATTCTCAGGATACAGCTGTCTTGATCGACAGGAGTAATTCTCCAAGACACGAACGATGTACCGCCACCTTGTCTGCCAATCTCAAGATCGTATCCAACCGCATCGTACCAACGAAGAAAACGACGCTCATACACCCAGCCGCTGAGATAACGAACCTCATCATGCGCATCTGGGCCCGGCCAGACCTGGGTAGGATTACTCTCACAAAACGGATGACACAACTCGAGGTTCCCAGGCGCCGAGATTATCTCCCACATTCGCTGTGCAGGCACTGCGATTGTCTGCTCTGATGCTACCGGCCACTGACCCCGGCGGCGTGTTTGCTTCCACCGTTCGACGCAAGCGATAGCCATTACTGCGAGAGGCCCAGGTGCCGCAGCAAGTGAGGCAGGAGTTTGTTCGAGGATTCTTCGAGCTGGAGCTTGATCCCGAGCCGGTGCAGGTCGATCATCTCGAGTTCGGTGTAGCCGCATGGATTGATTCGGGTGAACGGCTCGAGGTCGGCATCGATATTGAGCGCCATACCGTGGAAACTTGCGCCGCGCCGAATTCGCAGGCCGACACTCGCGAGCTTGTTGCCACCGACGTAAACGCCGGGCGCATCAGCGCGAGAGGCTGCTTCCACCCCGTACTCGGCCGCGAGGTCCACAACACTTTGTTCCAGTGCTGTTACAAGCTTGCGAACGCCGATATTCGCCCGTCGTATGTCGATCAGCGGGTAGACCATCAGAATGCCGGGGCCATGAAACGTAACCTGGCCGCCACGATCGATCTGCACTACCGGGATGTCTCCGGGTGCGAGCAAGTGTTCCTTTGCCGCATTCAGGCCCAAAGTGAAAACAGGTGGGTGTTCGCAGAACCAGATTTCGTCAGGCGTCGACTCGTCCCGCTCGTTCGTGAATTGCTGCATTGCCCGCCACAGCGGAACGTAGTCCTGACGACCAAGAAAGCTTGTCTTCACAGCGCCATGAGGACGTCTTCATGATTGGTGACGTCCTGGTAGATCGCGTCGAGCTGTTGCTGACTGGTTGCCGTGATCGTGACGGTAATCGACACGAAATTGCCCTTTCGGCTTTGTGCTTCTTTCACGGCCTCATCTGCAACTTCCCCTGCATGCTTCTCTACGAGCGAGCGCGCCGTTACACGAAACTCCGGTGTATCGCGTCCCATCATCTTAATGGGGAACTCACAGGGAAACTCGATTGCAGATTCCTCGGCCATGACTATTCGAACCAGAGACTGACGCTATCCCGGGTGCGCTGCCAAATTGAACCTACCGGATTGTCGCCGAGTGCACGCAGCGGCGTTTTCAACAGCTCGTCCTCACCAAGGCTTATCCTTAATTCTGCGACGGGTTGTCCGGAAGCAAGCGGCGCTTCGACGATTGCCGGAATGTCGAGCGTCGACTCGAGCTGATTGTAAGTGCCACGGCGCAAGGTAATATAGAGATCCTCAAGCACACCGAGGCGAGAGGTTTCGTTTGCAGACCGCCAAATGCGCGTCGTCGTGACTTCTTCGCCGGCTTTGAACAGGAGGCGCGTTTCGAAGAAGCGAAAACCGTAGTTCAGGAGAGCCTGACTTCCATCGGTACGCGCTTTGGTGCTGGATGTGCCGAGCACGACGGAAATCAAGCGCATACCGTCACGTTGTGCCGAAGAAACCAGACAGTATCCGGCTTCATCCGTATGGCCGGTCTTGAGGCCATCGACCGTTGGATCGCGCCACAGCAGCGCATTGCGATTATTCTGCTTGATGTCGTTGAATGTGAATTCCTTGACCGCATGCCAGGCGTAGTAATCAGGAAACTCCGCGATCATAGCGCGAGCCAGCGTCGAGAGATCACGTGCAGTGGTGACATGTCCTTCGTCCGGCAGGCCGGTCGCGTTCATGAAGTGACTCGAAAGCATACCCAGTTTTGCGGCATGCTGGTTCATCATCTCCGCGAAGACCGCCTCGGTTCCCCCAATGTGCTCCGCCAGTGCCACACTCGCGTCATTACCTGACTGCACGATCATGCCAAGCAGCAGATCCTTTACTGTCACGCGCTTGCCCACCTCCACGAACATGCGCGAGCCCGGCATGCGCCAGGCCTTCTCGGAAATGGTGACTTCGTCTTCGAGCCGAATCTGGCCCTGCTTGAGGGCTTCGAAGACGACGTACGTAGTCATGATCTTTGTAAGGCTCGCGGGTGCCAGCGGTATGTCCGGATCGAGCGATGCCAGTTCCTGTCCTGTTTGTGCATCGATAACGAGATAGCTCTTGGCGCCTATTATCGGCGGTGCGGGGACGGGCGTAGCGGACTGAGCATAAGCGCTTGTCGCAAAGCTGAGAATCAGGATGGCGAGGGCGCAGGACGAACGTTTGGACATGGTGCCTCTTGCAAAGGTGGTGGTTTCGGTTTGGGCGCGTATTGTACGCGGCTATTCGGTAATTAGGTACGGATCGGTGATACCGATGTTTTCGAGTTCCTCTACGAGCACATCGTACTGCACGACATCGGCAACCGGGCCGATGCGCACGCGATACAGCACGCGATCAGCTGAGCGCTCATCATGAATGAATGCGTTGCCGACGCCCGCGCGCGACAGGGCGTCCAGGCGGCGCTCAGCATTGGTGCGATCGCCGAAAGCGCCAACCTGAACGTACACATTGTTGCTGGATACCTGGCTTGGCGTAGCGGCAGGTCCTGCCGGCGGCTCTGACGGCGTGCTCACTCGTGTCGGCCGGTCGCCCAGCGGCTGATCAAAATTGATCGCAGTCACCTCGACGAGACTTGTGCCGTCCTTGATCATGTCGAGTTTCAGGGCGGCCGAATAGGACAAATCGATGATTCGGTTATGCACGAAAGGCCCGCGGTCATTGACGCGGACAACGATGGACTTGTCGTTGCGCAAGTTGCGGACGCGCACGTATGTGGGGAGAGGCAGTGTCTTGTGCGCCGCCGTCATTGCATACATGTCGTAGGTTTCGCGATTTGACGTCAGGTTGCCGTGGAATTTTTTTCCGTACCAGGACGCCACGCCTCGTTCCTGGTAGCCATCGGCAGACGGCATTACCGTGTAGCGTTGCCCGAATACTTCGTAGACAGGACCATTACCATACCTGCTGCGTGGTTCGGGGCGCGGCACAGCGTCGCCGGGCATATCGGGAATACGAGAGCTTCCGGCAGGCGGACCGTCTCCCTTAATCGTGTTGCCGCCGCATGCGGTTATGGCCAGGCAGCAAATGGCCAGCAGCGGCAGCCTAGCCCGCATTCGCGGCAACCCTCGCAGCAATTTGCTGGCCGAGCTGGTGCGCGGCCAGCGCGTACATGACGCTGCGGTTGTACTTTGTGATTACAAAGAAGTTGTGGAATCCCACCCAGTGCTCAGTTCCGTCGTCGCCTTCGTAAGTGAGCAACTCTGCCTGGTTGTCCGCACCGAGCTCCGTTGCAAAGACCACGCCTTTCTTGCTTAGCGATTCGATAGTGTCGTTCGTTTTGAGCGTATTCCTGGGTTCGGGAACGGGACCGTCCCACCGGTCGGCCAATGTGGCCTGTGTCGTCACGTCCTCGTCGGTGCGCCAACCATGCTCGACAAAGTAGTTAGCGACGCTGCCGGCCACGTCCGCCCAGTTATTCCAGATATCACGTTTGCCGTCGCCGGTTGCATCGACCGCATACGCGCGAAAACTCGACGGCATGAACTGCGGTCGCCCCATCGCGCCCGCGTACGAGCCCAGCGGCATCGTGGCGTCGAGTTCTTCCTCGCGCGCGAGAATCAGGAACTGCTTGAGTTCGTTGCGAAAAAACTTGGAGCGCGGCGGGTAGTCGAACGCAAGGGTCGCGAGCGCATCGATAACCCGGTCTTTGCCCGTAATGCGCCCATAGTAGGTCTCGACGCCGATAATACCGACAATCATCTCAACGGATACGCCGGTTTCCTTCTGAATGCGCTCGAGCATCTCGCGATTTTCAAGCCAGAATTTAGTCCCTGCGTCGATGCGTTCCCTGGTAATGAAGATCTTGCGGTATTCGGCCCACGTCAGCTTTTTTTCCGCTGGCGTAGAAATCTTTTTGATGATCGTCTTCTTGATCTCCGCTTTGCCCAGCAACGCCGCAAGAGCGTCGCGTTCGAAGTTGTGATCAGCGACCATCTCGTCGATAAACGCGGCGACGTTCGGTTCCGTGACGTCGACATAGACTTTGTCGGCGGCTTGAGAACAGGAGACGGAAACGGTGAGAATTGCAGCGACTGCAAGTAGGCGTTTTTTCATCAGTGCGGCAATAATTTCCGGTTGGAGTGAATGGACATGAGAATACCGAAACCTGCCATCAGCGTCACCATCGAGGTGCCACCGAAGGAAACAAGGGGCAGGGGTACGCCGACAACCGGGACGAGGCCTGTGACCATGGCCGTATTGACGAATACATACACCATGAAAGTCAGGCTGATCGAACCTGCAAGCAGGCGCGAGAACGTATCTTGAGCCTGAACGGATATATACAGGCCACGCCCGATTACGAACATGTACAGGACGACCAATGTCAGGACTCCGAGCAGGCCGAACTCCTCGCCGAGTACAGCAAATATGAAATCGGTATCGCGCTCCGGAAGAAACTCGAGCTGTGCCTGGGAGCCATTGGTCCAGCCCTTGCCAAACAGCCCGCCTGACCCGATCGCAATCTTTGACTGGATGATGTTGTAGCCGGCGCCCAAGGGGTCGCTGTCGGGATTCAACAACGTCAGCACCCGTTGTTTCTGATAGTCCTGCATAAAGTTCCAGAGCACAAGTGCGCCCGGAATTGCGGCGATACCGAGACCGATAAACAGCTTGAACGACATGCCTGCGAGCACGATCACGATGACGCCGGAAGCGGCGATCAACAATGCCGTGCCAAGATCGGGCTGCTTGGCGATCAGCAAGGTCGGCACGATGATCATGACGGCAATCGTAACGAGTTGTCCCAGTTTCGGTGGAATTTGACGGTCGTGCAGGTACCAGGCGGCCATCATCGGCACGGCGAGCTTCATGGCTTCAGACGGCTGAAAGCGGATACCAATATCAAGCCAGCGCCGCGCACCCTGTCCGACATCGCCTTTGATCAACACCAGCACGAGAAGCACCAGTCCGATAAGGTATCCCCACGGGGTCCAGCGGCGCATGAAGTCAGGCGGTAGTTGCGCGACGATAAGCATGGCGATAAACGCGACGCCAAGTCGAATGACCTGGTTCGTCAGCAGGCGGTTGCTTTCGCCAACGGCGCTGTAAAGTACGAACAGCCCGAACCCACAGATCAGCAGCAACCCCAGGAACAATGGCCCATCGACGTGCAGTCGGCGCAAGATCAGCGAGAAGTCCGACAGCGGTGCGGCCTTTGAGGTGAGCAATCGTTGTGTATCGCTACTGCGCATCGTCACCGTACCCCAGGTAGGCATCCATGATGGACTTGGCAATCGGCGCTGCAACGCCACTGCCGCTCTCGCCATTCTCGACAATCAGCGCAACAGCGATACGTGGGTTATCGAAGGGAGCGAAAGCAATGAACAAAGCGTGGTCACGCTGCCGTTCCTCAAGTTCTGCTTCATCGTATTTTTGGTCCTGCGCGATTGACACAACCTGTGCCGTACCACTCTTGCCGGCCATTTCATACGGTGCACCGAGACCGACAGCCCGTGCTGTACCGCGCGAACCCTGCATGACGTCATGCATGGCGCCTAAAACGTATTCCCAGTATATGTCGTTGCTTATTTCGACGTCGGGCAAGCGCTCGGGCTGGACTATGCGGCGTTCGGCGGTCAGCCCGTCTTCAACTGCAGCAACAATATGCGGCCTGAAGCGTTGACCGCGAGTGGCCAGCGCGCCGACCGCAGACGCCAGTTGCAGCGGTGTGGCGAGCATGTATCCCTGACCGATCGATGCAATCACCGTCTCACCGTGGTACCAGCGCTGGTCGTCGCGGTTTCGGAAGTTGTTCTTTTTCCACTCGCGGGACGGAACCAGGCCAGCATGTTCGCCGCCTGTGTCGATACCGGTCTTTGTGCCGAGGCCGAAGCGGTCGAGGTAATCGTGCATGGCATCGATGCCGATATCCCGGCTTACCTCGTAAAAGTAGACGTCGCAGGACTGCTCGATTGCGTCATGAAGATCGACCGGGCCGTGACCCTCCGGTTTCCAGTCACGGTAGCGGTGTTCGTCGCCCGGCAACTGGAAGTAGCCGCGACACAGGTTCTTGCGGGTCAGGTTGGTTGCACCTGTCTCGATCGCCGCCAGTGCGAGCATTGGCTTGATCGTCGAGCCCGGCGGGTAGGCGCCGCGAGAAGCGCGGTTGAACAGCGGCCGGTCCGGGTCGTCCTGAAGTTCGCGGTACTGTGATGTTGTCATGCCAACGGCGAACAGGTTTGGGTCGAAGGCCGGCGCACTGACGAGCGCCAGGATCTCTCCTGTCCACGGATCAAGCGCGACCAGGGCGCCTCGCCGACCGTCGAACGCCTCGTACGCAATTCGTTGCAGATCGAGATCAATGCTCAGATAGACGTTGGCGCCGGGTTCGGAACTCGCATCGGCGGGCAGAGAGTTTAGCAGATCGCTGGTGTCGCTCGGCACCTGGCGACCGCGCGCATTGGTAATCAGGTGTCTGTAGCCCGCATCACCATGCAGATCGGATTCGAACGCACTCTCAACCCCGGTTTTTCCCGTGTGCGATGTCCCGGCGTAGGCGGCAGGGTCGAGGCGCTGCAGGTCTGCTGTGCTCAAGGCGCCAACGTAACCCACGGCATGTGCGACTTCGGCTCCATTCGGGTAGTGGCGTACCAGGCGCGGTTGGAAGTCGATGCCGTGAAATCGCGGGCGTTGTATCGCGAAGTTTGCGATTTCTTCCTCCGTCAGCCGGAACTTGAGCGTCACGGGCTTGAAGCGGGGACCACTGCGGCTGAGTTCCTTGAAGCGCGGGATGTCTTCGACCTCGATCAGGTTTATCGCGGCAAGGCGATTCAGCGTGTCATCAATATCGTCGACTTGCTCGGGTATAAGTTCGAGTTGGTAGGCTGGCAGATTCTCCGCAAGGACGCGCCCCTTGCGATCGAAGACGAGGCCGCGAATCGGAGGCACGGGCTCGATTCGTACTCTGTTGCCCTGTGACTTTTCGGCGAACAATTCGTGGTCTATAACCTGTAACTGCACCAGCCTGGCGACGACGATGCCGAGAAGCACAATTGAGATTACGGCTGCGATAATAACTCGCGACAGGAACAGGCGGCGCTCGGAAAGGACATCCTTGATTGGAGAAAGCAGTGCGGCCACGTCTAGGCTCCCGACCGGGCTCTGTAGCGAACTCCCGACAGGAATATATAGAGGAACGGCCAGACTATCGTGCCCGTAATTACCGGCGCCCAGTAGTTGATCGACGGCGCGGACACACCGGCAACGCCATTTATCCAGAAGAGAATGAACTGATAGAGCGCCAGTAGAGCAAATATTGTCGCGCCAAGCTGTAACAAAGGGAAAACGCGCATCAGGAGGTGAAAGCGTACGGTCGCGAAGACGATGACCGCAAGCGCAAGCGCATGTTGGCCGAGCAAAGTGCCGTACGAAACATCAAGAACGATACCTACCATCCAGGCGGAGCCGACGCTCCAGGTACGCGGCAACTGCATGGCCCAAAATATTAGCAGGAGTGCCAGCCAGTTGGGACGAAATGGCTCGGCGGACGCGGGCAGCGGCATGATCGTCAGCATCAGGCCAACGAGTAGCGTGATGATGACCGGCAGGCGGCGGGAGGTGCGATCCCTACTCATCGGGGGCCTCCTCGGTGACAGGGGGTGCGGACCAGATCAGCATGACCTCCCGCACCTGGTCGAGCGCGGCCGCAGGCGTTGCCGAAACGTCAGCAAATGGTTCCTGCGGAATACGCGTGACCAGGTTGACAACTGCGACTGGATAGCCAGCCGGAAACGCCCCGCCAAGACCCGAAGTCACGAGCACGTCGCCAACACGAATGTCGGCGTTGTTGGGAAGAAATGGCAGATCGAGACGATCGATTTCACCGGTACCAACGGCGATCGTTCTCAGGCCATTGCGATTCACTTCAACCGGCAGCGCATGGTCGGCGTCGCTGATAAGTACGGCTTGTGCCGTCATGACGCCGGTCTTGATGACCTGTCCGACAACGCCGTCGGCATCGACGATAGCCTGCCCGTCATAGACACCGTCACGGCGGCCAATATCGATGACGAGATTGTGCTCATAAGGATTAGCATCCACGGCCATGATTTCGGCAACACGGACTTCGTCCCGCACACGCGTCCGCGCATCGAGGAGCGCGCGAAAACGGGCGTTCTCGGCCTCCAGTGCGGTGAGGCGCTGCAGGCGAGCGTTGGTGAGCAGGCGTTCGGCCTGAAGTCGTCCAAGTTCGAGTTCGAGTTCTTTGCGCGATGTCGTTGAACGGGCAAGCCATCCCCAGAAGCGCACGGGGGCATCAACCACGATTCGAACCGGGTATACGGCCGCACCGACGGCGCGACGGATGCCGTCGAGATGATTTTCGCGCTGGTCAAAGTACATCAGCACGATGCTGATCAGGATCAAGACCAGAACCCGCAGACCCAGTCCCGGGATGCGCGCCGGATTGCTGTTATTTCCCCGGGACGCGACCATCGTTACCCGCGCCTACGACGGTCACTCCAGTCCGAATACGGCTGGACCGTGCTCGTCGATGAGTTCGATGACCCGGCCGCCGCCGCGGGCAACGCAGGTCAATGGATCATCGGCGATAACGACCGGCAGTCCGGTTTCTTCCATCAAAAGCTTGTCCAGATCGCGCAGCATGGCACCACCACCTGTCAACACGATGCCGCGTTCTGCGACGTCGGCACCGAGTTCCGGCGGAGTTTGCTCGAGCGCTTCCTTGACTGCACCGACGATGCCTTGCAGCGGTTCCTGAAGCGCTTCCAGAATTTCGTTGGAATTGAGCGTGAAGCTGCGCGGCACGCCTTCTGACAGGTTGCGGCCCTTGACAGAGATCTCGAGCACTTCCTGGCCAGGGAACGCCGAGCCGATTTCGTGCTTGATGCGCTCGGCCGTTGCCTCACCAATCAGGATGCCGTAGTTGCGGCGCACATAATTTGTGATCGCCTCGTCGAAACGGTCGCCACCGATGCGGACCGATGCGGCATATACAATGCCGTTCAGTGAGATGACCGCGACCTCTGAGGTGCCGCCGCCGATATCGAGGACCATCGAGCCGCGCGCCTCGTGTACAGGCATGCCGGCGCCAATTGCGGCGGCCATCGGTTCATCTATCAGGTGTACCTTGCGAGCCCCCGCACCTTCGGCAGATTCGCGAATAGCGCGTCGCTCAACCTGTGTGGAGCCGTATGGTACGCAGATCAGGACCCGCGGACTCGGGCGGAAGTACCGCGACGAATGCGCTTTTCTGATGAAGTGCTGCAGCATTTTCTCAGTGACCGTGAAATCGGCGATAACGCCGTCTTTCAGGGGCCGAATTGCTGTGATATTGCCCGGTGTGCGTCCGAGCATGTTCTTGGCTTCCATGCCGACCGCCTCGACAACCCGGCCGCCTCGCCCGGAGTCCTCACGAATAGCTACGACAGACGGTTCATCGAGCACGATGCCATGCCCTCGCGAGTAGATCAGGGTGTTGGCTGTGCCAAGGTCGATGGACAGGTCATTGGAAAAATAACCCAGAATATTCTTGAACATGCGGGAAGAGGCCCAGAAACAGAATTAACGGCGTAATCTAACAATGCGCACGACATTCCACAAGACGCCGTGT
>CALDZH010000062.1 GCA_937944275.1 uncultured Woeseiaceae bacterium
CACGCAGCGAAAAAAATTATTCACAGCGTTCGGAAACTCAAACGGTATAAAGCAGTGCTGCACAGACTCGCCGAACAATGTGCGCACGCGTGCAGCGCCTGTCGGCGTAACCGTTGTAACCAGCAGTGGTCGGCCGGGAAACCGCTCCGCGAGCGCCCGAATCAGGGGTTCGGCAGCCTGTACTTCACCAACAGATACGGCATGTATCCAGATACATCCGTCGATACGCGGAAAGCCGTACCCGAATCGTTGATTTAGACGGTCGAAATACTCTCGATTCACGATACCCCGAATCAGCCAGTAGACCGCAAACGGGATGAACAGCAGGTAGGTCAGCAGGTTGTAAAAAAAGCGCATAACCAGCTGTCGTGTCGGCTATTTGTCGCCGAGCTTGTCGATAATGCGGCTCGACGAGTGGCCATCGCGAAAAGCAAGAGCGCGAACCTCGCCACCGTTTTCCTGGACCTCTTTCGCACCGACGATTTCCTCGGGCTTGTAGTCGCCGCCCTTTACGAGGACATCCGGCAGCACAGCCTTCATCAGCTTGGCCGGTGTATCTTCAGCGAACGCGACCACCCAGTCCACGGCGGCAAGCCCGGCAAGGACCAATAACCGATCCTCGAGCGCATTGATTGGCCGTGTTTCACCTTTTAGCCGCCGAACTGAATCATCGTCATTGACCGCGACGATCAGTCGATCTCCCAGGCTCTTGGCTTCTTCCAGGTAGGCGACATGGCCGGCATGCAGTACATCGAAACAGCCGTTGGTCATTACGATGCGTTCGTTGCGACTGCGGGATTCGTCTACGAGTGCCAACAATGTGTCGAGGTCCACGAGTCCTCGGCCACCCTGCCCCCTCTGGTGCAACGCAGCAGAGAGTTCGCCGGGCGTAACCGTAGCGACACCGATCTTGCGAACCACCAGGCCGGCCGCGATATTCGCCAATGCAGCTGCTGACGCGAGGTCCTGTCCGCTCGCCAACGCTCCCGCCAGAGTGGCAATTACGGTATCGCCCGCACCAGTGACATCGTAGACCTCACGCGCCTGGGTTGAGAGAAACAGCGGCCGCGCACCCTTCTCTACAAGCAACATGCCTTTTTCACTCCGCGTAACCAGGAGCGCATCGAGATCGAGATCATCCATCATTGCGCGGGCTCGATCGACGAGGTCCTCATCAGAGTCGCAGCGGCCGGCGACGGCTTCAAACTCTGCCTGATTGGGTGTCAGCAAAGAAGCGCCGCGATACCTGGTGAAGTCTGTTCCCTTGGGATCGACCAGCACGGGAATCCCGGTCTCCCGGCACTGCGCGATCATGGCAGTGACGTCGGACAGCGCTCCTTTGCCGTAGTCGGACAAGATTACTGCGCCGGCACCGCCCAGCCTGCCGCTCAGCGTTTCAACCATGGCATCACCCGGCATCGCAGTGACGTTTTCTTCGTCCAGGCGAATGAGCTGTTGCCCGCGGCTCTGGACACGCGTTTTGGTGATGGTCGGACGATCGTCGGAGTACGCGAAATCACATGAGATACCGCGCTCAACCATGATCGCCTTCAGTGAATCAGCTGCAGCGTCCTTACCAACCACCCCAACGAGGTTTGTGCTCACACCCAGACTCGCGAGATTAACCGCCACGTTCGCCGCGCCGCCAGGCCTGTCATCAGTCTCATGCACATGCACAACTGGCACAGGAGCCTCGGGAGATATGCGGCCCGTTGAACCGAACAGGTAACGATCAAGCATTACATCGCCGGCAACGACGACACGAGTGGATGAAAAATCAGGAATTGAAATAGTCACGCGGGCAATCTATCAGATTGGCGCCACGCGAGCAGCCCGATAATGTCTGCGTATGCCTGAGCGCGTTTTATTTGACGAAGCAGCGCGCCAGGTGAGGCGCGCTCAGCCGCACTTGCTATCACCGCAGGAAAGGCACGTCATACACCCATCCATCATGATAACGGCGGTCGTGTTGCACTTGGTACAAAGCTGGGCACCTTCCGGATACTCGCTGCTCGAAAACGCGTCCGTTTGCTTCTGCGACTCTTCATACTCGGCGCGCTTCTGCTCGACGAGCTTCTGCTGATGCTCGTCCAGTCCAGGTCGGGGCATCATGCCGATGGATATAAGATGTTTTTCAACGATATAACCGAGTTCAGCAATGATCGAGGGCATAAATTTGCCGCCCGCCTGCCAGTAACCTCCGCGCGGATCAAATACGGCCTTAAGTTCTTCGACCAGGAACGTGACGTCTCCACCCTTGCGGAAGACCGCTGAGATGATTCGAGTCAGCGCGACGATCCACTGATAGTGGTCGAGATTTTTTGAATTGATAAAGATTTCAAACGGCCGACGTTTTTCGTGCTCGGTACCCTCATTCAGGATGATGTCGTTAACCGTCACGTACATCGCGTGGTCCGATACCGGCGTTTTCACTTTGTAGGTAGATCCGACAAGCATCTCCGGTCGCTCGAGTCTCTCGTGCATACGGATGACTTCGGCCCGGTCGCCTCCACCTTCACGTTTGAACTCACGCTTCCCTTCTTTCTCTTCGGCCGCCGACTGGTTCACGGCATAGCCGACAATCTTCTTATCAATCTTGATCATTTAAAACTTTCCGTAATAGCCTTCTTTGAGTGCGTCAAAAAGATTTGCTGCGGTATGAACCTCACCGTCATACTCGATCTCTTCATCACCCTTCAGGTCCACCGTTGATCCGTCATCCAGTGTGAATGAATAGGTCGTGTTCTTGAGGTCTTTTTCTTTTACCAGTACACCCTGAAATGCCTCGGGATTGAAGCGGAACGTCGTACAACCCTTGAGCCCCTGTTTGTATGCGTACAGGTAGATATCCTTGAAATCGCCGTACGGATAGTCTGTCGGTACGTTGGCAGTCTTCGAAATCGACGAGTCGATCCACTTCTGCGCCGCCGCCTGAATGTCGACATGCTGCCTGGGTGTCACTTCATCTGCTGTAATAAAGTAATCGGGCAGGCTGCTCAGCGCGTCCTCGGCAGCGCCCGCCGGCAGCGCTTCCGGATCAATCATGTCCCGATACGCCAGCAGTTCAAACGAGAAGACATCGACTTTCTCTTTCGTCTTCTTGCCCTGGCGAATGACATTGCGAAAATAGTGATGCGCAAAGCTAGGCTCGATGCCATTGGACGCATTGTTCGCCAACGACAACGAAATCGTGCCGGTTGGCGCTATCGAACTATGGTGCGTGAAACGCGATCCTGTTTCGGCGAGTGCTGCAACGAGCTCCGGGTTTTCAACCGCAACTCGCTGCATGTAGCGGCTGTACTTCGCGTGCAGAATGCGCCCCGGCACTTTGTCGCCAGCCTGGTAGCCGTCTACTTTCATTTCCGGACGCCTGCGCAGCATCTCTTCGGTGACTTCGAAGTTCTCGTTCATGATCGGGGCGGGCCCCTTCTCTTTCGCGAGTTCAAGACCCTCTTCCCAGCCAGCAAGCGCGAGTTGCTTGGCAACTTCTTCAGTAAACTCAACGGCTTCTGGTTCACCGTATCGCATGCGCATCATCGTGATCGTGGAACCCAGGCCCAGGAAACCCATGCCATGGCGACGCTTACGCTGAATTTCATTCCGCTGCTGCGGTAGTGGCAAGCCGTTAATCTCGACGACATTGTCGAGCATGCGTGTAAAAACCTTGACGACCTTGCGAAATAACTCCCAGTCGAACTTCGCTTTGTCCGTGAACGGCTTCTCAACAAATTTCGTCAGGTTGATCGAGCCCAGCAGGCAGGAACCATAGGGCGGCAGGGGTTGCTCGCCACACGGGTTGGTCGCCCGAATGTTCTCGCAGAACCAGTTGTTGTTCATTTCGTTGACCTTGTCGATCAACACGAAGCCTGGCTCGGCGAAATCATAGGTCGAAGCCATTATGATATCCCACACACGTCGCGCCGGGAGCGTCTTGTATATCTTGCACGCAACCAGGCCTTCCGGATTCGTTACGTAATTGCCGGCTTCCGGCCAGTCACGCCACACGAACTGGCCGTTGTCCGTAACGTCCAGCTCATCGTCTTCGACTTCCTTGTGCGTAACAGGGAATGCGAGTTTCCAATCATCCTCATTAATAACCGCCTGCATGAACTCGTCCGTCACAAGCAAAGAAAGATTGAACTGGCGAAGGCGCCCATCTTCGCGCTTGGCAAGAATAAATTCCATGACATCGGGGTGGCTAACATCAAAAGTGCCCATCTGAGCACCGCGGCGCCCGCCGGCAGAAGATACCGTGAAACACATCTTGTCGTAGATATCCATGAAGGACAGCGGACCTGACGTGTACGCACCTGCTCCCGTCACATAGGCACCTTTCGGTCGCAGGGTCGAAAACTCATAGCCGATGCCGCAACCAGCCTTAAGCGTCAGACCTGCCTCATGCACCTTGTTGAGGATGTTGTCCATCGAATCACCAACCGTACCGGATACGGTGCAGTTGATCGTCGATGTTGCCGGTTTGTGCTGCCGTGCGCCCGCATTCGACATAATACGACCAGCAGGGATAGCACCTGAGCGCAGTGCCCACACAAATTCCTTGAAATAGTGTTCGCTCTTGGATTCAACTTCTACATTAGCCAGCGCTCGCGCGACTCGTTTGTAGGTACCATCAACCGTCTCATCGATCTGTGAGCCATCTTTGGCTGTCAGTCGATATTTTGCATCCCAGATGTCGAGTGATGCTGGCTGAAATTCAATGTCGATGACCGTGTGCGTATCCAGATTGACAGCAGACTTCATTAGTCCTGTTACTCCCCTGTACTCCCTTAGGAGACCCCAAGTGTCTTGTAATTTCTCGCGTTTTTAGAGAGAAAAGGACCCCGCTCGCCGACCGCCTGAGAGCGCGCGACGAGTGCCCAATTTGGCCTCTTTCCTCATCTAGGTTAGACACAAGATGTTGTGCCTAAGTGGAGACAAGATTATGCCCGTATGGGCTCACTGTCAAGCGTTTACGCGAATTTTTTGCTAAGGCATTTAACTATATAAAACATATACTTATGAAATACTCTAAAGTAAGTGCTTTAAAAATAAGCTAAAAAAAATGACACTTTTGTGAAAAAAAAGAATCACTACATATAGTAGCGATTATTGTCACATAACTCCCCTCTTGAATTGCCCTCCTGCGCCCTTATTTTAGGCTGCATTAATGGAATTTGAGTGGAGAACTTCATGAATACTGCCCGATTTGAACCCTGGTCATTTGTAGACCTGCTGCATCGCGACCTCGACCGCCTGGTGCAACGGCGCGACGTGACTGGGAACGACGACAGTCCGGTCGCCGACTGGGTGCCAGCCGTTGATATCGTTGAAGAAAAAAGCCGTTTTGTACTGCGCGCCGATGTACCGGGCGTGAACCCGAAAGACGTCGATGTCTCAATGGACAACGGAATATTGAGCGTGTCTGGTCAGCGCCTTGCCATCGATCCTGGCGAAGACGCGGGTGTGCAGCGTCTCGAACGCGCGACCGGCCGTTTCCTGCGCCGCTTTACCCTGCCGGAGACGGCCGATGCCGAAGCAATCGCGGCAAAATATGCCAACGGCATCCTGGAGGTGACAATACCGAAGGCACCCGAAATCCAGGCACGCCGAATTACGGTTGAGGCCGCCTGACACCGCGAATGGACCCAGCCCGATTGCGACCATGGGTCGCTCTCGGGCATCTTTCGTCCTGCGGTCGAAAATCAGACCGAACGACATCCGTGGCCCCTGGAACATGGCTCACGTATATTATTGAGTCTGCTTCCAAGATTCACGATTGATTCAGCTTGGTGAACCTAATCTGGTTTAAGCCATCTGAACAAAGACAAGGCTACAAATGAGATATTTATGATCACGAAGACTCGATTATTCTGGGCTACCCTGTTTCTTGCACTCGTATCGTCTGGCACGCTGGCCGCATTGCCGACAAGCGTGGGCGGACAAGCAGTAACCAGTCTCGCACCGCTAGTCGAAGCTGCGACACCGGCCGTCGTCAATATCCGCGCAACCCAAGTGCGACGTAACCCGTTTGGGCGGCAAGGTGAAATCGGCGGTGCCGGATCGGGTGTCATAGTCGACGCAGAGAACGGTTACATCCTGACCAACCACCATGTTGTTGGTGAGGCCGACGAAATCCAGGTTTCCCTGATTGACGGACGCACGCTCGATGCCGAAATTGTCGGCTCTGATGCCGGCACGGATATCGCCCTGATCAAAGTCGAGGCTGATGAACTTACGGAAATGCCCATCGGCGATTCCGAAGACGTGCGCGTTGGGGATTTCGTTATCGCCATCGGCAATCCCTATGGCCTGTCGCACACCGTGACCTCGGGCATCGTCAGCGCCCTCGGGCGCACCAATATCAGCAGGGACGGCTTCGAGGATTTCATCCAGACGGATGCGTCCATTAACCCGGGTAATTCGGGTGGCGCGCTGGTCAACATGAACGGAGAATTAATCGGTATCAATTCGATGATCTTCAGCCGTTCAGGGGGCAACATTGGCATTGGCTTTGCCGTGCCCACCGAAATTGCCAGTTCAATCATGGGCCAGATCCTCGACTTTGGTGAGATTCGCCGCGGCCTGCTTGGCGTAAATATTCAATCCATCGACAGGGAAGCTGCCGAAACGCTGGACATTGATGTAGAGGGAGGCGCTCTCGTCACCCGTGTTTTCCCGGACTCCGCAGCCGAAAAAGCAGGCCTCGAGGTCGGCGACATAATCGTTGGCGTCAATGACAAGAGTGTCACCAGTGCTGCCGAACTACGCAACACGATCGGCCTGCTGAGATCGGGCGATACCGTCGGCATTCGCTATCTCAGGGACAACGAATCTCGTTCAACGTCGGCCGAGCTTGGTCGCGCCGAAGACCAGTTATTGTCAGGCGGCGACATCCATCCGGGACTTGCCGGCGCGAGCTTTGCTCCCGCAAGCACGTCGAGCGACAGCGGCGTCGAAGTCACGAATGTCGAGGAAGGCAGTCCGGCGGCACAGCGAGGATTGCGTTCCGGCGACGTCATTACGGCTGTGAACCGAGTGCTCGTGCGTAACCTGCGTGACCTGGCCGCGATTGCAGAAAATAATCGTATCCTGTTCCTCCTGGTACAGCGCGGCGACCGGTCGCTCATGCTGCAGATAAGGTAAGCTATCTGAATGCAATTCAAGGACAACGACCGAC
>CALDZH010000063.1 GCA_937944275.1 uncultured Woeseiaceae bacterium
TGACGTCACATTCCTTCACGGTGGCGAGGATGCAGATGTATTCGCCAACAACCTCGCCGTGGCGAAAGACGGTACCGTCTACTTCAGTGAGGCGAGCCGTAAGTTCGGGGCAAAGAAGTACCGCGACACGCTCGACGCAACATTGTTCGACATCATGGAGCACGGCGCTCACGGCAGCGTTTTTTCGTACAACCCTGCATCCGGTGAAGTCGATATCGTGATCCGTGATCTGTCCTACGCCAACGGCGTCGCCATCAGCGACTCGGGCGAATTCCTGCTCGTCGTGGAAATGAACGAGTACCGGATATTGAAGCACTGGCTCGCCGGTCCGCGAAAAGGCAAGACTGAAGTATTGCTCGACAATCTGCCGGGCTTTGGTGACAACCTCAAGACAGGACTAAACGGCCGCTTCTGGCTGGGCTTCGCCGCACCGCGAAATACAATCGTTGACCGCTTCTCGGAACAGCCGTTTGTTCGCAAGCTCATCCAGAGGCTGCCGGCATTCGTCCGTCCCGAACCGGAGATGCGCTCGCACGTCATCGCGTTCAACGGCGACGGAGAGATCCTGATGAACATGCACGATCCGGAAGCACGCCACCCGATGCTAACGGGCGTTCTCGAGACGCAGACGAATCTTTACCTGACAACTCTGATCGGCAAGTATCTTCCCGTCATCGCCAAGAAAGATTTGTAATCAGAGACTCCGGCGAGCGCTTCAGGATGAATTATTCCAACCCCAGCTCCGTAACACCCTGCTGGAACACAATATCGACCGGTATCGATGCTTCCGTCAAACGATCGAGGTCCGCTTGCAGCTGCGGCGTGATGATGCCCTTAGATTCGGTCAACTCTTTCGCGCCATCATAGTCACCATCACCCTGTAACGTCAGTAGCAGGCGCGACAGGTTTGCGATTGCTGTTTCCATGCGTTCGAAATCAACACTGTAGCGACCCGTCTCAGCATCGCGGACGAAAGCACCTTCATCGAGAAAGAAATTAAAACGCACCATGTTCGCCCTGCCGTGAGCACTTGCGGCGCCAAAGCGTACGGAGCGGAATATTCCCGTCATGAACGTCACGTAAAAATCCCTTAGATCCACGTCGCCAAGCTCGCCTGCCTTATGGAGCTCGGTAATCATGTACAGGCCGAGAATATCCGCCTTGCCTTCTTCCATGCTGGAAGCCAGATCCTGCAACGCGTTAGCAACAGTGCCTTTGCCGTTGATCGTATTCTTGATCCCCAATCCGTGCGCAACCTCATGGAACATCGTGTTAGAGAAAAACGCGTTAAATGTAATATGCTCACGTTGCGACTCGTCAATGAGAACGTTTGCAATTGGCTCGAGAATTTTCTCGTACTTGGCCTGCATTGCGTTCTTCAGCTGCAAACGACGTGAACCCTTGTCGAGTTGAACCTGCTCGTCATTGGGCAGGTTTATTGCAATCGTCTTGGAGCCCGCATTGCTGTGACCCGCGTAGTAAACAACGTCGTAGGCGTTAAGATCTGCGTTGGCGCCCGGCGACTCCCATTTATACTCGTCAGGAACCGGCAGACCCTCCTGCAATGCCGGCAGGAAACCGGCAAAACGACTTAGCCGATCACTCCATTCCAGGTCTTTGACCAGCACGTAGGATTCGTAAGCGGCCCGGTAACCATATAATCGATCGAGATAAGTCTCGATCGGTCCGATGACGACATCGATCTCATTGTCCTTGACATCCATCCAGTAGCTGTCGCTCAGCTGGAAATCATCACTGATCAATGCCGCCGCACGCAGTTTGAGGTAGTTGGAAAAATCCGGGCTCTTGGCGAGCTTTGAGGCCTCTCGCAATATCCGCGCTGCCTCCGCGAGTTCATCCTGGTATTCGACAGAGAAAGGAACGAGATACAGATCACCCGCCGGGTCCCGCCTCACGAACGAATAGAGTCCTGCCTTGCCTGGTAAGTAAGCCTCTTCAAATTCTTCCTTGCTCATATCCTCCGGATAGAATTGTGCGCCCAGCGGTTTGGGCCCGAAACCATCCATGAACGGCTTGTCGTCATCGAGCGCGTCCCAGGGGCCGTAATTCAACTCCGCGAAACGACGCGTCCGCTCGTCCGCAATCGAATCGAGCCATGCTTCGTAGTCATCGCCAAATGACTGGCGCCAGAACAAATCGTCCATGATCTGCGACGCATCAATCAGCAGCGCAATCATCTGGCGTTGCTCGTCGCTCAAATGACCAAGGTCCGCCGTAAGGGTGAAGTCCGCATAAATCTCAGGCCTTACTTCGACCTTCTCAAGAGCTGTAACAGCAACTTCGGGCGGTGGCTCCTCGCCACAAGACACGACAAAGACAGCGACCAGCAGGATGCCCAATGGGCGAACGAGGTTTAGGACTTTCACGGCTTACCCCTGAAACGGTATTAATGCGGCATTATCTCACACAGCACAAGCTCAGAGATCAACAAGTTCTACGTCGCGGTGGCTCAGCTCTCTGCCGAGGAATTGCCCGCCGACTCGGGCGAAACGGGTTGCCCCATCCGTGGCGAGCAGGCGCAGCAAGCCAGGTGAGTCACTATTGCGCCTCAACGCTCCGCGCTCAAGCACCTCACGGACAACCCGCGCGGTCGTGCTCGCCGAGTCAACCACGACGATATCGTCATCAGCGACATCCTGAATCGTGTCCTTGAGCAGCGGGAAATGAGTGCAGCCGAGAATAATCGTATCGGGGACTGCAACTGTGGCTTCGTCAAGGTAGCGTCGCACGATGGCGCGTGCAATTTCACCATTGCTCCAGCCTTCCTCAGCCAGCGAGACGAGCATTTCACACGCTTGCTCCCTTACTTCCGCCACCGGGTCGCGCTCCGCAATCGCAATCCGGTAGGCGCCGAGGCCGACTGTTGCTTCGGTCGCCAGGACAAGGTGCTTGCCGGCAGGCCTCGCTTCTACGGCCGCCGCAGCGCCCGGCCCAATGACGCCGATTACGGGCACATCATCCATCTGCGCGCGCAATGCTGCCAGCGCCACGGCCGATGCGGTATTGCATGCGACGACGAGCGCCTTGATGCCTTGTTCCTGCAACTTCGCCGCAGCCTGCGTGGCGTAGCGCTCGATCGATACCGGACTCTTGGTTCCATATGGCAGACGAGCGGTATCACCAAGATAGACGAGGTTTTCGTTCGGCAGCGCTTCCTGGATTGCCTTCAGGACTGTCAGGCCGCCTACTCCGGAATCAAAGACCCCTATCGGCAAGTCACAGTGTATTTCACGATTCATGCCGGCATTGTGCCGGAGCTTTGCCATATGTGGAATAATCCAGCCCGAAATCACCAAATCATGGAAATACGAAGTGCAAAAAGTCCTGTACGGCATTCTCGCGTCGCTTGTCCTTATAGTTATTATCGGCTTTGCGCTACCGCGCACGCACAGCGTGGAGGTATCGACGGAAATCGATGCGCACCCTGCGACCGTGTTCGCGCTCGTGAATGACTTCAGGCGCTTCACGCTCTGGGCCCCCTGGGCTGAAACGGATCCGAACGCGCGCTTCATATACTCCGGCAACGGTCGCGGCGAAAGCGCCACAGTGACATGGGATGGCGCGATCATCGGCAGCGGCACCCAGACCATCACCGAGAGCAGGCCCTTCGAGTACGTGGCTATAGCAATGAATCCAGGTGAGGCCGGCGAGGCACGGTCCTGGTTTCGCCTGACGCCCGGGGTGGGCACAACGACCATCTATTGGGGATTTGAGGCCGATTACGGCATGAACATCGTTGGCCGTTACTTCGGATCAATGCTGGGCAGCGTCGTGGCACGCGACTACCAGGCAGGCCTCGACAATCTCAAGACGCTGGCCGAGAGCCTCCCTGCCGCCGATTTCAGCGATTTGGAAATTGAGCACCTCGTTGTAGAACCGATCGAGATCGCCTATCTCCGGACGACATCGCGACCGGAACCCTCCGCCATGTCAGAGGCCATGGGTAAGGCCTATTTCGCGATCCTGACGTTTATTGACGAGCACGCCTTGGTGGATGCGGGCGCTCCGCTCTCGATCACCCGAACATACAGCGGTTCGGACCTCGTATTTGACTCTGCCATTCCTGTTCGGGGGGTAAGCGACGCGACGCCAAGGGATGGCAGTACGGTCAAATTGGGCTCAACCTATGGTGGACCGGTTATCAGGGTCAGGCACGTCGGGTCCTACCGGAGGCTATCGGATACGCATCGCAAGATTTCGGCATATCTGGCCGCTCTGGGTATCGAGCGCAATGGCGCTGCATGGGAATCGTACGTGAGCGACCCGGGCAAGGTCGCAGAAAAGGACCTGGTGACTTACATCTATTACCCGATCAAACAGATTTGACGAGAAACGGGGGAACGCGGGTTTCTTCGGCATCATTGAGCGGCAGGCTAATCCGCGTGTCGTCGTGCCGGCGCGCCATCTCTCTATAGAGCGCCAAGATGTGACCCGCGCACTCGCTTGCCTGATCAAGAGACATCTTTCTGACTGACGCACAGATGGCACCTTCGCCATTCAGCGGCGAGACACGTAACATCTCCTGCCGCAGATCAGCGAACGGCTGCTTTATCGCTACCGGCAATTCATCCTCGTGAATGTCGACGAGGTTGTTCTCGAAGGCCTTGATAAGTCTCTGTTTTATATGGCCATGCCCAACAAGCACGGTCAGTGCCTCGTAAAAGCGATCGACGTGGTCGGTCATTGTCACTCCAGCGTTTCGTTAATATTCTTGTCTACGCTTTTCTTATATTTGGAGTCGACCACATCCTATGGTCCGGGGCCCCCTGCAGAGCCTCGCAAGTCCTTAGGTACTCCTGATCTATCAGAATCTTGCGTAGGGTTTTTATAACAGACTTACCAAACCTCGCGCAAGTACGGGAAAACACTCCCCTATTAAAGCGTGCCGGTCACATTCAGGAAAAAACCCTGGTGGTCAAAACTCATATCCGTCAGATCAGTGGAGAAATCCGTAAAATTATAGCCCACACCGAATTTCAGATGCTCACCCAGGTAACGCGATACGCCTAGCAGTGCCCCGCTGCGAGTCTCACTGATGTCAGGCATGTCGAGTGAGCGAACCTCGGCAAGCACTTCCCAGTTCTCACGGAAACGGTAATCACCACGCAGAACATACAGGCTCGCCCGATTGTCGAAGAACTCCGGGTTCTCCCGGTCGAGGCTAACCTGCCCCATGCGATAGGCATACTTGCCGCCT
>CALDZH010000064.1 GCA_937944275.1 uncultured Woeseiaceae bacterium
CGGCCACGACCCATGGTCTGGTTATCCGTGATAGCGACCCTTGCCTGTCCTTGCGGCGGCGCATCCTGTTCCATCAGGTGTGTATTCGTCGACGCTATTTCCGGGAACACCTCGAACCTGGACAAGCGCGCCGCAACGTCCTCACGCAGCGAGTCTCGAATAGCGCCCGCATCAAGGCTGCTCATCTGCACCCGTTGGTTTATTACGCCTGAACAACATGAACTTCGGATTACGATCTTCGGTACCCGCACGCATTCGCCCGATATTGGACCGATGCCAGTAAATAACGAACATCGCCATGACGGCCAGGTAGATGAAAAGGGGCTGGTCATCGGGCAGGCGAGTGAAAGCCAGCCAGATCGGCAATGCCGATGCCGCCGTCATCGTGGCCAAGCCGACATAACCGGTGCTCACGAGCATGATGCCCCACGCCAGCAGTACAACAATAATCAACTTCGGGGCGAGAATGATCAGTGTCCCGATCAGCGTGGCTCCGCCTTTGCCGCCCTGGAAGCCGTGATATATCGGCCAGACATGGCCGAATACCGCAGCTGCGGCACATGCCAGCGTTAACCATGTTCGGGAAATTTCCGGGTCCTCGGGAACAAAAGGAATATGCAACCCCGGGACAATGCCGGCGCCAATGATGCCTTTGCCGACGTCAATGATGACGACACCAAGCGCAAACACCACGCCCTGCGTGCGCAAAGCGTTGGTTCCCCCCGCATTACCGCTGCCCATCGTGCGAATATCGACACCACCACGCAGCTTGCCCATGATCATCGCGCCCATGAGCGAGCCAACGAAATAGCTAATCAAGAACTTAACGCCAAGTTCCAACATCGAGCATACCGTTTTGCGGGAAGAGACCGCGGCATTGTAGCATCGGCAGATGCCAGCCGAGACCGTTCACCTGTTTCTGAATCCCGCCGCCGGTCGTGGACGCGCCAGAAAGCGCGAACCCCGCATTCGGGAACTACTGGAAGCCGGCAGCTTTCCACTCGAAGTTCATTTGAGTAGAGGCGTCGGTGACCTCGAAGAACAGGTTCGCAGACACGTCATTGACGGAGCCGACCGTATTGTCGTTGCAGGAGGAGACGGAAGCGTTCACGAAGCAACGAATGGCATCATGCGTGCGGGCCGTGATGCTGCACTGGGCGTCATCCCCAGTGGCACCGGCAATGACTTCGCAAAAGCATGCGACATTCCGCTGGACTGGGAGCATGCGGCGACGCTGCTTGCCAACCGCTTGTCAGAACATGAGCAACGGCGCCGCATCGACGTCGGACTGATGAACGGCCGCTACTTTGCCAACGGCGCGGGAGTCGGTTTCGATGCAAGGGTGACACGTATCTCACGCTCCTATCGGGCGCCGATTGGTGATCTCGTTTATCTGCTTGCCATCTTTCGCGCGATGATCGACGGTATCGCAACACCACACATGCATATCACGGCTGATGACCATACCCATGACGGAGCCATTACGCTGGCAAACATTGCCAATGGACCCTGGATAGGTGGCATGTTCAATATTGCGCCAAAAGCAGAAAACAATGATGGCAATTTTGACCTTTTGGTCGTCGCTCCGGTTACCAGGACCCGGATCATGTCCCTGCTGCCCAAGCTGATCTCCGGCACGCACATGGGAGAAAAAGAAATCATGCACAAACCCGTTACGCGCGTGGTCATCGAATCGGACGAACCTGTTGATTCGCATCTCGACGGGGAGCTACAAGAAATGCAGCAAACATTCGAGATCGAATTACTGCCGAACGCCTTGCGACTGCTTTGAAGAATTGCGTGACCCGAGGTAGATCGCGAGAAGAGCCACTCCCGCCCCAAGCAGCTCGGTAATCGACATTGGCCTCGCGAAGAACAAGATATCCCAGACAAAACTCAACGTCGGCTGTAGTAGTAATGCGATGCCTGCCTGGGTAGTCGTTACATGCGGCAGGCTGCTGGCGATGAACAACGTGCCGAAGCCATGTGACAGGACTCCATAGCAAACAAGCCACAAGACCTCATCTCCCTGGGTAATTGCGAGCGTTCCGCCTTCGAACAGTGATGTAGCGCCAAGCATTGCCGCACCGGTCAACGAGATCACAGCGATCTCCCGGCTCGGGATACGATTACTTGATGACTGTCGGGAATAGCGAAGAGCGAGCAGGTATCCGGCATAGGTCACGGCAGCGCCCAGACCGAATATGATGCCGGTTCGGTAGTTGGAGGGAAGGCTGTTCCAGTCCACACCAACGATCAGCGCAAGCCCGAAAACAGCCAGCGGAATCGCTATTAGCTGCCGGGCGCTAGGCGATTCGCGCAGAATTATGAATCCGGCCGCCGCCATCACAAAGACCTGAAAGTTTGCAATCAGGGTCGAAAGACCGGGGCCGATGTACTGGATACTTTGGTGGTAAAACCAGAGGTCGAGCGCCAGAAATAGCGCTGCGAGAACGAGTATCTGCCAGACACGCCGCGAGAGCTGCATCCTTTGCCGGGTGAGCAGCAGATAAACTGCGATGACAGAACCACCGATCGCAAGACGCCAGAATGCGCTGGACGTTGGCGACACGCTAACGAGTTTGACCCAGACTGGTGACAAGCTGATCAACGCGGCGCCTATAAAAAGGCGAAGCGTTGGATTCCCCAGGGGGTTCACTACCTGGCTAACCAGGCATTGCGGCGCAACATCAAGGCATCATCAACGTCATCATCTTCTGTTAGATAACAGGTGTCGGCCGGCGCCGCAGTCCAAGTCAGCCGTAGCGTCATCAACTCATCACCACGAAAAACCGTTACCTCTGATTTGTCGCCAACGTGGTAACGCCTCGTCCGCGTCTCGCACCCGGCAAGGCTGATACGCAATCCATCAAGAGCCACAAGTTCGTCACCAGGCGCGATGCCCGCAATTTCGGCGGGACCGCCATTATGAACAGCGGTGAATACAGGCGCGCCATTCTTGTTGCCCAGCGTCGCGCCAAGCCACACGGCCGGCAATTCAGATTCTTTCTTCGCCTTGCCACCTCTGTCTTCGCCGCCGGCCGAGCAACGGAGGTTGTATGAAATACCGTGTGTCTTTAACAGGGTTTCCAGTGGCAGTTCGCCGGTACCGCGCACAGTTGCATCGAAAAAGTCCTCGAGATCGAGACCGGAAACCTCGACACTCAGTTTTTCGAGCCCGTCTTCGGGCATACCCTCACCCGTCTCGCCCCAACGCTGCCATGCCTGCTTCATAACATCGTCAAGCGTGCAGCTACCCTGCGTCTCGGAGCGCAGCTTCAGATCCAGAGCGAGTGCGATTAACGCACCCTTCGCGTAGTAGCTGATAATCGCATTTGCTGCGTTGGCGTCTTGCTTGTAGAACTTGGTCCATGCATCGAAGCTCGATTCCGCAACACTTTGTTTGCGGCGCCCGCCACTCCGATTTACGCGCGTAATAGTCTGGCCAAGCAACTCGAGATAACTTTTCATCTCGATCATGCCGCAGCGCACAAGCGCCAGATCGTCATAGTAGGATGTGACGCCCTCGAACACCCACAGCAGATCTGTATGTGACTCCTGCGACAGGTCAATTGGCGTGAACGCGGCAGGCTTCATGCGCTTCACGTTCCACAAATGGAAATATTCATGACTCACCAGGCCAAGGAAAGTCCGATACTCATCAGATACGCCTTCGTCGCCGCGCGCAGGCAGGTTATCGCGACCGCAAATCAGCGCAGATGACCAACGATGCTCAAGCCCTCCATAGCCACTACCCGGTGCATTCAGAAGAAACAGGTAGCGGTCAAGGTCAGCTGGCGTTCCGAGGAATGACATATGATGATCACAGATCGTCTGGAGGTCATGACAAAGACGCGCCATATCAGCGCGTGTTTTTCCACGAATAGCGATCGCGTGCGGTACGCCACGAACTTCAAATTCACCGATTGAGAGCTCGCCAATCTCGACCGGGTGATCAATCAACTCTTCATAGTCATTGGCAATGTAAGACCCGAAACCATATTTTTCTGCGCTTTTGCTATTCATCGATGTCGCAACACGCCAGTTCTTACCAATCGGTTTCTCAGGCGCAATGATTTCGAGTTCACAAGGCAGCTCTTCCTGCCCGTCAACAGCGGGAAATACGCAGGTGCCATTAAAGAACGCATGAGTCAGGTCGAGGTGCGCGCCACGGACACTCTCGTCGTGCGCAAACACTTCGAGCACGAGTGTCAACTCACGGTCTGACACGGCCGCCTGCCAGCGGCTTTTGTCGAGCTTCCTGAGTGCAACATCTCGTCCGTCGGACTCCGCTCGCGCCGTGACGACGTGCTTCGCATAATCGCGAATCATGTAACTGCCTGGAATCCACGCCGGCATTGCGAAGACCTGTCCTTTCGGATTCGGGTTCGCAACGGTCAGCCGAACTTCAAATAAATGCGCTGCCGGATCCTTCGGCCAAATTGTGTAGCGGTGCGGCGTTGCCATATTGTTGTCTCTTATCGCACGGGCTCAGTGAGCTTTAGCGTCAAGCATTTGGAGGATCCACCTGCCTTGAGAAACTCACTAAGTTCCACTTCATGGACCCGAAATCCCGCAAGCATCAGGCGCGCCTTCAGCGGGTCCGACGCTTTATTCAGAATGACGCGATCGCCGATATTCACAGCGTTGCACGCGAAGTTGCCAGCATCAAGGGTATCAACAATGATGCGCTTGTGAGGCGGAATGCGGCTTTCGATAGCAATACGCGATTCGTAGTCAAATGCTGGTGGGTGGTACATAAGGAAGCCGTCTGTCAAGGGACAGAAACAGGTATCGATGTGATAGAAGCGCGCATCGGTCAGCCGGATCGATACGACTTCGATATCGAAGAAATTCCGTATCTCTGCGTGGGCTTCAATCTCCGTGCGGAAACCGTAGCCCGTCCATAACCAGGGACCGCGACGATCGAGCAAGCAGTCGCCAGCACCTTCGAATCCGATGTTGTTATCAAGATCGAGCAGGTCAAAACCATTCTCAACAAACCACTTCTTGAAGAACTGCTCTTCAGGCCTTCGTTCGTGCGGCATAAAGTGACTTGCGATCGCCTTGTCACCGTAAACCACGCCGGCGTTTGCCGTGAATACCATGTCGGGGAGCTCCGGTTGCGGCTTAATCGTGACGACGTCGGCAAATTCAGCGATCTGGTCGCGCAGCATTTCCCACTGCTGTTTGGCACGCTCAATACTCAGCGAATCTTCGTGGCCTGCCATCCAGGGGTTGATCACGTAGTCCACCGTAAAGTAGTCCGGTGGACACATGAGAATCTTGTCTTTGCTCATTTCTGATCTGTTCCTTCTTCCGGAAGGTGAACCTCAGCCAGCATGCACCGGACGCTTCCGCCCGCCCACGACTCGATATTGTCAATTGGCGTACTGACAATGCGGGCATTCGCCGCAAGTGTCGCACGTTGATCTTCGCTCAGAGAATCGTACGCTCGTTGTGACATGGCAAGAACTCGCTCGCCATTCTTGTTATGAAGTTCGAGCATGTTGCCTGCAAACGCGTCGAGTTGCGCATAGGTCAGTTCGAGAATTTCATGACCGGTCTCGCGTAGCCTGACCAGGACGGCACTCCTCTGATCATCGCGAGGAATGGCCTCAGTACAGATAACAGCCAGTTGCTCGCCGACATTCATCAGGACGTTTGTGTGATAAATCGGCACACCGTCACTATCCACCGCATCGAACGCCACCACATCGTATCCCATACGCTGGGCAAATTCGCCGAGCGGGTCAAGATGCGTGCGCGAGGAAATGCACGCGTAGGCCACATGGTTCGCGCGATCCAGAACCATACTGCCCGTTCCTTCAAGAAAATGACCTGAATCTTCATGCGCACTCAGGTCGATCACCTCGGTCACCTGCCGGCCAGCCTGTTTGTCGAGATAGTCGATGATGTCGCTGCGGCGCTCAGTGCGGCGATTTTCCGCCTCCATCGGATACAGAACCACGCGTCCATCTGCGTGCATGCTGATCCAGTTGTTCGGAAAGACTGCGTCGGGCGTATGTGGCTCCGCGGTATCGTCGATAACAATCACTTCAATACCCGCCTCGCGCAACACAGCGACAAGTTCGTCAAATTCCTGCAGCGCAATGGCTTGTTGCTCGTCAGGAGGCGCAGATGACTCCCCCTGAAAACGATTTGAGGCCGTAGTAAGCGGATTACTTTCGAACCGCGCCGGCCGAATCATCATCACTGCCGAGGCGAGTTGCGATTCAATAGCTTTTTGCATGGTGTCATTCACAAGTCGGTCGTGCATTATATGTCCGTGTCGCAACGAATTCGAAACGCCTTGTTGAATCCCGCCTGGGTCTGTTTTACCTGGGCAGGCATAACCGTCGGCATTTCGATGATTGCAACGCCTGTTCGCTTCACGGCCCAATCCATTACCAGGCCCGTCGCACTCGATGTGGGTCGAGTCGTTTTCGCTGCGCTCAACAAGGCAGAGTTCCTGGCCCTGGTGCTGTTGCTCGTTATCGTACGTGTTTCCGGCCGCAGTCGGGAGTTGTGGGCCTGGTGTGCGGTCTTGATACTGATCGTCCTGGCACAAGGCGCGTGGCTTATTCCTGAACTGGCCGCTCGCACCGATATCGTCATGACAGGTGGCGAGTTGCCACCGTCTTCGGCCCATGCGATCTACTCATCGCTGGAACTCATCAAGATAGGTATATTGATCTTCCTTGGCTTCTCGTCGCTGGCTAAGCGCTAGCCACATCAGACTGCCGCGCTCGGTCGCCCGGACACTTCCGCATACCACCGGCTGAGATTCTTTGCATCGTCCGGGGTTGCTATTTTTATCCACCGGGCGAATTCGACAACAACCAGTGCCGTAATATCTGCAATCGAATAGTTGTCACCCGCAACAAACCGGGTCTCGGACAGCGAGTCATCGAGTCGTCGAAAGAACTGCTCTACGCGCTTGTGGCCCCGCTCGGCAAGTTCCGGGATTTGCGGATACGCATCAGGTCCTGTCACGGCGCGGTCTGCGAGTCCCTTCGCCGAGTTACGAAACGCCTCGGCCATCGCCCAAAGTCCCTGTTGCTCGACCTTGGCATTCCACATGGTTACCCGCGCACGTTCTTCGGGCGTACTACCAAGCAACGACGGGACCGGTTGAAGCTCCTCCAGGTACTGACAAATGGCCAAAACCTCACTTACAACGCTTCCGTCATCGAGTTCCAGCGCAGGAACGACACAGTCCGGATTCACCTTTCTAAATGCCTCGCTGAATTGCTCTCCGGCGCCAAGATCGACCTCAACTGTCTCGATATCCAGGCCCTTCTCGGCGAGAAAGATCCGTACACGCCGCGGGCTGGGCGCCGTCCTGCAATCGTAGAACTTCAACTCACCGTCCCAGGCCTGCTGCGGCCTTGCGCACCGTTTCGGCATTTTGGTCAAACATCAATGCTCTCGCTGTTTCATTTTTTGCTTCATCCCGCCGCCAGTCCTTGCCCAAATTGACGCCTCGCTGTACCGCCGGGCGCTCCTTCAGCGTGTCAAACCAGCGCCTCAGGTTTGGAAAATTATCGAGATCGTTGCCAAGGCGGCGGTAGGGAAGCACCCAGGGAAAGCTCGCCATATCCGCTATGGAGTATTCACCAGCAAGAAAGGCACGATTACGCAGACGCACGTCCATGACTGCCAGCAAACGATCATATTCATTAGCATAACGCTGGTGCGCGTACGGCACATCCTCTTGCACGTAATTCACAAAATGGCTGAGCTGCCCCGCCATTGGACCAAGTCCGCCCGCCTGCCAGAACAACCACTGGAGCACATCGAAACGCTGTGCCGTGTTGGTTGGGAGGAATCTGCCGGTCTTTTCTGCCAGGTAGACAAGAATCGCGCCACCCTCGAACACGGAAATACCGGTGTCGGAATCAACGATGGCGGGTATTCGATTATTGGGGCTAATCGCCAGAAATTCCGGGGCGAATTGATCACCTGCACCGATGTTAACTGCCTTGACCTGGTACGTCAGGCCGCACTCCTCAAGCATGATGGATATCTTGTGGCCGTTGGGTGTTGGCCAGTAATAGAGGTCGATCATTCTGCCTACCAGTTATATGCAACACTCGCGCTGAGCTGCCGCCCTGCTGCTGGTGTGCCAGGAAAAGTCTGGAAATCGCTGTCAGTAAGATTATCAGCAACCAGCGCGACGCTGAAACCCTGCGCTGCCGGGTCGTTCCAGACGAGCGAAACGGACGCTAGAAATGTCGTGTCATCGCCGGTCCGCAACGGGTTGTCTTCCTGACTCCTGTACTCATTATCAAGGCGCAGCTCGAAGTCATTCATGAAACGATATCGGATCGCCAGGGTTGCCCGGTGTTTTGCAAAATTCAGCGCATAGAAACTGGCATCGACCTGCGCGTCGCCGTAGTCGGAGTCCTTATCGAGCAATGTATACCCTGCGGCAACATCGACACGGTCCCAGTTACGGGTAATGAAACCCTCAAACCCAATCACATCGATGTCCACCGGATTTGCCTGGCGTGCAAATGGCGCACCTGTGGCGTAAGTCCAATCGACCAGGCCCTCGTCTTTGCGAGAGAACAGTGTCGCACGCGCCTGCCACTCGCCTGTCTCTCGGGAAACTGACGCAGACAACTGTTTTGCCTTCTCCCGACCAAGGAATGGATTACCGCCAAACAGCCCGTTCGGAGCCGAGTTCAGCGCGGTATATCCGGGCAACTGGGACGTCGCCGCATACTCGAAAGACCAAATCGTGACTCCAGCTGCATCCGATTGATTCAGCGAGACGCCAAGTAGCGGCGATATCGCATTGCTGTCGCGATTGCTGTAGTCGGCCGTGACGCCGGCACGCCAACTGATGACGTTGCCGTTTGCCAGCCCCATATCAACCGAAGGCACGACGCTAAATGTTGCGTACGTCCTGTCCGTAAAGAGGCCATTCGTCAGGTCGGTCGAGCTGACGAGCTCATCCCCGGTGACTTGACCGCCGTAGCGCCAGTTGATTCTTCGCAGTCGCTGATACCCTTGAAACCCGATAGCCATAACTTTGGTTTCATGCTCAAACGAGCCCGGACCGCCGGATTCAGAAGTCGTGCGGTCAAAATCGTAATCATCAACAAGATTGCGATAGAAACCACCATATTCAAACCAGCCGTATTCCGATTCGCGACGCTGATTTATCAACACCAATGTCGTTTGTGTGTCGTCGACTTCAGGCAACGAAGCAAAGCCGGTGTAGGCCCCTGGCCAGCCATAAAACTTGTCCTGGTAGCTCACGATGATGTCTGACTGCACACCATCCGTCGCAGTCTGCAACTGAACATTGAAACGCGAGAACTTGTGATCTCCGAACGGCAATGAGCCGTCACCTTCGGACCGTGCTGCCGACATCGCGACACCAATACCATCGTTTGAGAGGTGACCAATACGCAGAGCCTGGTAGCCCAAGCTATCGCTGCCGAACCCTATGTTCACATTGCCACCTCTCTGCACACGTCCAATGCCGTAGGCGACGGTCGCAATAGCTGAGTTGAAGCCCTCGATGGCACCATCAATGCCTTTGTAAATGGCCGGCTTTGACATGAGTGCCGGATCTACCGGCATCTCGGCAACATAGTGCCCCGTCTGCGGGTCCATAATGGTCGTGGCACCAAGTTTGAAACCCGTATTTTCGAATACTCCGCCTCTCACCGTGACGTCGGACTGGCCTTCAGCCAACCCTCGCGACTGCAATTCGGTCAGCGGGTCGAAGCGCAATGTGGTCGCAGGAGACGCGTAGCTCCCGGCCGGCCGCGAGTTGGCAACACGACGTGCGCTTACCGTGATCTCGGTGATTTCTTCAATTTCCGCAGCCTCACCCGCCACCGCTGGCAAGGGTATCAAGGATAACGCAAGCAGGCTCAACATGAGCGCTGCCGAAAAAACGTTTCTCAGCATAAGGAGAAGTTCCGAAATTAAATGTTGCTAATTATGATTCATGCGCCCGCCTGGTTTCTTGCAGGCAGCCAGGCCGGTAAATGGAATGCGAGGTAGGTCTTGCACAAGGCTTCCGCCTCAATCAAGCGTTGCTCGCTGATGTGCCCTTCGCTACGAACAGCATCACTGAATGAAATGTCGCAGAGCTGTGTGAAGAAAGCGAGCTTGGACAACCAGCCCGGCACTTCGGGTATGACAAAGTAACGATTGAATATTTCTGCCAGGCAATCGCTAAGTGCGCGTACGGCCTGGTTATAACTTGCCGGTGCATTCGACCGGATGCGTGGCAATACGCGCATTGTATCAGCCGTCTCAGCCCAATACGCCGCGGCCGACCGCACGATGAAATCCGACAACTGCGTCCAGGTCTCAGGTGGCGCACCCGGATCACTCGACTTCAGGTAATCAACGAAATTGTTGATCCACTCGGTCGCCAGATCCTGCAGCAGATCATCAATGCCAATGTAGATTCGATATGCGGAGCCTCTCGAAACGCCGGCCGCTTCGAAAACCGTACTGAATTTCAGCGGATCACTACTGCCTTCAAGTAACAGGCGTTCGGCCTCCGCCAAAAGCCTGCGACGGTTCTCCCTGCCACGGGTACGCAACTTGGGAATTCGTTGTTCCGATCGAGTCATCTTCGTCACCCGTTAATGCTGGGATTCTCGAGCTTTCAAAAACCTGAACTAATGTCTCATTCGGGGCGGATTGTAGCCGAGATGATCATGTGAACCAATCAATACGAGACTTCCCGCGTTCGTTAGTTGCACATCATTCGCCACCATTACAAATCTGCCCGCATTTAGTTCACAAATTCTTAGAACAAATCGTTCGATAGCAGAAAGAAACCATTTTCGGCGCTGCGTCATCTATTAGACAGGCGCACAGAGACGTCGCTGCGTGCCTTTATACGCACCGCTTTCGCGGGCATCCTGGCGTTAATTAGGAGGGGAAGATTATGAGAAACCGTGGAATTAAGACCGTCATTCTTGCGTCGCTGGTGGTGTTGGGGCTGCCATCTGTAACAATGGCCGCCTCCCCGAGTCAATTCGGTGAAGGCACGATCAAAGTGGCGTATGGAGATCTGGATATCAATACCATGGCCGGTGCCAAAACTTTGTATGCACGTATGGAAAAGGCCGCAGCGAAAGGCTGCGATCTTCGCCCGTACATTGAAAGCGGATCGATGAAGCATTTCAAAGAGTCCCGAGCCTGTTATAAAAAAAATCTCGCTGCGGCTGTCGAGAGAATTAATAGCGACGCGTTGACGAAAATCCACAACATCAAATAATCGTTGTACTCAATGCACAAAAAAAGCCGCACCCAAATGGGTGCGGCTTTTTTGAATATAAATCCTGGCGGTGTCCTACTCTCACATGGGGAGACCCCACACTACCATCGGCGCTGAGCGTTTTCACTTCCGAGTTCGAAAAGGGATCGGGTGGTTCCCACTCGCTATTGCCGCCAGAAAACTGGTTGGTCTACCCCCTCAAACAAGGGCGTATCCCGAATAAATAACAATCTGGAAAATTTCTGACAATCTGAGATTCATCATTAGCGTCGCATTACATGTCGCATACAACAACCAAAACGCTTTGGCGTTATATGATCAAGCCTCACGTGCAATTAGTACTGGTTAGCTTCACACATTACTGCGCTTCCACACCCAGCCTATCAACCTCGTAGTCTTCGAGGGCACTTAAGGGACCTCAAGGGTCCAGGGAAATCTGATCTTGAAGGGGGCTTCCCGCTTAGATGCTTTCAGCGGTTATCCTGTCCGTATATAGCTACCCGGCAATGCCACTGGCGTGACAACCGGAACACCAGAGATACGTCCACTCCG
>CALDZH010000065.1 GCA_937944275.1 uncultured Woeseiaceae bacterium
CGTCTTCACTGGCCCGTTTCAAAGCAAGGCGCTTGAACTCTGAACTGTAGCGCTTGTATTTCTTCTTCGTCATGGTTCACCTCCCTCCGCATTATTGCGGACATTCAAGGTGTCCATCAAAGTGGGGTAAGGCCTGTTAGCGGACATCAAAAGCCTGCCACGAGTAGGGCATTGCCGACTATCCGCCAGTCCACGATTGCATCATTAGGCTCTACGGTTCTACTGCTCGGAGGTCGTGGCTTGTAGGCCAGTGGTGTGGTCGCTTAGAGCCAGTCCCGGCCAAGCATTAGGTTAATCGATACCTAGCTTGTCGTACTGCTTCAAAACAAAAGGGGAACGCTCGCAAAATACTTCTAACGTTAAACAAGAAGTTCCTAACGCCTTCGACTGCGTGACGGCTAGAGTAGGTTATTACGGAATATGCGCGTAATACCTGAAGTGAGACTCATGATGAATGCTTTGAGATTGGTGGCTCTGGTGAGACTATTGATGGTCATGGCGATTCTCGGCTTGAGTTATTGCAGTCTTTCGACGGCGGACGATGGAAAATCTACGGATCTGGAATCGGCAATAGCAACGGGCCAGTAACGGATACTCAATTACAATTTCCACTAATGCCCGCTTTGGGGCGGTTAGCAGACATCCGACCAGACCAAAATCAATGAAATTGAACGGCAGCTTATGGCTGCGGTTTCAAGCGGTCGGTCAGTCCTAACGAGTATGTGGCGGCAATGCCAGATTAATTGGGCTTATCGAAATCGGCGATCGTCGCGTTGGACGGTGGTGTATCCGATTGTAATGTACGCGCCACCAGCTCAACCTCTCGCATTAATCGCAACATGTTTTTTCCTGCAAGCTTACGCAAATCTTCGTCGTTCCAACCTCGTTCAATTAGTTCTGCGAATAAACGAGGAAATCCTGAAACGTCTTCCAGACCAACTGGCATATCAACCATTCCCCAGTAATCGCTCCCGATACCTACATGATCGATTCCAGCCACGTCACGCACATGCTCGATATGGTCCGCGACATCTTTGATCGATGCACGAACCGCCCCAAATTTGGCGTCATAAGCCTCCCAGGTCTCCCGATATTCTCTGATCGTTTCTATTCCAGCGTTTATCGCCCAAAGCCCTTCTTCCATTTCCCAGACGTCCTTTGACAGGAATGACGGAATGAATGTCACCATCACCACGCCGCCATTTTCGGATAATCGCGACAACACGTCGTCAGGTACGTTGCGAGGGTGATCGACCAATGCGCGGGCACCCGCATGTGACCAGATAACCGGGGCACGTGTTACGTCAAGTGTCTGATGCATCGTGGCGGAAGACGTGTGCGCAATATCGACCATCATTCCAGTACGATTCATTTCACGCACCAATGCACGGCCAAACTCAGTCAAGCCACCGTGTGTTTGCTCGCCCAGTGCGGCATCCGCCCAGTCCAAAGTGACATTGTGCGTGAGAGTCATATAGCGGACTCCCAGATCGTAAAACTCACGCATCGCCTCTAGCGAATTGTTTAGGGCGTAGCCGCCCTCCATACCAAGCAAGGAAGCTATTTTGTTGTTGCCGAAGATCCGCTCTATTTCATCTGCAGACAATGCAAGTTCAAATGTGGCGGGATGTGTATCGATAATTCGCCTTGCAGTGTCAATCTGTTCCATTTGAATGCGTCTTGCATTCGCAGGAGCAGTTTCGCCCGGAATCCAGACTGACCAAAACTGGGCGCCAACTAGACCTTGCCGCAATCTGGGAATATCTGTGTCGAAGTCATTCTCGCGTTCGAGTTGAAAAGCGACGACATCACCGCCTGTTTCCTCGCGAATCACCCAAGGTAGATCGTTGTGACCATCAATCAGCGGTGTTTCCCGCAACAGATCCTTCGCATGTTTCAGCGCGGCATCCGACTGGTGATCCTGACCAGTGCTGATTGCGGAAATCAGAATCAACAGCGCTGCGGCAATTCGAGTCGATCTATGCATTCGAGTACGTTTCACTTATCTTTTTCCTCGATAGATACAATGATGCCGGTAAGAACGTCGGCTCTGCATTCACGACAGCCACTTTGGGTCACCAGCAGACAGTTTAGTTCAAATTACACCAACGGCAGTTTTGCGGCGGATAGCGGACGTTCGTTCAGGCTAGACTCAGCGATTTTGACGGTCTGCTAACGGCCAGATGCTGTCCCCCGCGAGTTGCAAGTTCGAATCAAACTTCGCTGCTTACAGTCAATTCTGGGATATACCTAACAGACCTTGGAGTCGGTCCAGTCAGCGTTAGGGAAATGTCCGCTTCGGTCATTAGCGGACTATTCGTCGAATGCCTCAAGGTGACGACGGCCACCGTCTCCAATCTCGTCCCACGCGGCCCTTGAACCAACCCAGATGTGATGGGCAACCCGCAGAGTTTCATCACCATCCGTTATGAGTCCAGCGGGAACAAACATCCTTGATTCGTCGTTGGAACCTGGAACTGGCGAACCGCATGTACGACAAAACCACATCTGCCAATCAGAGTCGGGTTTACGCCAGGTAATTATGTGATCTTCTCCGCTTGTCCATGCGAACTTGTCGTTGTCGACTAAGACAACTGCGATGCCTTGGCTTCCTGTGGCTCGCCGACAAATCGAGCAGTGACACACGATCACGTCTGATAGATCTGTGGTCATGCTAAATTTGATCGACCCACAGTTGCATTCTCCCTTCGTCATCAAGCTCCCCGACCTATCGCTATGCGTCAATCTTGCAACCACATTCGTTAACTGCGCAACGTCCGCTTGGTGGTCATAAGCGGACGTTATTAGGCCGTACCCGCTTCTTCCGAGAGACCGCTCACCGAGATGCGAACATTCTCCGGTCCAAGCTCCTCTGTTAACCGTTGGACGATAGTCTCCTGGACTTTCTCCGCTAAATCTATCATCCCGAGGCGTGCCGCGACGGTACCTGCGAGACCGGTAAACCAACCTGTATGCCGGTTCATTATCGCTTCAGGATCTGTGATTTCGATAGTAATCATTTTCATCTCCTGCATATAGACGCGACCGTCCGCTCTTTGGGTCAGTACCAGTCGCTGAGTGTATCACCAGGTGAATGACGGCTTCCGGCCAGAACCAGCCTTTGCAGTGTCGTTGAAAGTGGTTTCAATCAGTCGGAGGAGGTGCCGCGTTCCAAACCATCTAATTCGATCACATTGCGTTCTATCAGATACGTCACATCACCACTCTGGGAGATGTGGGCGGTATCCGGTTCCCAGCTTATCTTGAAACCAGGGACATTTGCGGCACCCAACACATATTCACGAATAGCAGGCTTGCCCGACAAGACGGGTAATTCGGGTGGGAGCATGACGGCGTCGTCAGCCCACAAGTCAATTGAGGCTTCGAGATCGCCTGCCCCGACCATCGCTGACCAATCACGACTCGGCTGCATAAGCTCTTGCGCTTCAGCTTCGCGGTCCACGGTTGTTTCCAAGCAACCAACTAGTAGCATTGCAGAGGCCGAAAAGATGCCCAAAAGACTGAATTTCATTCTAGTTCCCTCAGCAAATAAAAAATCCGCCGCCTAAACAGACAGAGGTGCAGGGCGACCATTCAGTAACTGCAGATACAGCGATCAATTCAGACCATAAGGTGGAGCGGATCTTCGTGGTAGCCAAGCTGCACGAGCGCTTGGTGCACATTTTCATGCACTCGTTCAAGCACAGTTTGGCATCTGCCCTTCAAATGAACGATGTCGACGTAACTGTCATGGTTGCGCCCAAAGAATCCGAGCCGCTTGTGGACTTCGGAGAACAAATCGACACATACGCGAGTTCATGCCAACGTTTAGCGGCGCCACGCTTTTTCCGCGGCACAAAGAGATATATGTCCAATGCTACGGGGATTGGCGCACGCGTCTGGTGACAGTGATTACAGCCTGCCCTATGCCTGTGGCTGTTACCGCAGCGCAAGCTGATGTCGCACATTTGAGACATCTTGTTTGCCAATATTGCTGAGTGTATATCTCCGTACCGCGAAGTTCTTTCGAACCAGTTGTGCGTGCGTGCGGGCGCAGAAAGAAATGTTGAAATCGCGACTTTGGCGTTACGAGAAAGCTTATTCAGGAGGATATAGCATGAATATCAGGGAAAGCAGAGTCATCGGCTTGATGATAGCTGTCAGTTTACTGTTTCTTGGCGGCTGCGGTGGCAGCAGCGATACGGCCGGAACGGAAATGGAAACTGGCATGATCTCGTTTGGCATTACCGACCTGCCGGTCAATGATGTATCCGAAGTAGTGATTGCAATGACGGAGTTCGAACTCAAACCGGCTGGCGAGGGACGTTCTTTTACCGTCCCGGTGAACGAGTTCGGGCGCGAGTTGAACCTCCTGGATTTCCAGAATGGTGAGGCGGCAACTGTCATTAATGGCGAAGAAGTTCCCGCTGGAAATTACGAGTGGCTACGTATCTTCTTCGACGAGGAGAAATCATACGTTACGCTGAAAAATGGCGGCGGAAAATATCCACTGTTTATTCCCAGTGGAGATCAAACCGGATATAAACTGAACAAAGGTTTCACGGTTCCCATCAACGCGAGCGTCACGTATATGCTCCATATCGACGTGGCCCAGTCGCTTCACGAGCCGCGGGGGCTGGCAGTGCCTGGTGGGGAACGTACGTTCCTGCTCAAACCCGTGGTCCAGATTATGAACGTCGAGGACACCGGCTCCGTCATGGGTGCGGTTGACATGAGGCTGATCGATATCGGCAATTTGCGATGTAATGATCCGAATCTTCCCGGGGATGGCCCGAATCTTTCCGGAAACGCCGCCTACATCTTCGACGGCCCGGATGCACCGCTTGACGACATTGCCAACCCGGAAACGGATGAACGGATTGGCCCGCTCGCCGTCGATAGTGTTGACCTGAATATCGAAACGGGTGACTACGAATACAACTTTGCGTACTTGCTCCCAGGAACCTACACGATCGCATTCACCTGCTCCACGAGTGCTGATAGCGAAGAAAGTGATGATGATTTTGTTAAAGCTGACAGTTCTGATGACTACGTCAGTGGAGTCAGCGAATTCGATTTCGATCAGGCAATCAACGTTGAGGTGCAGAGTAACGTCGAATCGAATTGCCCAATTCCTGCGGGAGATGCGCCGACGGAGACGTGCACGCCCACGCCCTGAGCGTTTTGGTGGGGGGCGCGTTTATAGAGACACTCAATTCTAGATCGCGCCCGATTGTTCCTCTGCGGCGCGTATCGCGGCATCGATTGCCGCTTGTACGTAGGCGTAGGCTTCCGAATCGGAATTAGCGATGCTGATGCGGCCGAACTGCGCGCGCGCAAGCTCATGAGGAGCCACACCCTCCGCCCAATCGGGGTCATGCATATCCAGGTACTCATATGCATATCCGTGTGACCAGCGGTTGACCGTAATTGCCTCGATATCGCGCCCAGCGTCAAATCCTGAGCCGCCGAACATTCCGGTCAGTTGTTTTCGAATCTCCGTCTCGTAATCGGAAAACGGCGTCCTTAGCAGTCTCGCTCTGCCCAGTCGATACAGGTCCCGCGCCGACTGGCCGCCGTCCCCTGCAGGTGCGGGCACGTGTCCCATGAATATCACCATGGGATCCTCCGGCCTGGCCGAGGCGCGATAATTTCCCAAGGCCACCGGAGGAGCATGAGACACTATTTCGAAGAAGCTGTCGGGACATTGGTAAACCGACGCGCCCCCACGCCGCACCGTTTCGCCTGACTGCAGCAAGACGTTTGCCCAGATAAACGGCACCTTGACGCGGTACGCCAGATTTTCCTTCTGCGCTTGCGGCAACTCGGGACAGAGATGCGGAATCATTTCGTTGTAACAAGCAAGAATGCAATGCTTGCCGCGAACCCTGAACGCTTTGCCGCCGGTAACGTAGGACACGTCCACGGCGTCTTGTCCGTGATGCTTTACGTTCACTGCCGTGCTGTTCAAGCGTATGCGCACGGGTGAGGTCTCGCGATCGAGTTTGGAATAGTCGAACCTCGCGGTCACCAGGTCTTGCATCGAATTGCCCGGCGCGACCCCCGGTATCAGTTTGCGCACGAAGAGTCGCGCGACCGAGGCATTACCATCCGGAAACATTGGATACCTGTAACCTGGTGCTTCATCCGATGATTCCGGTTGGGTAAATTCACTTGGAAGTCCCAGTGCACTGAGCCCTGGCGCGCCGAGCATCATGGCTTCCATCACCGAGACACTGTCCACACCGACGCCGAATATTGCTCGCACCCAGGGTTCGTGAAGTTTCGAGGCAAGCCTGGACAAGCCGACTCTCTCTGAAAGGAATTCGGCGTAGCTCGTACTGCGCATATAGCCTTCTTTTTCGGGTGGCGGGATGTCAGCGAGGTAGTCCTTTTCGCCGCTCACCAGGCTGACGAGCTTTTGTTTGTCGTCCTCCGAAAGATTCAATGATGCGATCAAACTCCGGTAATCGCCCCCTCCGGCCCATGCCTGCACCCATGCGCCAGCCACAACCTGGTCCTCGCCAAACTTCTCACGGCCGAGATAGAGGCCGTAAGGGGCTTCTGCGTTAGACAATGCATAGTCCGGGTCGATTGCGTCTTCCAGCGTCTTGAACTCGACGCCGATTTCCTCGAGCAGCGATTTGGCTGCGGGGCCCATCGCGTCCTGCTCCAGGTTGACGCTGCCGCCGAACCCGAGCAACGTTCTTCCTCGTGAGTGGAACTCATTTCGCTTGGCGTGACCGCCAAAGTCGTCGTGATTGTCGAGGATCAGGATTCTTGCGTCAGCGCCGGCTTGCTTGCGATAAAGGTATGCGGCAGCAAGCCCGCTGATTCCCGCGCCCACCACAATCAGGTCGTAGGTATCGTCCAGTTGTTCATAGTCGCTCGGCCTGGTTCCGTCCATCACCAGGGCGTGCGCCACCTCGAAGGAACCGGCATGGCTTCCCCGCATACCGTTTAAAAGAGGCGGGTAATATTGCGGTACGGCAGCGCCCGAACCGCCGGTCGCAAGTGCGCGAGACGGCGCAGCGGCTGCCACCAATGACAGAGAAACGCCGTTCAGGAAATCTCGTCGCGTAATCCTGGTTTTCTTGTCGCTCATCTCTCTGTCCATACAGGAAGGTAGGATCATACTGCCCGCTTCAGATTGCAGGCTGCAAGCTACAAAAGAATGCGCAGCGGGAAGAGTACCCGCTGCGCGACAAGTTTTCTGACTTTGGTGTCCGGCCTTCCGACCAGAACGTACCTTCAGGAACCGCCGCCAGTTCCGGAATTACAGGCAACTGGTGTTCTGGCATTCGCGCAGGAACATCTTGCTGGCGTTGATCGACGTACCGTCGTACGTCCCCGTCGCACGAACGAGGCTGCCGGTTTCGACGGCTTCAAAGAAAGCGTCGGGCGTGATGACCTGTTTGTCTGCGTTCTGGAATATCGTGTTGTCGTTGGATGTCGCGATGACACCGAGCAACGTGATGCTCGGTCGCGCAATCGATTCCACAGGCGCCTTGAGTATGACCGCCGTCCCTGGATCGTAGCGGACAAGCCTGGAAGCAATAAGCGAATCGTTGTCGACGTATGCACGGATACCGATACGCTCACTGGCGGCAAGGTCATCGAGCCCGAAGTCACGGATGTTGTAAGTGCTTTGGTCCTGGAACAGCGTGGATTCGTCAGTTTGGGCCACGATGCCGAGCAAGGTGACTTCGCCCGATTCGATTGCGATCGCTTCGACATCAGCTTCGATCTCGATCGCTGAAGGAAGCCGGAATACGATTCGGTCGGCAAGCAGCAGGTCGTTTGTATCGAGCGTGCCGTCGACCGCGACCTTGACGTCCGTCGCCAGCGTGTCCGCTGTGCCGTTCACGTAGATTGTGTTTTCGTCGGTTGTGACCGGTTGCTCGTCAACCTCAAACTCGGTTGTTGACGTGAAAGAGGTTATGAAGCCCTCAATTTCGAACGTGCAATCGTAGTCGCACAACTGATCTCTATCGCGATTCTGGTCGCGCGCCTGGATCTGGTCCAGCAGCATGACGCCGTCGCTCATCGGCGAGTCGCAGCTGGCCTCGATGTACAGGCCGTTGGCTAGGTCGGCACCACCAAGATCGAGTGCGGCTTCAGAGTAATCACAGATTTGCGAGCCGATTCTAAAGCGACTGTTGCCGATATCGAGCTCGCTGACTACACCCTTCACCTCCATCCTCATGCCGACCTGGTAGCTGTTGGCCGTGCGACGAATGTAGGTCGCCTGAACGCGCTCCTCGTTGCGCCGCTGACCGCTTACCTGGACAACATTGCCCGAGGTGAGGTCATCAAATGCGGCGCCCTCGAAGACGGTGAGCTCGTCAACGACGACGGTCCGACCGAGGACAATGAACGTCGACTGAGCCTTGTTCATACTTGTGATGGGACCTTCGACATCATCGACAAAGCTGATCTGGGTTGCCTCAGCCTCACCTGTCACATTGTTGATCGTGCCCTCGATGGCAACAATCATGCCGACCCGCAGGTCGGACAGGGTGGCGGGCTCGCCATTCATCATGACCGTCGCCGAATCGGTGCCGAACTGGACCCCGTTTGCAACCACGCTGCCGAATGCTGTAATACGGCCAGCCACAGCGATGTCGGAGACGTCCACCGATGAAGGGGGCTGAGCCGTTATCGAATCACTGTCACCGCAGGCCGCAATGGCCAGTGCGGTGAGCGATGTGAGAATCAAGCGCCTTTTCATCTTTAAGACCTCCTTGTGGCCGACGGACACGGTTGTCCTCCGGGACTGGAGTAGCCCCAGTATGATGAGCCTGTCATCGTTGCGTTTCTTACGTATTTCCGAACGCCACCAATTTGTTACAGACTGTTTCAATGGCCATTCAGTCGCCAGGCACGCCCTCCGGTAGTCCGCACTTGCTGGTTGTGGATGACGACAGGGAGATACGCGATCTTCTCTCGATGTATTTCGGGCAACAGGGAATCGAAGTCGCAGCCGTGGAAGACGGTGCCGCCATGGACGCCTGGCTGGCCCGGAACTCGACAGACCTTGTCATTCTCGACCTCATGTTGCCAGGAGAAGATGGCCTGTCGCTCGCACACCGCCTGCGTAGTGACTACGAACTTCCCATCGTCATGATCTCGGCCCGTGGCGAAGAGGTGGATCGCATCGTCGGTCTCGAAGTGGGTGCCGATGACTACCTGCCGAAACCGTTCAGCCCGCGTGAACTCCTGGCCCGTGTAAGAGCGGTTTTGCGCCGCAGCACAGCGGTTAGCAAGCCGATCGAGAGGTCCGAGACGTATGAGTTCGGCCCGTATTTTCTCGATACGAGCAAGCACCTGCTGAGACGGGACGGTGAAGAGATAGAGATATCGAGAGCCGAGTTCGATCTATTGCGAGTCTTTGTTGAACGTCCCAATCGCGTGTTAAGCCGGGATTCGATTATTGACTTCCTGAGCGGCCATGAGCGCCACCCGTTCGACCGAAGCGTTGACGTGCGCGTGGCTCGACTGCGGCACAAGATAGAAGACGACCCTGCCAGGCCGCAATACATCCGTACCGTCTGGGGTGTTGGTTACCAGTTCACTCCATCGGAACCGCTGCGATGAAGGTGCTGCCCCGGTCATTGTTCGGTCGTGCTGCACTCACCATCGCGCTGACGCTGGTTTCGTTCACGATCGTGTCCATGGCAGCGGTCATGTATTTCATCATGCTGCCAATGGCGAAGCGTTCGGCTGACGATTTTGCTGCGGAATTCGTGTCGGCGGCGCACGATCTACAGCATCTGCCGGAAGAACAGCACACGGAACTCATGCAGGAACTCCTTGACGACCATGGCCTGGTTGTCGTCTCGCACGAGCCCGGACTCATCGAGCAGCAGGTGGATTCGCCATACCTGATGTTCTTCCGTGACTCATTAACACGAGCGGCGGGAGAAGAGCTGCCCATGGTCGCGTCGGGCTCGGGTCCGCTAATCTGGGTCGATGTGCCGGCTCATGGACAGGTTCACCGTATCGGCTTCAACAAGGAGAGGCTGGGCACAAATCCGCCGCTTGCTTTCATGGCGATAATCGGTGGCGGCGCATTGTTAACCTTGCTCGCGAGCCTGCTGGAAGTGCACCGCGTCGTGAGGCCCCTCGACCGATTGTCCCGGGCCGTGCGCAAACTCAGTCAGGGGCAACAACCACAGCCGGTGCCCGAGGACGGCCCGGAGGAAATTGTCGAACTCGCCCGAACATTCAACCGCATGTCCTCCGATCTCCAGGAAATGGCGGCCAATCGCACGGTGATGATTGCCGGCATCTCGCACGACCTTCGTACGCCGCTGACTCGACTGGGTATTGCCGTCGAGATGCTCGACGAAAATTCGAAGCCGGAGCTGGTCGCGGGAATTCAGCGCGACCTCGATGCGATGAACGACCTGATATCGCAGTTCCTGCAATTTTCCAAAGGAATCGAGGATGCGTGCCCGATCCAGGTCGACCTATGGAAGATCATCGAGTCGCTCGCGGAAGATATCGAGCGCGAAGGGGCAGATCTTCGACTGCACCGAATCAACCCGCCGTGTGTATTCTTCGCCGACCCTGTTGCGTTGCAGCGCGTTGTGGGCAACCTGCTCAAGAACGCTGCTCAGTATGGCGGCGCTAACCCGATCGATGTGGAATTGCACTGTAGCGACGACAACGTGTCGATCGAGGTTGCAGACAGGGGGCCTGGGATTCCCGAGGCCGAAGTGCAAGCCGTCTTCCGTCCGTTCCACCGCGTGCAGCCTGCGCGTGAAAAGAGGACAGGTGGAAGCGGCCTGGGGCTCGCCATCGCCCGCCAACTCGCAGTCAAGCACGGGTGGACGATCGATCTGCTACCGAGAGAAGGCGGTGGAACTGTAGCGAAGCTCGGCTTGCCGACCGCGTGCCGCTTCTCTCTGGCCTGAAAAAGCGGGGCCGGGTCGCGCCGGCCCCTAACACGAGGTGGCTGATTCGAGGCGGGGGGGCTTACTCAGCCTCCTCATTTCGGGCATCCAGCGCCTTTGCTCCCTGATTTGGTATTTCCCGGTGCTGTGCCAGGAGCTGGTTGCGTTCCTGTCCAGAACCGAGATGGCGCATTTGCCCCCAATACTCATTGCGCTCCTCTACGCTCATGAGCTCGCCACCGTAAATAGACCTCGTCCCGTTAGCACGAGATTCCTTCATTGCGGGTCACAAGTTTGTGTCATCTTGCAGAGACCCGACCATGACAATAGAAAGGTTTTATTTCCCAAAGATTTCCTGCCCGCACAGAAGCGTTACGAATTGTTTCCTGGATAGCGGCGCCAGACGATCACCAAGAACGCCACCAGGAGACCCGAAATGGCACCTCCGCCTCCGCCACTATTTACAACTGGTGGTGGCGGAGGGGCGGACACCTGGACGATCACGGTGCGGATAGCGGTGGTTGTGTTGCCTGAAAGGTCCTCGACGCTATACGTAATCGTGTAGGTGGCGGCCTGGCTCGTGTCGACCGGATTGTCGACGACGATCTGGTCACTGATATCCCCGTCGACATTGTCGGTGGCCGTGGCGCCTGCATCAGTATAGGTACCGCCCAGGTTGATGGTGACAGTCGGTGAACCGTTCACGACAATCACGGGCGGGACGTTGTCTGCACGTACCTGGACCGTGAGATTGAACACGGCGCTGTTGAGTTCACCGTCGTTTACCACCAGGCGCACGATCATCGCGCCGACGACGCCCGGCTCCGGCGTGATCGTGTTGTCGACTCGCTGGTAACCGGCACCGTCCAGTACACGGACCGACAGCTCCGCAGCGTTATTGTCAGGATCTGAAAGCACGAGGTGAGCCGTGGTGATCTCGACCGGTGTGCGCTCGAGTGTCTCCAATGGGAATTGCCCATTGACGGACGGTGGATCGTTGACCGGCGTGACGGTGATGGTCAGCGGGAAGACGGCACTTTCCAGCACGCCGTCGGTGACTGTTATCGGGACAGCCAGATCGCCATAAAAGTCAGCCGAGGGTGCCACCGTCGTCCCGCTGTAGGTGTAGAACTCGCCATCATGGATGATGACATT
>CALDZH010000066.1 GCA_937944275.1 uncultured Woeseiaceae bacterium
TCACCGTGCACCCAATTATCGCGGCAAAAAGGGTCAATGGTGGCAAGCTGGTTGCAGTGACGAAGCCCGATCACCCGGATGCCTACTCGGAGTCATTCATACGTTTCGCAATAAGCCGAACGACGGACGAAAAGGTGATCAGGGCACTGCGCAAGGCGATCGTCAAAACACTCTCAGACGTGCGGCTCGCTGTACGCGACTGGGGCAAAATGCGCCAGCGCATGCGTGAGACGCGAGATCTGGTAGAAAACGGTCCGAAAGGCGTTGATCCGCTGCTGCGTAAGGAAACCCAAGCGCTTCTGGACTGGATGGTTGACGAGCACTTTACGTTTCTTGGCTACCGCGAGTACACGCTGTCGAAGCGCGGCAAGCAGACTTTTCTCGATGTGGTCGAGGGCAGTGGTCTCGGAATTCTCAGCAAAAAGAGCAGTTCGGCAAAAACCATAGAGCTTACGGCCGAGATGCAACGGCTTGCTCGATCACGCGACTGGTTGATCCTGACTAAGGCCAATTCACGCTCGACGGTGCATCGTTCGGCATTTCTCGACTACGTCGGCGTCAAGATGTATGACGAGGAAGGAAATCCGATTGGCGAGCGGCGTTTTATCGGACTGCTGACCTCGATCGCGTATAGCGAGAGCCCGAGGAATATCCCTTTAATAAGGCACAAGGTACGCAAGATATTCGAACGTGCCCATGTCGAAGAGATCGGCCACCGCGGCAAAGCCCTTCTCCACATCATCGAAACCTACCCCAGAGAGGAGCTGTTCCAGAGCTCAATTCAGGATTTGACTCGCACGACGGTCGGCATTCTCAATCTGCAGGACAGGTTACGGGTCAGGTTGTTCCTGCGACGCGATGCATTTCGACGATTTTTCTCCTGCCTCGTATTTGTGCCGAGAGAAAAATATACAACGGCTATTCGCCGCAAGATTGAAGCTCTCCTGCTCGATGCGTTCAACGGTATCTCTGCCGACTCTGCCGTGCAAATCTCTGAATCGGCCTTGGCCCGCGTGCATATCATCGTTCGCACGCCGGAAGGCAAACGACCACGCATCAGTATCAACAGGATCGAACGGCAACTGGAACAACTCCTCGTGACGTGGTCGGAGAAGCTGAGCGGTGAACTGCTAAAGTCGTTCGGCAACGACGAAGGCGATAAGCTGTTTCGATCCTACGGCCAGATGTTTCCGGCCGGCTACCAGGCCGACACCACACCAGTGGAAGCATGCGGTGACATTCGCACTATTAACGACATGCTCAAAAACGGGATTGAGCGAAGCGTAGATCTCTACTCAGTGGATGATGTTGAGCCGGGGGACATGCGCTTTATCGTATACAGCCTGCATAATCCGATCGCGTTGTCTGACGCCCTTCCTATTCTCGAAGAAATGGGTGCCGCGGTATATACAGAACGTCCGTACGAGGCAACGTTGCAGTCCGGCGAATCTTTCTGGATCCAGGACTTCAACCTGCGCCACGAAAGCGGCACTTCCGTTGACGTAGAGGCAGTGTCGGATCGATTCGAAGAATGCTTCATGGCCGTACTCGATGGTGAAGCCGAGAACGACGGCCTGAATCGTTTAATTGTCAGCGCCGAAATTGATTGGCGACAGGTCGCACTACTGCGGTGTTACGCGAAGCATATTCTCCAACTCCGCCTGCCGTTCAGTCAGTCCTATATGGAAGACGTCCTCGTGGCGCATTCCCAACTCGCGCATGCGCTGGTGAGACAATTCGAGTTGCAGTTTGACCCCAGTGTTCCAAAGTCCAGGCGCAAGCGTGAACTGCAAGACGTTTGCGCCAAGGTCAAGCGGCGACTTTCGAGGGCCCGCAACGTTGATGAAGACCGCATATTAGCGGCATTTGCCGGCGGAATTGCCGCGACCCTGCGCAGCAATTATTTCCAGACCACCGACGGCAAACCGAAGAACTATATATCGATCAAACTCGATCCGGCGCGACTTCCGGAAGTGCCGCTGCCGAAGCCCAAATACGAGATCTTTGTCTATTCACCCGAGGTCGAAGGCGTGCATCTGCGTGGCGGCGATATCGCACGCGGCGGGCTGCGCTGGTCCGATCGTCGCGAAGATTTTCGCACCGAGGTTCTGGGACTGATGAAAGCGCAGGTGGTCAAGAATACGGTGATCATCCCGACGGGCGCTAAAGGAGGATTCTTCCCCAAACGAGCTCCTGTCGATGATCGCAAGGCAATTTTCGACAACGGCGTGCATTGCTACAAGAAGTTCATTCGCGGCCTGCTCGATATAACTGACAACGTCGTCGACGATGAAGTCGTAACCCCTGGGGCTGTCATTCGTCGAGACGGGGACGACCCGTACCTTGTTGTCGCCGCCGACAAGGGTACGGCAAGCTTTTCCGACATCGCCAACGGCCTGTCTGCTGAATACGGTTTCTGGCTGGACGATGCCTTTGCATCGGGCGGGTCAGCCGGCTATGACCACAAGGTAATGGGCATTACTGCGCGCGGCGCGTGGGAGGCAGTCAAGCGTCACTTCCATGAGCAGGGCCTGAATACCCAAGCAGACCCGTTTACGGTAGTGGGAATTGGCGACATGAGTGGTGACGTCTTCGGCAACGGCATGCTGTTGTCAAAGACGATCAAACTGGTAGCCGCCTTCAATCACCGCCGTATTTTCCTCGATCCCGACCCGGACATGGCAGCGAGCTATAAGGAGCGCCAGCGACTGTTCCGGAAAGCCGGCTCAACGTGGGACGACTACAACGAAAAACTGATTTCCAAGGGCGGCGGTGTTTTCTCGCGCCAGGCAAAGACGATTCGACTCAGCAACGAAGCACGCAAGATCCTGAATATTGAGGACAAATCGCTACAGCCGGACGAACTGATTCGAGCCATATTGAAGATGCCCGCAGACCTGCTTTGGAACGGCGGCATCGGCACCTACGTAAAGGCCAGTAGCGAGGGTAATTCGGACGTCGGTGACCGCAGCAATGATGCGGTGCGCGTCAATGCGGACGAACTGCGTTGCAGGGTAATCGGTGAAGGCGGCAACCTTGGGCTGACCCAAAGAGCCCGTGTTGAGTTCAGCATGAACGGTGGGCGGATCAACACTGACTTTATCGACAATTCAGGTGGAGTCGACAGCTCGGATCGGGAAGTGAATATCAAGATTCTTTTAAGTGCCGTTGCCAAACAGAAGAACATGTCGCGCAAGAAACGCAATCACTTGCTTGCATCTATGACCGACGATGTCGCAAATCTCGTCCTGCGCAACAACTACCTGCAGACCCAGGCAATCAGCATGAGTGAAATGGCATCAGCAGAACGTCTCGACGAACTCGCGCGTCTGATCTCGGACCTCGAACGCTCAAGCGAACTCGACCGTGAACTGGAGTTTCTGCCTGACGAGAGCGAGTTAGAGGACCGGCGCATTCGCAAACATGGTCTGACGCGTCCAGAGCTTGCGGTCGTGCTGAGCTACGCAAAAATAGACCTGTACAACGGGCTGATCGATTCTGATGACACACTCGAGGATTTCCTGAAGATCGACCCGCAACGCTATTTCCCGGACGTACTCAGGCAACGTTATGCCGATCTGATTCCTCATCACCGCCTGAGCCGGCAGATCCTCGCTACGCTGATCGCCAATGACATCGTCAACCGCATGGGTCCTGCCTTCGTCAAACGCGCCCAGGCGGATACAGGTGCCAGCTTTATGACGGTTGCGCGAGCCTACGAAGTTTCGAGAATCATCTGTCGAGCGAGGCCATTACTTAAAGAGATTGAGTCTCTTGACCATGTAATCTCGGCCAAGGCCCAGATGCTCATGATGTTCGAGATAAGCCGCACACTGCGCCACGCCAGCTACTGGCTCATCGAACAGCACGGCGATGCGCTCGACATCGTTGAAACCGTCGATCGGCTCAAGGATGGCATGGCGAAAGTTTATGCTCGATCCAACAGCTATGTGTCAAAGGCCAGCCGTGCCCGGATCGAAAAGGCCGAAAAAGAATGGCTTGAGATGGGCGTACCCGAGAAGCTGGCGAACAAGGTTTCGCTCCTGCTACTCACGCGCGCTGCACTCGATATCGTCGACCTCGCGGCCGACCGCAAACGCGATGTGCTGGAGGCCGCACGCTTGTACTCGACATTCAACGATGCGCTCAAACTACATTTCCTGCACAACTCCGCGGAAGATCTCGTTGTCAGCGGTCGTTGGCAGGCTATGGCCCGCAGCAACCTTCGCGAAGACTTCTACAAGCTCAGGCGGGACCTGGGCAACAGGTTGTTGACGCGGCGCGGCAAGCGCGATTCACGCACTGTGGCAAAAACCTGGCTCGCCAAACACGAAACCGAGGTCCGGCGTTTCACAGCCATGATTGACGAGATGAAGCTACGCGGTAACATCGATTTTGCTACGCTGTCGGTGGCTGCGCAGGAACTGCGCGACCTGATTTCAACGTGATAAATCATACGGAGCAATAATGGCCGGCAAGCTCTTACTCTGCCGTCACGGTCAGAGTGACTGGAATTTGAAAAACCTGTTTACAGGGTGGAAGGACGTCGACCTTACGGAAAAGGGCATCGACGAAGCTATTGCAGCCGGGAAACTCCTGCGGGAACTCGGTTACGATTTTGATATCGCCTACACGTCGGTTCTGAAACGTGCCATTCGAACGTTGTGGCACATTCTTGACGAAATGGACCTGATGTGGATTCCGGTCGTTCGGGACTGGCGCCTCAACGAGCGGCACTATGGCGCGTTGCAGGGCCTCAACAAAGCCGAGACAGCCGCCAAATATGGCGATGACCAGGTGCACATCTGGCGCCGCAGCTACGATATTCCGCCTCCGCCACTGGACGCAGACGACGAACGTCACCCGATGTTCGATCCGCGTTACGCCGGCGTCGAGGGGCTCCCGGGTGCAGAATCCCTGAAGCTGACGCTCGAACGCGTGCTCCCCTGCTGGACGGATGTCATCGCACCGGATCTGAAAGCCGGCAAGCATGTCCTGATCGCTGCGCATGGCAACAGCCTGCGCGCACTGGTAAAGATGCTCGACGAAGTGTCTGACGAAGAGATTACAGGGTTCAACATCCCAACCGGCATTCCGCTGGCTTACGAACTCGACGATGACCTCAAGCCAATCTCACGAGAATTTCTGGGGGATCCCGAAGCCGTTGCCAAGGCAGCCGCTGCGGTGGCGGCACAGGGCAAAGCCAAGTGATATACGCGCTCGGTGACCGCGCCCCCGAGTTCGAGGGCGCCGGTCACTTCATTGCGGAAAGTGCATCGATCATTGGCAGCGTCCGCCTCAAGGACAAAGCCAGCATCTGGTTCAATTGTGTGCTGCGCGGAGACAACGACTGGCTTGTTGTCGGCGAACGCAGCAACATCCAGGACGGATCGGTATTACACACGGACCCGGGCATCGAACTTATCGTAGGCGACGACGTCACGGTCGGCCACAAAGTCATGTTGCACGGCTGCAAAATCGGGAATGGTTCGCTGATTGGTATTGGCAGTACAGTGCTCAACGGCGCGAAGATCGGCAAGAACTGTCTGGTAGGTGCGCACGCACTCGTCACGGAAAACAAGGACTTCCCTGATGGTTCGCTGATCCTGGGCGCGCCTGCCGACGTGGTTCGCGAACTCACCGACGAAGAGATTGCGCTTATTCGACGGTCAGCGGCGGTGTATGTCGAAAACGCCGCGAGATTTAACACGTCATTGAATCGGATTTAGAAGCCTCCCCGCCACGCTACGACGGGGAAAATCGGGCCCTTCGTGGTCCGGCTACACCTGTTCCCTGGGGTCTGACCGCTTGCGCGTCTTGCTCGGATCCAGGACCCGAACGAGGCCTTCCTGAGTCGTGGACGCAACCATTGTTCCGTCCTGGCGGAAGAATTGGCCACGCGTGAAGCCGCGCGCACCCGACGCATTCGGACTTTCCATCGAATACAACAACCATTCGTCCATGCGAAACTCGCGGTGAAACCAGAGCGCATGATCCAGACTGGCGAGGATGACATTGCCGCGTGTGAACGGCAGAGCATGCGGCAGCGTCGAGGTCGCAAGCAATTCGAAGTCCGATACATAAGCCAGCAAATTCTGGTGTAACGCGTTGTCATCCGGAATTCGATCAACGGCCCGAATCCAGACGTGCTTCTCGGGCGGCCGCTTCTTCGGTTCATCGAAATTCGACTGTTCGACCGGCCTAAAATCGAACGGCCGCTGATCCGTCATGAAGCGACGAAGCTTGACCGGAATCTTGTCAAGCTTGTCGGCCGCCAGGTGCGTCAGATCCTTCAGCCCTTCCGGCGCTGGCACATCGGGCATTTGCGTTTGATGCGACAAACCGCCTTCGGGATTCTGAAATGATGCGGCCATGTTGAGTATTGGCCGACCGTGCTGGATGGCGACGACCCGCCGGTTCGAAAAGCTGCCACCGTCGCGAGCGCGATCAACCTCGTAGATGATTGGTGCGTTCATGTCGCCGCGACGGAGGAAATACGCGTGTAGCGAGTGCGCTACCCTCCCCTCGACCGTGCGCTGCGCAGCCGACAGGGCCTGGCCCAGCACTTGTCCGCCAAAAACCTGTGGGCTGCCGATATCGCGGCTTTCACCGCGGAAAATGTTCTCCTCGATACGCTCCAGGCCGAGCAACGTAATCAAGTCATCGAGAACTGGATGCATCAGTTGTCCGATTGGCCACCATCAACCGCCACGCCGGTGCCGCTAACAAACACAGCATCATCGCTGGCGAGGAACAACGCGACCTTCGCGATATCGACCGGTTCGCCAAGCCGGCGAGCGGCGGAGCTCTGGATGCAATAATCGCGCAGCGCCTTGTCTTTCCGAAAAGCCTCGCGACTTTCAGGCGTCATCACGGCACCAGGCTGAATATAGTTCGCGGTAATTCCAAATTCCGCCATCTCCACGGCAAGTGCGCGCGTCAGATTGGCGAGGTCCTGCTCGGCATGAGCGGAGACTCTGTTGGCACCCGCGGCAAAGAAGCTGCGCAGGAGTCCGATGTTGATTATTCGCCCCGCCGGACTCGTCTTCATGTGCGGCAGCGCCGCACGACAGACGGCCATAATCAGGGTCGCCCTCATTCTCAGCACGCGCTCAAGTGCATCGTCAACTGCCACCACCGGTGCCTCGTGCCTGAACAGAAAATCATTCACAACGATGTCGAGGCCACCGAGCGTATCGACAGCTTCCTGCACCAGCGCAGCCAACTCGTCCGGATCGTTAAGATTGGCCGCGTGACCAATGATTCCCTTGACCGACGCAAAGTTCTGCACGACACCGCTGTTGCTCGCATCGGCGGCCATGACCGTCGCCCCATGCTTGACCAGTGTTCTGGCAATGGCCTCACCGATGCCGTCGGCTGCGTTGAGAACCAATGCATTAAGTCCGTAAAGGCGCAAAGGATCACCCATGGAAATTCCTCGGGCTGAAATTATTCAGGAAATGCATAGTCGGCGAATTGTTCGCGCAATTCAATCTTCTTTATTTTTCCCGTTGCGGTATGCGGCAGCTCGTCCACAAATGCGACGTCGGTAGGAATCCACCAATCGGCAACTTTTCCTTTGAAAAAAGTCAGCAGTTCATCTTTGGACACATCATGCCCTTCTGCTTTAACCACGACCAGCAACGGTCGCTCAGTCCATTTAGGGTGTGCTACGCCAATCACGCCGGCTTCGGCCACGCCAGGGTGGCCCATCGCGGTATTTTCCAGTTCGATGGAGCTGATCCACTCGCCGCCGGACTTGATTACATCCTTGGTTCTGTCCGTGATTGCCATGTAGCCCTGCGGATCGATGGTCGCGACATCGCCGGTGTCGAACCAGCCGTCATTCGTGTGCGCCCCAGCGGCACCCTCCAACTTGAAATAGTCGCTGCAGACCCACGGACCACGGACCTGCAATGCACCGTACGCCACCCCGTCCCAGGGCAATTCGCTTCCCTGATCGTCGACGATGCGAAGCTCACATCCGTAGACACCACGGCCCGCTTTTGTGGCGAGATCCAGTTTCTCGTCGTCACTCAGGCCCTCGAGCCCGGATTTTAGGGTATTGACGGCACCGATCGGGCTCGTCTCGGTCATGCCCCAGCCCTGCCCGGCCTGCACGTCATGCACATCACGAAATTCCTCGATCATGGAGCGCGGGACAGCGGCACCGCCGATTACTGTCTTTTTCAATGATTTCATTATCTTATCGTTTGCTCGACAGTATTGAAGCAGCGCCATCCACACCGTCGGCACACCGGCCGCCAGCGTCACATTTTCGGACTCAATGAGTTCGAATAACGCTTCGCCATCACCCATTTTCGGACCCGGGAACACTATCTTCGCGCCGGTCATCAACGCAGAGTACGGCAGGCCCCAGGCATTGACGTGAAAGAGCGGAACGACAGGCAGAACGACATCGGTGCTGGCAAGACCGAGAACATCCGGTGCCACGCTGGCGTATGCATGCAAGACGGTCGAGCGATGGTCGTAAAGAACTCCTTTGGGATCGCCGGTCGTGCCCGAGGTATAGCAAAGCGCCGATGCGGTGCGCTCGTCGAACTGCGGCCACTCGTAAGCTTCAGACTCCGCGGCAAGCAGGGTCTCATAGCAAACGGCGTTGGGTAGCGAGGTCTCAGGCATGTTCCTCTCGTCAGTCAGGACCACAAATCCCTCGACATTCGGAATATGCGGCAACAATTTCTCGAGCAGCGGCACGAACATGAGGTCAGTAAAGATCCAGCGATCCTCAGCGTGATTGATAATGAAGATCAACTGCTCGGGAAAAAGTCGCGGGTTAATTGTGTGGCAGACATGACCCGCACCACTGACCGCATAATAAATTTCCAGATGCCGGTAGTCGTTCCAGGCAATTGTGGCAATGCGATCACCTCGATCCAGGCCCAGTCTGCCGAGCGCGTTGGCGAGTTTCCTGGCCCGTTTCACAGACTCACGCATGGTGTATCGGTGCCTTGGATCGTCCATCGTGACCGATACGATTTCGCGATCGCCATGAAATTTTTCGGCATGCTCTGCGATGGTTGAGATCAACAGGGGTGTGTCCATCATAAGTCCGTGCATCAGCGGCTCCTTAACTGCCAGATTATTCAGGAATAATCGCGTAGCTTTTCATACGCTTATAAGCGATTTCTCTAACTCAGAATCATGTTATCCTTGAGGGTGATAATAAGCTAAATCCAAAGAAGGGGGGGGAGAAATGAAACCGATTGGTAACAGCTTACTCAATCTTGGTCGTGTCGCTGTATTGCCTTTGGTCGGGCTCGCGCTGGCCGCTCCTGCAATTGCCCAGGACGACGATCCGCTTTTAGAAGAAATCGTCGTCGTCGCACAGAAACGCGAACAGAACATCATGGACGTCCCGGTGGCGATTACGGCCGTTACCGGAGCACAGATCGAAGCATCCGGCATCAAGGACGTATTCGACCTGCAACAAAATGTTCCCGGCCTGATTGTCGGCCGCAGCCAGACAGCTACGACATCCAACTTTGCGATTCGCGGCATCGGTAGTACGTCGAACAACTTCGGTGTCGAATCATCGGTGGGCCTTTATGTTGATGGTGTCTATCGTTCGCGCCAAAGCTCGATGATCAATGAACTCATCGACGTGTACGCCGCGGAAGTCCTGCGTGGACCGCAAGGCACGCTGTTCGGCAAGAACACGGCATCCGGTGCCATCAATATTCGCACCGTTGCGCCGGACCCGGATACACCCAATGCATTCGTCGAACTGACGGGCGGTGATCTTGGCCTGCAGCGCCTTTCGGCGGCCGGCAACATCAGACTCTCCGATAACGCGGCAATCCGCGCCACGGTATTCAGCTCGCAACGCGATGGATACGTCGACAACTACACGTACGAATTCAACGCACCGTCCATCGGTGTCGAGAAAGACGTGTTCAACAATCGCGATCGCTGGGGTGCACGTGTGCAACTGGCGTATGACAACGATGATGACTTCAATCTGCGACTGATCGTCGACTATGCAGAGATCGATGAAGTTTGCTGCGCCGGTATTTCGCGTATTGATGCGCTGTT
>CALDZH010000067.1 GCA_937944275.1 uncultured Woeseiaceae bacterium
AAAAATTTCAGGCACCCCAACGCGGTCTTTGACCGAGAAATGAGGAACACAATGTTCAAGAACTTCGTTGTATCCATTACGCACAACGCAATCAGTTTGATCGGCACCGCGATTGCGGTTGCCGCGTTGGTTCTCATGGCAAGTCTTTTCGGAATGGAATTCTGGGGCTTCGAAGGCGGCCCGTACCTGGGTATATTGACCTACCTGATCCTGCCGATGATCTTCGCCGTAGGGCTGGTCCTGATTCCGATCGGCGCCGTTCTTTACCGCCGGAGGCTGAGACGTTCCAAGGGCACTGAAGACACACTATTGCTGCCGATTTTTGACCTGAATGTCAAAACAACACAACGATGGATGCTGATTTTTCTTGCTGCGACGATGTTCAATATCGTCATTATCGCGGGCGCGACCTACAAGGGTGTCCACGTCATGGAGTCGGTTGAGTTCTGCGGCCTCGCATGTCACTCGGTCATGGAGCCCGAACACACCGCTCACGCAAGGTCCCCGCATTCGCGAGTTGCTTGTGCCGAGTGCCACATAGGACCTGGCGCTGACTGGTTTGTAAAATCCAAACTTGATGGGGCCTGGCAGTTGGTGTCGGTGGCCTTCGACCTGTATCCACGGCCCGTACCTACCCCGCTGCACGACTTGCGCCCGGCGAGAGAGACTTGCGAACAATGCCACTGGCCAACGAAATTCGTGGGCGACAAGCTCAAAGTCATCAAGCACTACGAAGATGACGAAGCGAGTACGGAACTGACGACTGCGCTGGTTCTGAAGGTAGGCGGATCCAGCGGCGTCAGTTCACATGGTATTCACTGGCATGTCGATCCGGACGTTAATATACGTTACCGATCAGATGAGACGCGCGAGGAAATCTACGAAGTAGAGTTCGCGCACGGTGGCGACGAACCGGTCACCTATGCAGACCGTAAGGCCCCGGAGGACGGTGGCGTCTGGCGTTCGATGGACTGCGTCGATTGCCATAACCGCCCGTCGCATATTTATAAATCGCCGGGACCTGCGATCGACGAGGCAATCGAGGCCGGCCTGATCGATCAGTCTCTGCCATTTGTTAAACGCGAAAGCCTGCGTGCCATAGATTCGGAATACGAATCGCACGAGGCGGCGCGAGAGGCGATTACTGCCCAAATCACGGCTTTTTACTCAGACAATTATCCGGAATTAGCAGCTGAACGTGCAGCAGATATTGCTTCTACTGCCAGTACGCTCGGCGATATCTTTTCCGTCAATGTTTTTCCGGGCATGAACGTCTGGTGGGATACCTATCCGAATCACATCGGACACGAGCAATCCGACGGATGTTTCCGTTGTCATCGCCGCAGTATGCGCACAGCGGACAGGAAGCAGATTTCGAACGATTGCGAAAATTGCCACATATTGCTTGCTGAAAAAGAGGAAAGCCCGGACATCATGTCCGCGCTGAAACCGTAATGAACCAGCCTGCCCAAATGATGATTGCCAGACGCCAGCTCACATACGAGATAGTCAGCGGCGGTACCGGTCTGATATTGGCGCTGTTCATGTGGGGACACGTTGTGCTGGTCGGCTCGATCCTGACCGGCGAACGGGGATTCGACTGGATGGCGACAATGCTCGAGGATTACTTCATCGCCCAGCCGACCGTCATTGGTATCTTTACGCTGTTCCTCGTGCATGCGGTATTTGCCGCGCGTAAGGTCCCGGCACAACTGCGCGAACGCAAGCGCATTGCTGAGCTCGCGAAAGGCCTGAGAAATTCTGGTCGGGAAAAAGTGCCGACGCGCACGCCACATTCGCCGTTCCGCCCGCACCTCGAGTCGATGCTATGGATCTGGCAGGTGCGTACCGGAATGATCATGCTCGTGCTTGGCAGCTTCCACCTCATCCTGCTCGGCCTGGACGTGTTTACGCCCTTGTTTGGTGAAATGGCCGGCATCGAATCGTCGACAACCATGGCGCGTGTCGCCGCTGGCCTCTGGCTGCCATACGCGATTCTGTTGCTGTGTGTCGAGTTTCACGCCAGCGTGGGATTGTATCGACTTGCAATAAAGTGGGGCGCCGATTTGTGGTTATCGCGGCGCGCGATGCACCTGATAGAACAAATCATTTTCTGGGTGATCCTGGTCATTGGCTTCGTCACGTTGTTTGTGCTCGCCGGCTGGATGGAACCACCGCTTGCCTTCCTTCTCGAAGGAGCGCCGACATGACGCAGAAGCTCATAACAACGGATGTCCTGGTGATCGGCGGTGGACTGGCTGGCGAACGCTGTGCGATTGAAGCGGCGAGGGCCGGGCAGGAAGCCCTGATCCTGTCACTTGTGCCGCCGCGGCGCAGTCACAGTTGCGCAGCTCAGGGCGGAATGCAGGCAGCACTCGCCAATTGCGTCAAGGCCGAAGGTGACAGCACGACCGTGCATTTTCTCGATACGGTACGAGGCTCAGACTGGGGAGCCGACCAGGAAGTCGCGAATATTTTTGCTGAAGAAGCCGTGGTCGCTGTGCGCGAACTCGCGCATTTCGGTGTGCCATGGACACGTGTGCGCGGCGGCAAGAACAAGTACTTCATCAAGGGCGAAAACGTCGAGATTGACGAGGCGCTTGAGAAGGATGGACTGATCACGCATCGCGACTTCGGTGGAACGGCGAAGTGGCGCGCCTGCTACGCGGCCGCCGGCACGGGTCACTCCGCTCTGTACGCTGTTGATAGCGAAGTTGTTCGACTTGGCATCTCGGTGCGCGATCGCACCGAGGCCGTGGCGCTCATTCACGATGGGGCCCGTTGCGTAGGCGCCGTAGTCCGGGACCTCCGGGACGGTTCGCACTTCGCCGTGATGGCCAAGGCCACGGTGATTGCTAC
>CALDZH010000068.1 GCA_937944275.1 uncultured Woeseiaceae bacterium
GAGCATGTGATCGCCGCTCGCTTTCACGTTCGCCAGGAGGTTTTCGCGCGTGACGATTTCGAGAACCGCTTTGCCGGCGGTTGCCGATACGGGATTGCCGCCAAAGGTGTTGAAATAGTCGGTTTCCTTCGCAAAGGCTTCGGCAATAGCGGGCGTGGTAACCACGACGGCCAGCGGATGGCCATCGCCTATCGGCTTGCCCATTGTGACGATATCGGGAACTACACCTGAGTCCATGAAGCCCCAGAAGTTATCGCCCATGCGGGTCAGGCCTGACTGGACTTCGTCGCAGAGAATGAGGCCGCCGGCAGCCCGCACTTTCTCGTGCACTTTTTGCTGGTATTCCGGCGGCGGCGTGTGGATGCCTGCTGCGTCGTAGATCGAGTCAATGATCATCATCGCGGGTTTGTGACCCTGCTCCGAGAGTTCGTCGATCGCGTCGTCAACGAGATCGGCGTATTTCTGCACATAGTCGGGGTCATCGGCGCCAAATTGGCCGCGATACATGTCGGGCGGATCGACATCAACGATGAAGTCCGGCCGGGGCCGGATACGTTCGAATTCGGGAGAAAGCTCGGAAACCAGCGTCGAATTGCCGTGATACGCACCCATGGTGCATATCGCTCCTTCATTGCCGGTTACCGCGCGAGCAATTCTATACGCAAGGTCGTTGGCTTCGGTGCCCGTGCAGACAAACATGCATACGGACAGGTCGCCGGGCAGCGTATCTGCAAGCATTTCGGCGTATTCGACAACGGTGTGATGCAGGTAGCGTGTGTGCGTATTGAGCGTCGCGATTTGTTTCGAGATTTGCTCGACGACGTGCGGGTGGCAGTGCCCGACGGACGGGACGTTGTTGTAACAGTCGAGGTACTTGGTGCCATCGTTGTCGTACAACCAGACGCCTTCGCCGCGTACGAGGTACAGGGGGTTCTCGTAGAAGTGGGAATAGGTCGGCCCCAGGGACTTGCGGCGACGTGCAACCAGGTTTTCTGTGTTCATGCATTTTCTCCACGCTGCACTGCCAGCAGGAAATCGTCCGCATCGATACACAATATCTTTTCCAGTGTCTGTTTCACGATTGGAATATCGACGTCGCGAAGCTCCGGGTCAACCTCGGTGTGTTGCGCGCGAAACTCCAGTAACTGCACGATCATGATAGCCCGCGCGAGTGTCGCATCGTAGAGCAGCTCCCGTTGCTCCTCAGGCAAGGCAAGGTGTAACTCGAATCCCTGCACCAGCGCGGCAGCCGCCTCGAGCGGTGCCTCACTGCGTTCCAGGACGCTCGACATCGACGTGGCGAGGTCGACGACAAGGGGGCCTTCGATCTGGTCCCCGAAGTCGATGACGCCGGTAATCGTCTCGGGGTTGTCAGGGTCGCACAAGACATTGCCCCAATGTCCGTCGTTGTGGATGGTCTGTACAGGCAAAGCAAGCATCCGCGGCAGCGACTCGTTTTCGAGACGGCGCAGGGCAGGTGCGCATCGCTCTGCAAGGCCGTCACGAAGATACCGGGTACGCAACTCGTGCGAGACCACCAGGCCGTTGAGAATGTTCCACGGCATGAAATGTGCTCCACCGGCGTGCCTGAAGCCGGCAAATGCCTTGCACATCCGGCCCTGCAGGGACCCGATTTGCGCAACCACTTTGGGAGAACATGGCGCAGCATCTTCCAGCGGGATACCGTCGACCCAGGACAACAGTCGGACCACGTGTTCCCCCTCGTCGGAATGCAGGGTTTCGACGATATTACCGAGCAGTGAGCGATGAACTCTGGGTATCGGGATGGTCGGGTCAGCCCGCTCGAGGTGCAGCATCGCCTGCACCTGGAAATCGACAAGTGTCGGATCCTCGATCGGGCTGGAGACCTTGAGGACATAGCGCCTGTCATCGCGGGTGCAAACTCGGGTATTCTGATCGCGCTCGCCGCTTAGAGGTTTGAATGTGCCCGTGATGCCCCAATGGTCCTCGAGGAATTGCTCGAGCAACTCGCGTGGCAGCTGGGGTGGGGTAAAGCGCAGGTCGCTGGCGGTTAGTTCGTCCGGCATAGCCTGCATTCTTGCATTGAGTGTGTCTGCCGGTAAACAATCTGCAGCCATGTCCCAGACAAGCAATCCACAATCCGGTCCACTCACAGCAGGCGTCCTCGGCGGCATGGGGCCTGATGCGACCGTCGATTTCATGGCCAAGGTGATTGCGGCGACGTCTGCTGAAAACGACCAGGATCATGCCCGCATGCTGGTGGATCATAATCCGAAAGTACCGAATCGCCAGGCCGCGTTACTTGGCGATGGCGAAGACCCCGGCCCGGCTCTGGCGGCGATGGCCAGGGGACTACAGGATGCGGGCGCTGGTTTTCTCGTGATGCCATGTAACACGGCACATGCGTTTGCCGATGAAATTCAGGCCGCGGTTTCGATCCCGTTGGTGTCGATCATCGACGTCACGGTCGATGCGTGTCGCGACAAGGGTGCAGTTGGTGTGCTTGCAACCGACGGCTGTCTGCAGACGGCTATTTACCAGGACGCCCTGGCGCAGGCGGACATTGACTGTGTACTGCCGAATACCGGTGAGATTCAAGAACTAATGCGCCTGATCTCGGCGATCAAGGCAGGTGAAAGGAGCGAGGCCGTCGCGTTGCGTATGCGGGACGTCGCCAACGCACAGGTCGCGAAAGGTGCGCGCGCAATTATCGCCGGTTGCACGGAGATACCCCTGGTTCTGACCGAGGATCTGCTGGATGTGCCTCTCGTGTCGTCAACAGACGTACTTGCGGAAATTACAGCGGCTATCGCGTCCGGCGCGCATCCGATCCAGTGACCGCTTGTTCGCGGCTAACGCCACAACAACATAAAGCCCGGCCAGCACTCATGGCATAATTGGACGCTGTTTCTTGTAAACCTAATAACGCAGGGTAGAAAAATGTCTCAAGCACAGAAAGAAGAAGGCCGTTACGAGTGGTCGTTGAGTGACCCGGATCTTCTCAGGACACAGGCCTATATCAACGGTGAGTGGGTCGATGCCGACAACGGTGCTACGTTCCCCGTGTACAACCCGGCGACTGGCGAGGTCATTGCTGACATGGCGGACGTCGGTGCGGCCGAGACACGCCGCGCAATCGAGGCGGCCGAAGTTGCCCGCCATGGTTGGGCCGCGAAGTCGCCGCACGAACGCTCGGCAGTCCTTCGCAAGTGGAATGATCTGTTGCTCGAGAACGTCGAGGATCTCGCCGTCATCATGACCGTGGAGCAGGGGAAGGTCCTGGCCGAGTCGCGCGGCGAGACGGTTTACTCGGCGTCGTTCATCGAGTGGTTCGCCGAGGAAGCGAAACGGATTGACGGCGCGGTACTGCCGCAACCGCAAACGGATCGTCGCGGCATCGTAGTAAGGCAGCCGGTTGGTGTCTGCGCTGCAATCACACCCTGGAATTTTCCGAGTGCGATGCTCGCGCGCAAAGCGGGACCGGCGTTGGCCGTTGGCTGCTCTATGGTGGCCAAGCCGCCGCACGAGACGCCGCTGTCGATGACCGCCATGACGGAGCTGGCGCACCGCGCTGGTTTGCCGGCAGGGCTTTTGAATATAGTACCTACGGCCACCTCGCGGATCGTAGGTGCCGAACTGTGCGAAAACCCGATTGTCCGCAAGCTGACCTTCACGGGCTCGACGGGCGTTGGCAAGCAACTGACCAAACAATGTGCGGATACGCTCAAGCGGCTGTCCATGGAGCTTGGCGGCAATGCGCCGGTCATCGTATTCGACGATGCCGACCTGAAGCTCGCGGCAAAAGGTGCGGCTGCGTCGAAGTACCGCAATTCCGGCCAGACTTGTATCTGCGCCAACCGCATCATGGTTCAGGACACCATTTACGATGAATTTGTCGAGGAACTGAAGAAGGTCGTCGGCACCTACAAGATCGGCGATGGCATGGATGAGTCTGTGACGCACGGGCCGCTGATTTCGCGTAAGGCGCTCGAGGACATCAAGGAACTGGTTGACGATGCCATCGACAATGGCGCAACTGTTGCCGCGGGCGGCGAATTCGGCGAAGGCGATTCGCATTTTGTCGAGCCGACCATTCTCTGCGACGTCAATGACGACATGCGTATCTTCAAGGAAGAGATCTTTGGCCCGATCGCGCCGATCTACAAGTTCAGTACGGAAGAAGAGGCGATCGCGATGGCCAACGATACCGAGTTCGGATTGGCCGCTTACCTGTTTACTGAGAACCAGGGCCGCAGCTGGCGCGTTGCCGAGGGTATCGACTACGGCATGGTCGGTATCAACGAGACGATCATTGCTTCGGCTTACATGCCGTTCGGTGGTGTCAAAGAGTCTGGCCAGGGCCGCGAAGGCTCGCACCACGGTGTCGACGAATATCTCGAGACCAAGTACCTCTGCTTCGGCAACCTCGGGAAATAGGGGGTGACATCGAGCAATGCCGAGTGGCAGGAACGCAAACTTGCCGCTATGGCGCGGGGGCAAGGGAACATTGCCCCCGTATACATCGAGCGCGGTGAGAACGCCGAACTCTGGGACGTCGAGGGTAATCGCTATATCGACTTTGGCACGGGTATCGCTGTCTGCAATACGGGTCATTCAAACCCGCGGGTGGTTGCAGCGGTCAAGGACCAGGTAGAGCGGTTCAGCCATACCTGCGTCATGGTTACGCCATATGATTCGGCTGTGCAGCTTGCGGAGCAACTCAACGAACTGGCACCCGGCGACTCGCACAAGAAATCCATGTTTGTCACGACCGGTGCCGAGGCCGTCGAGAACACGATCAAAATTGCGCGCGCCTATACAGGCCGTCGCGGCGTCATCGCGTTCAACGGCGGATTCCATGGCCGCACGATGCTGGCCATGGGCCTTACCGGAAAGATCACGCCGTACAAGAACCTGTTTGGTCCGTTTCCGGGCGAGGTTTATCACGCGCCGTTCCCGATCGACTATCACGGCGTCAGCGTCGAAGACTCCATCAAGGCATTGAAAAACTTGTTCAAAGTAGACATCGCGCCGTCCGACGTAGCTGCAATCATCGTCGAACCAGTGCAGGGTGAAGGTGGCTTCTACCCGGCACCCAACGAGTTCATGCAGGCGTTGCGCGCCATTTGTGATGAGCATGGCATCGTCATGATTGCTGACGAAATCCAGACGGGCTTCGGTCGCACAGGC
>CALDZH010000069.1 GCA_937944275.1 uncultured Woeseiaceae bacterium
GCCTCGAACAGCGCTTCTGATTCCGGCAGGTTTTGCATGACCTCGTCGAAGCCACCCTCGCGAAGATCGAGCGGCAGGCGTTCCTGCTCAACCTGCGGGGCATGTGTCCGGTACCAGAGGTGCAGGCGCTCATGACCAATAACCTCGTTTCGCGGCGGACGCGTGTACTGGCTATCTTTGAGATAGGCATCGATATGTCGTGCCGCATGCTTGCCATGACCGACAGCGATAGTTACCGAACGATCGCTCGGCACCATGTCGCCACCGGCGAAGATGCCGGCATGTCCTGTCATCATGTTCTGGTCGACTTTGACGGTGTGGTCCCACTCGAATTCAATGTCGGGGATCGCCTCGAGAAACGCCGTATCCGTATCCTGACCCAAGGCCAGAATCAGGGAATCAGCTTCCAGTTCTTCGAACTCGCCCGTTGGCTGCGGCCGTCCATTTTCGTCTAGCTCCATAACCTCGACCTTGAAGGTCGACCTGTCTATTTCCTTGATCGTTCGCAGCCAGTTGATGCGTACGCCTTCTTCCATCGCCTCGTCTGCCTCGAAGTCATGAGCGGGCATTGAACTGCGATCGCGGCGATAGATGATCATTGCACTATCGACGCCGAGGCGTTTTGCCGTACGCGCCGCGTCCATGGCCGTGTTGCCGCCGCCATAAATAGCAACGCGCCGTCCCAGTTTTGGCGGCTCGCCTTCTTTCGCCTGGCTCAGGAAACTGACCGCGTCCAGGATCTTGCCTGCATCGCGATTCGGAATGTCAATTTTCTTGCTGATATGTGCACCAACAGCAACAAAAATTGCGTCGAAACCGCCCTTTTCTTTCTCCTTGAGAACGTCTTCAACACGATGGTTCAGCGTGATCTTCACTCCCAGGTTCTCGATACGGCTGATCTCGGCCTGCAGCTCGTCACGTGGCATGCGGTAGGCCGGTATGCCGAAATGAATCATGCCGCCAGCGACCGGGCCCGCCTCGCGAATTTCGACTTCATGCCCCATGCGCGTGAGGTGGTACGCGGCGGATAAGCCACTCGGTCCGGCGCCGACAACCAGAATCTTCCTGCCAGTACTGGTCGACGGCTTGTCGAATTGCCAGTCCTTCTCGAGCGCCATATCGCCGAGAAATCTCTCAACGGCGTGAATGCTGACCGGACTGTCCGTGAACGCCCGATTGCAGACATCCTCGCACGGGTGGTAGCAAACGCGCCCATGGATTGACGGCAGCGGATTGTTCCGCACTAGCTCTCGCCAGGCTGCCTCATAGTCGCCATTCTGAGCGTGTGCCAGCCAGGCCTGGATGTTTTCGCCGGCGGGGCAGGCATGGTTACAGGGTGGAAGAAAATCGACGTAATCGGGGCGACGCGTCCGCAACGCACCCGTACCTCGGCCGTGGCGCGTGAGATCCGCGCTTTGTGTCAGGTCTTTGGATTTCATAACTGGCACTAATGATAGCGGTCGAGTACCGCAACTTCATCAGTACTATTACTATTGGTAAATGCTGTACCAATTGTACCTGTTGATAGCCATAACCGCGCTCGTGCTTATACCCTGTGAGAAAGTGGCTGGCACCGAGGTCGAGACGAGGCCCGGCAATACCTGCATACAATGCCATGCCGGCAAACGGACCGGGTTCGTCGAGGGCCACGCATTCGGTGCGGACAATTGCGTCATCTGTCACGGCGGCGACAGCTCGGCCACCACGGCGCAGAGCTCACATGCCGGGATGACCGGATTTCCCGGTTTGCTCGACAATGCGCAGCGCTCCTGCGGCACTTGCCACGCCGACAAGGTTCTGTCTGTAAGCAAAAGCCTGATGCACACAGGTCGCGGCATGGTTAGCGTGACGCGGGAAATTATCGACGGAAGTATCGGCAACGAAGCAAGTGCCAACCTGCAGTCGCTGGGTCATGGCCCGGCCGATTCCATGCTGCGCAAGCTCTGTTCGAGTTGTCACCTGGGCCAGAAAAAGTCAGCGCATAAACTTGACCCGGTTCGCGACCGTGGTGGCTTTTGCCTGGCCTGCCACATCAATGGCTACCCTGAAGAGGCTCATCCGGCGCTGTCCGCGAACGTATCCGATGCACGGTGCTTTGGTTGCCACTCCCGGTCGGCCCGTATTTCACTAAGCTATTCGGGACTCGCCGAAATCGATCCTGCAACGGCTGGGCGGCGAGAGACCGTACTACGACTGTCGGATGGTCGACGCGTGGAACGAAAACCTGCCGATGTTCATTTCACGTCGGGCATGAACTGCATCAGTTGTCACAAAGGCTCCGCTCTGATGGCGGGCGCCGGCGACGCCGTGCACCAGCGGGACGCCGTAGCAACCCGCTGTGTGGATTGCCACGAAATAGACCATGCGTCGGGACAACCGCATGATCCCGCGCACGAACGACTCGAGTGTGCGACCTGCCACAGCCAGTGGGTAGCGCAATGCTTCGGTTGCCATATGGAATACGACGCGGACGGCAGCCAATGGGATCATATCGAACAGCAGGAAACTGCCGGTCGATGGCACGAACAACGTTCCGATTTTCGCAATGAGCTGGGTGCGCTGGGGGTCAACGCCGCGAACCGCATTGAGCTTTTCACCCCCGGGATGATCATGACGCTGTCGCATCCGGACTGGGACGTCGAAAAATTCGTACGGCTATTTGCACCGATATCACCCCATACGACCGGGCCGTCTCGATCATGCGAATCCTGCCATCGCTCCAGCGTCGCGCTGGGCCTCGGACAGGGCGTGATCGATTATCGCGACAACGAAATCCACTTCGCACCCGCTCATGCGCCGTTGCGCGACGGACTGCCGGCTGATGCGTGGACTAACGTTGATGGAACGCTGGGTGGCCGCGCGCCCCTTCGCGGACAGCGCCCGCTAAACAGGCAGGAGATGGAAGCCGTACTTAAGGCGCCCTTGCCTGACCCCGACTAGCAGCCCTCCTCGGCTGGCGGCGGCAATTCTTCAAACTCGTCCTCCAGTTCCTCGAACACCGGCGGCACGAACGGCTCATTGCTATCGCTGCGCTGCGCCGCACCAGATCGCTCGCCAACGAAGTAGCAGGCGTAGGCACGTTGTTCCGATACCTGGAGGCTTTCGCCGTCAAGTTCCTCGGCGGAGATGTCGGGATTGAGAATCCGTTGGTGCCAGGCGTTGTAGCCGCCCGTTAGCAGATGCGCATCGATACCCGACAGACGCAGCATTACTGTCGCTTTCGCTGCATTTTCCGAGCCGTTGGAATACACGATAACTTTGCGGTCAGTCGGCAGACTCGATAACACATCCTGCGCCACGAGCTGCGCAATCGGTATATTGATGGCGTCCCCAATGCTGCCGTTCTCGAATTCTTCGGGCATACGAACATCAATGAGCTCGAAATCGCCACGTTGTTCGATCAATGCGGTCGCCAGGTCCTCGACACTCACACGATCATCTTGCCGCGCCGCCGCCTGGGCAACGTCGGCGAGCGAGACTCGCCCTTGGTCGGATGGACCGCAAGCGGTAACAGATGCGATTGACAATGAAAGTAATGTCGCTTTTAAGGATTTCCTGACCAAGCTTCTGACCTCTGGGTTTGTTGTCGTGCTGGATACTAATCCTTGCCCGGCAAGCGCTGCAACAATTCAGGGCTGTACTGGGTTTCGTAGTGAGTCCAGGTGCTCTCCTGACCGGCATCCAGCACAACTTGCCGGAGCGCATAGCCGCCCACCAGCACCAGGACAGGCGCAAGCATGGCCAACGACTTGCTGATTCCAGCCATTTCCAGAATTTCCAGCAGCATCGGTATTACGAGGCCGATACAGAAGAACATGACCCAGAATTGGAATGTGTAGGGCCCACCCATGATGATCTGCAATGCATCAATATGCTGACCCGACCCGGACGCGAGGCTGATAATGACCAACCCGATCAACGCGATCTCGGACAGAATCAGGACGAAATCGAGACCCGTGAATAGTTCCTTCTCAGTCTTCTGCCGTGCAATGAGTACGACGAGGGCCGCCGCAGTCGACAGGCCGGATACCAGGAATAACAGCCCCAGCACACCGGAGTTCCAGAACGGCCTGGCGCCGAAAGCGCTCAACAAAATTCCGGTGTAAATACCAAGTGCAACGGCGAATGGAATAACTGCGTACGCAATCGTCACCCGATTCCGTTCGCACCAGTCCATGAGCAGGCGCGCCGGCTTCAGTTTGTCGACAAACGAAGCGAAAACGGAATACCCGCTGCGAAACGTCGACAGTATTTGCAGGACCGAGATCGGGTACACAACGATGAGAATCCAGGCGCCCCAGGACATTGGCGATGTAATCTGGAACGACGTGTAGAACCGGTACACAAAAAGCTTGTGCTCCAGGTCGAGAAACAAGGTCGTCATGCCAATCGATAATGCGATCGGCGCCAGAAGCGCCAGGCGCGTCGCGGCAAAGGGAGCTATGTGCTCCTTGTCACGAACCGTCATCAAGGCGGCGAAAAACATGATCCCTGCCGTCAATCCGCCCATGAACAGGTACATCGCCACTTCCCAGGTCCAGATGTGCAGACTGGGGTCGATCAGCGCATTGTCTCTCGCAGTAACGAGTAGTTCTTCAGACATTCGGTCTCGGCCTTTAAATCAAATAATAGACATTAGGGTCATTACCCGTTTCGGGTTTGAGTACCTTGTAGTCGCGCGTCTTCAACAAGTGGTTCACTTCACTGTGCGGGTCGTCGAGCGAACCGAAATGCATACAGCCGGTCGGGCATGACGATACGCAGGCCGGGTCCAGACCTCTTGCCACTCGATGATGGCAAAACGTGCACTTGTCGACATAGCCATCCGGATGCATGACGAGCCTGGCGTCATAAGGACACGCAGCGATACAGGCTTTGCAGCCCGTGCATTTCTCGGGTTCCACCAGCACGATATTGCTGTCGTTCCAATGATGACTCGCACCCGTCGGACACAACGTCACACACGTCGCGTTGGAACAGTGATTGCAGCGCTCCGACCGAAACTCCGTCTTCAGATCGGGGTAGGTTCCTCGAGTCGCCTCGACGATCCAGTCCCTGTTCAGCCCGTCCGGCACTTTGTTTTCGGTCTTACAGGCAACCACGCAGTCGCCGCAGCCAATGCAGATTCGCGTATCGATGACCATAACGAAGCGTGTCATGACTTACTCCCTGTCGATGACTGTTTGATAAACGTCACGAAATTGCCACGCATGCCGGTCCCGCCCATAATCGGGTCGATCTTGATATTGGTCATCAACTCCGAGTCGTCGGCACCCGCGCCTGCGGCCAAGCGAAGGCGCTTGGATTTGTGCCCGAAACCATGGGCCATGAACACCGAGTCAGGCCCGATGCGCTCGGTAACCCGCACCCGAATCCGGCCGCTAACTGCACCTTCACGCGACGCGAGCCTGACGTAGTCCCCACTTTCGAGCGTATGTTTGTTCGCAACCAGCGGATTTACCCAGAGCTGGTTCTCGGGCGCAAGTTGGAACAACAAGGGGTTGTTGATGGTCTTGCCGAACGTATGCGCCGGCATGCGGCCATAGTTGAGGCGATAGTAACCACTCGGAACAGGCTCGGGTGGCGTGAAGACGGGCATTGGGTCGAAACCCTTGTCTGCAAGTTGCTGCGAGTACAGCTCGATCCTGCGGCTGGGCGTGTAGAACCGAGCCGGCTGGCCATCACGGAAATACAGGGGCCGCTTGCGCGGGAAATTCTTGACACCAATCTTCTGCATTTCCTCGAGTGAACTTCCGACCTGCTGTAGCTCCCAGTCGAGCTTGTCCGCGTAGTCATCCCACGGGAAATATTCCTGCAGCCCGAGACGCTCACCCAGTTGCTTGGCAATCCACCATCCGGGCTTGCTTTCATACTTCGGCTCGAACGCCGGCATGCGCAACGCCAGCGAAGGATGGCGCTCACCCGAATTGCGAATATCGTCGTAGCGTTCGAGATAGGTGCATTCAGGCAGGATTACGTCGGCATAGCCAGTCACCTCGGATGGCATCGTATCGACGACGACCACGAGGTCCAGAGAATCAGCGGCAGCTCTCAGCTTGGCCGCTACGCCCGGAATCGTCTGCGGCAGATTGGTGCCGTAGACCATCCAGCCTTTGAAAAACGCGTCATCGCCCACCGATGCTTCAATGACGCCGTTTGTAACGCCCTGGCTCGCGAACGGCCATTTGTCAGGGTAGGCGTCCCCGGTCTTGAATTTCGGCTTCGGATAGTCGGGCAACGGATAGTGCGGCAGATCCACTTTCTCGGGAATGTAAAAGCCGCCTTTACGATTCCAGCTTCCCAGCAACGCATTGAGCATCGCGATGGCCCGGCTGCGTTGTGTGTCGTCGCCATACCAGGAGGCGTGCCTGCCTGGATGCACGACGGTTGCGGGCGCCGCTTTAGCCATTTCACGCGCCGTTTCGCGTATTACATCCGGGCGTATACCGGTTTCAAGGAATACCCATTCCGGCGTGTACTGGCGCACATGTTTTGCCAGTTGCTCGAAGCCTATTGTGTAGCGGTCGACATAGTCCTTGTCGTAGAGATCTTCCTCAATCAGTACATTCATCCAGCCGAGCAGTAATGCGATGTCGGTGCCGGGCCTTATGGGAAGCCAGTGTTGGGACTTGCCAGCCGGTACCGAAAACCTCGGATCGACCGTGATCAGCATGGCGTTCTTGTTGATCGCTTCGGTCAGGGTCTGTACCTGGCCGTTGTGAAGGTTCTCGCCAATGTGCGAACCCAGTAGCACGATGCAGCGCGCATTAGCCATGTCGGTGCGCTCGGGTGAACTCGCGGCTTCGCCGAAGGTCAGCCGAAAGCCAACATCACGGGGACCACGGCACTGCGCGAATGCCGGTTCGGCATGGCTGTCGGAGCCAAATGCACGCAACAGGTGCAGGAAGTGATGGCCGCCGGCGCCATGATGCAGCAGGGCCATCCGTTCCGGCCCGTGTACGTCGGCAATGCCCTGCATCTTCGTGGCGATGAACTGCAGTGCCTCGTTCCAGGAGACTTCCTGGAACGTCTGGCGTCCATCGACAGTGACTCTCATCAACGGCTTTTGCAGCCGGTCCGGGTCGAGATAAGCACCTGGACCACCGGTTCCGCGCGTACAAAGACGGCCGCCGCTGTGCAGGTCATCCTTATTGCCGGTGATCTTCCAGAGCTCACCGTCTTCCTTGTAGACATCTCCTGCACATTTCCAGAAGCACATGTCGCAGATCGTGGGTGTCTTGGTGACAACGCCCGTTCCGGGCAAGGGGCTGCTGGTGCAACCGCCAAGCATCAGAGCTGGCGATACGACAGCCCCGCTGCCAACCAGCGTCGAGACCTTGATGAATTCGCGCCGCCTCATGGAGCAGCTCCCCTCATGCCGGCTTTCGGCACGATGTAATAAGGCGTCTCAACGCTGTCATCGATAAACGACTCGGTTGGAAAGAAGGCAAAAACAACACCAATGACGATGGCAGCGGCAACAAGCGCTCCCTGGAGCTTCATGAAAGGCCGCGACTTGCTCAAGGTATTTTTCGCTCCCCAAACAAAGTCTTGCACGAATATCATAGAAACAGTCCCAACTATGGCAATGATCACTATCAGCAGCACTGTGGGCCCAAGCCCGATTCCCATCCATTGATCGAGGCGAAAAGCTCCCATGTAGTCGCTGTTGTAAAAATCACCCCAGACCGGGAAAAAGTCTCCGAACACCATGCTGCCGAGCAGGAATCCTCCGATAAAAACCACGCCGTCTATTTTGCCGGTCGCAATTGCGGCTATAGCCGTACCCGGGCAGTAGCCGCCGATGACCATGCCGATGCCGAAGAGTACGCCACCCACGGCCATTGGCAGCAGGTAGGTCGGCAACATGTAAACGAGAGAGATATCGATCAGCCCAGCAAGACTCAGACCCCACAGGCCGAGCATGCCTGTCACAATGGCGGAGAACATGACGACAGGGACGCCGACATCCTTGAAATAAAAGGCCCAGGCGATACGACGAGAGTCTGTGAACCCTGCATGAAACAGCGCATAACCAAATATGATGCCAATCGGTATGGCGAGCCACAGGTTCGTGGCGGCCGAGATAACGCCGGTCTTGGCAAAAGGTGCTGCTATATCCATTGTTTTCTCACGAACCAGGCAGCCATCCAGCCGCCGGCAAATATGCACAACAGGAAAACCCACGCACCGACTGAAAGCTCCGCACCACCGACGAGGCCCTGCCCGCTCGTGCATCCTCGCGCCAGGCGCGCGGCAAACCCGGTCAGAATGCCGCCCAACAACGCCAGCAACAGTCGATTCCTGTTGCTAATGTTCGGCCCTCGCAACACTTCTACACGCAGCTCACCGCTGAGCCATGCAGCGACGAATGCGCCAACGAGCAATCCAACGAGGATAAAGACGACATAGTCGTTGAGCGGGTGTGCGCCATCGGCGAAGTACCTGCCAAAATAAGCGCTCTGTTCCGTCGCCACCGGGAACAGGCTGTGCTGCACCCAGGCAACGAGTCGGGTCATGGCGCCACTCGCACCGATGCCGCGACCCGCGACCACGAACGCAAGCAACATGCTTATCCCGATCAATATGCCGGCGGGAACCGGTGGCCAGCGTGTGCCGAACCTCATATTTCACTCCAATGAAGAGCTGACATTCAATATGAGGGAAATATACATTAGAACCTACTAATTTAATCGCAGTAGTTTCACGTATGAATCTAGGTTTCTTCTACAACTAAGATATTTGGATGAAGACCATTATCGAGCCATTCCGCATCAAAATGATCGAGCCGATCAAGCTCACGACGCGCGAGCAGCGCGAGCAGATGATCCGCGCCGCCCATTACAACCCGTTCCGGTTACGTGCCGAAGACGTGGTCATCGACCTGTTGACGGACTCGGGCACAAGCGCAATGTCGTCCGAAGCCTGGGGTGCAATGATGCGTGGCGACGAGTCTTATGCCGGGGCGCGCAGCTGGTACCGTTTTCGCGACACCGTAAAGGACATTTTCGGTTTCAAACAGGTCATTCCAACGCACCAGGGGCGGGCAGCCGAACACATCCTGTTTGGCGTCATGGTGAAACCCGACTCCATTGTGCCAAACAATACGCACTTTGATACGACGCGCGGCAACATCGAATTCGTCGGCGGTACTCCGGTAGACCTGCCCTGTGTCGAAGCAGATGACCTCGATTCCGATGCACCTTTCAAAGGCAACATGAATATCGAGGCACTCGAAAAACTCGTCGCCGAGCACGGTCCGCAACGTATCCCCGTCATCATGGTGACGATTACGAACAACTCGGGCGGTGGGCAGCCCGTTTCAATGGCCAATATTCGCGAGATCAGTCGCGTCGCCAGGTCAGCAGGAATACCTTTTTACATCGACGCCTGTCGTTTTGCGGAAAACGCCCATTTCATCAAGCACCGTGAAAAAGGCTTCGCGGACTCTGCACCGATCGATATCGCCCGAGAGATGTTCAGCTATGCCGATGGATGCACCATGTCGGCGAAGAAGGATTCATTCGGGAATATTGGCGGCTTCCTCTGCACCAATGATGCGGAACTCGCGCACAAGGAACGCAATATTCTGATCATGACCGAGGGCTTCCCGACGTACGGCGGCCTGGCCGGACGAGACCTGGAGGCTATCGCGGTCGGGCTTCGCGAAACGCTGGATGAGCACTACCTGGATTATCGCCTGCTCTCGACGCGCTACGTCGTCGAGAGACTGCGCGAGTCCGGCATACCCGTTATGGCTCCGGCCGGGGGGCATGCTGTGTACCTCGACGCCCGTCGCTTTCTGCCACAAATCGAGCCCCTGCAATACCCGGGACAATCCCTGTCAGTCGAGTTGTACATTGAGGCCGGCATCCGTGCCGTCGAAATCGGCACAGTCATGTTCGGCCTGGACGCACATACCGGCGAGGAGAGCCCGGCGCGGCACGATCTATTGCGGCTCGCAATACCAAGGCGCGTTTACACGCAGAGCCACATGGACTACGTACTTGAGGCGATCAATCTCGTGTGGGGACGTCGCGAACAAATCCGCGGTATGAAGATCGTCAAGGCACCGCGATTCCTGCGACATTTCACAGCGCACTTCGACTACGTCTGAATTCAGAATCCGGTGAGCGAACCGGGACGAGCACGCAGCAATTTGAAGCGGTGGAAGCCGAGCTTCACGTATGGCTCCAGGGGAAAGTCGACCATACCGTGCAGCTCGCGTTCCTTCAGGTTTTGCGAGCACTGGAACTCGTTTTTGCCGCTCTTGTTGCTCTTCGAAATCGATACGTAGCAGATGCGCGACGGGCACGTCAGCGCGCAGCCTGCGTTCGCAAACAGGGTGATCTTGTCCTTGTTCTCGATTCTCTCGAGGAATTCGAGATCCTCGTTGACGGGCATCGGCAAGACTACCGAGTCGTAGAGCTCCGTCGCCTCGTCAATCTTGCGCATCGTCTTGATGTTCTTGATGACGCTGGCGTCAAGGCGGTAGTCGGGATAGTCCGCGCGAATCCAGCGCGCCAAATCGTCATTCGTGCAAATAATGGAGTTGCCCGGTCGGTGATACTTGTCCAGCAACCATTTGTTGAGCTTGTATTCGGCAAGATCGGCGTAGTGATTCGACATCGGCAGGCGTATCCCGATGCCGGCGTTATTGAGTTGATGAACATCACGATCGGAAAGCTCGCGCCGCAAAAATCCTCGACCGCCGTACAACGTGCTTTTCTCAACGAAGCCAAACAGGCTGTCGATCTCGCGCAACGGCACGTTGCCGTAATTTTTTCGAAGAAACGCGAAGACGGGCATGTTCGGCGCTTTGTTTCTCGCCGAAACCGTGTACGTCACCTGAGCCGGTGGCAATGGCTCCGCTTTTGTGAAAATCCGGTCCTCACTGACCGGCTTTATTTCAATGTCTTTGTAGTCCGGGGACATACACCCTCATTGCGGCGAAATCTTGGTCGCCTGCCAGGCGATCACCCTCCACACGCCATCCCGCTTCAAAAACGTGCCCGTATTGAAGTAATAGAGCACCTCAGCTCCAGATGCCGTATCCGTAGGTGTACCTACGAGTTTGAACGCCACGACTGCTGTATCACCGTAGAGACGAACATCAATTTCCTCCCCGGAATACGTAACTTGGGGCTCCTCGTTTGCGTCTTCTGTTTCGCCGGGATCGGTGTCGAAGCCTTCCATGATCTCGGCCTTGCCGAACCGCAGCCCGGCGGACGAGCTATATACAAGGTCTTCAGCCCAAAACTGCTCGTGTGCGGCTTCCGTATGAGAATTTGCCAGGAAATCCTGAAGCAATGCGGTGATCTCATCAGCATCGGACGCCACCGCTGAATGCGCGAACAATGCAACTGCTGTGAGAATAAAAGCCTGAACAACCCTGCTCATAGTCTGTTTTCCTTTTCCGAACAGCGGATTACCTGCGGCAACTGCGTATTCGACGGCTCGAAAAATAGCGGTTCAATTGAACCGGGTAATTGCAACCATATAACGAGAATCGACCGGGAGGAAACTGAGCATGTCCGATTTATTCCGCCCGATTGATGTGGGACAGCTTGCGCATTGGCTTTTCAGTGAGCTCGAGACCCGTGATGCTGCTTTCGGTATTCCACGCCAGTACTTCTTCCGGCCACAGCCGACAGCTGCCTACCGCACCCGGGTTTTTGGACAAGCACTGGATACACCTTTCGGCCCCGCCGCAGGCCCGCACTCGCAGATGGCGCAAAACATCATAGCGGCCTGGCTATGCGGTGCGCGCTATATCGAGCTAAAGACTGTGCAGACGTTGGACGAACTGAACGTCAGCAAGCCATGCATCGATATGGAAGATGAAGGT
>CALDZH010000070.1 GCA_937944275.1 uncultured Woeseiaceae bacterium
CGGGGCCACATTACATAGCAAAGTTGATTGGTGAGGCGTGTGAGGCTACCTGTCCCGCGGCGGTGCCGGGATCTTGAGGCATATAGCCGGCTTAGACGTAATCCAAACTAATTTACTATAAAAATCAATAAGTTAAGCCTTCTCGGGAACTCCCTGCACGGATGCACCTCTAAGTTACTGAGTGCGCAAGTACTCGCCTGTTTACCTCCCTAAACAGGCGCGCAACAAGGTAACCCCAAGCCTGTTGCTTTTTCTGACCCCGGGGCACCCCTGGTGCTTCGGGGTTTTTTATTGCCCGGGGACGAGTTTCAGGAACTCCTCGAGTTTTGCGCGAGCTTCTGCTTCGCCCTGCCGGTTCAGGGCCGAAAACTGCTGCACGGTTGCGATAGCGCCCAAATCACGCCGAACCTCCAGCAATGCCTTTGCTGCTTGCCCCCTCTTCAACTTGTCGGCCTTGGTAAGGAGCACATGCACAGGCAACCCCACCGAATCGGCGAAAGCCAGCATCTGCCGATCAAATTCTGTGAGCTGGCGACGAATATCGACAATCAGGAACATACCGGTCAGGCTCTTGCGCGACTCGAAGTAGTCCGCCATGAGGTCAGCCCAGTGATTGCGCAGGCTGCTGGCAACCTTCGCGAACCCATATCCCGGCAGGTCCACGAGGCGGCTTCCTTCCCGCAGGCTGAAAAAGTTCACAAGCCGCGTTCGGCCCGGAGTCTTGCTGGTCCTGGCAAATTGGCGCCGATTGACTATGACGTTGATAGCACTCGATTTACCGGCATTTGAACGGCCCGCGAACGCCACCTCGGCCCCTTCATCCGGGACGAACTGTTGCGGCGCATTGGCGCTTTTTATAAAGCAGGCTTGTGGGTATTGCGACATGGGTATGCCCCGTTGATTGTGTGTATAATTTGCGCTTGCTGAGTACAGGGCCTGGCTTAAGTTTGACCGGTTCGGGGTCACGCAGCAAGGTTATAAGCTGCGATCCAACCCAGCATCGAACCCGGTGCGACTCAGACACTATTTCTGTATCACAGCGATGGTCCAGGCCACCGCAGGGAAGTAACGGATAGAACATATGAACAACAAGCTAGCTTCGCTTTTTGCGATCACCGGACTGCTGTTGGCAGCAACCCAGGTGCAGGCTGACAGCCTGGTCAATGGTTCCATTGAGGACGGCAAAGCCAAGTCCCTGACATGCACGGCCTGCCACGGTCCGGAAGGCAATAGTGCCAACGCCATGTGGCCGAACATTGCTGGCCAGAACGCACCTTACCTGCTCACGCAACTCAAGGCCTTCAAGGAAGGTTCGCGCATGGACCCACTCATGTCCGCCCAGGCAATGATGTTGTCTGACCAGGATATGGCGGATCTCGCCGTGTACTTCGAGAGCCTGCCGGCTGCGGCGCAGTCAGTAAAAGACGCAAGCACGGTCAGTCGTGGTGAGGCACTGTATCGGGGCGGCAACATCGAGAACGGCGTCTCGGCGTGCCTCGCATGCCACGGCCCGACCGGGCGCGGTAATCCGGCGGCTAATTACCCGGCGTTGCAGGGCCAACACGCAGATTACACGGCCAAGCAACTCAACGATTATGCCTCTGGCGCGCGGGTAAGCGACGGCAAGCCTCGCATTATGCGGGACATCGCGAGCCGCCTTAGCAAGGAAGATATTGCGGCACTTTCTTCCTATGTTCAGGGTCTGAGATAAACATCTCGACAGTTTCAGGAATACATTATATGAAGCATCTCATCTGGATTGCTGCAGCGCTGTTTGCGCTGGCGGCATGCGGCAAGGAAGAAACGTCGGCACCAGCCGAAGAAGCAACGGCTGTTGAAGCGCCAGCCCCTGAGGCTGTTGCTGAAGAGACCGCCACCGATACGGCCGAAGAGCCGGCTACGGAGACGCTCGAAGTCGTTGAGGAATCGGCATCCGAGGAACAGGAGCCCGAGGACGAGGCCATCGTGCTTGCTCTCGCCGACACCGAAGTCGAGGCACGTGAGTGGAAGTACAAGGAAGGCCAGCATTACTTCCGGTTAATGCCGGCACAGCCGACCGTCGGCGGTGCCGACAAAATCGAAGTCGCAGAGACCTTTATGTACAGCTGCCCGCATTGTTTTACGCTGGAGCCCTACATCCAAACGTGGCTGGAAACCAAGGACCCGGGCGTCCGCTTCGTCCGCATTCCGGCCGTGTTCAACCGGCTCGCCATGATGCACGCCCAGACGTATTACACGGCTGAACTGCTTGAGAAGAACGGCATGGTCGCCGATCTCGGCGAGTTCAATAATGCGGCGTTCATCGAATACCACAGACGTGGCAATCGGCTCACCCGGATTGAGGCGATTCAGAAACTGTTTGAGCGTTTCAACGTCTCCGCCGAAGAATTCGACAAGGCATGGAACTCGTTTCCGGTCGATCAGAAAATGCGCGTAGGCGCAGACCTTGCCCGCCGTTATGGCATCACTTCTGTTCCGACCATTGTCGTTAACGGCAAATACCGCACGAGTGCCGCCGACGCTGGCGGTTATGACGAACTACTCGAGCTGATCGACGAACTCACCGTCCGCGAAGGCCTGCGCTAGCCGCTATCCTCTGCAACGATTCGATAGGCGCCGCTCTCTGAGCGGCGCCAGTATATTCGGCGCATGGAAATCACATTACCGGCGCCTTCCTCCTCAATCTCCAGCCAAAAGCGACTGAGATAAATCCCCGGCTCCACCGGGTCGCCGAGCAATAGCAGGTCACTCACCTCGACCCTAGTGATCGGTCGATGACCTACTGTTTCCATGCTAAACGTGGACCATTCATCCTTGTTCATTCCCCAATGCTCGAAAGACTCATCGTAGGCATCGAGGTAGGTGTACATGTCTCCCTGCTCGAGCGCTGCAGCCCAGCGCGCGATTGCTTGCTCTAGCGAACCACGGACTTTTGCGACAGCGCCAGGTTCGGACCAGGCCATATCTTCTGCTATCAGCACCGGCGTTACGTTAGGTTCAAACGATTTCTCGAGGCTTGAGATACGATCGTTGGGCAATGCGATGCACCCATCGGTATCCAGCGGTGGCCGCACGCCGCCGCGCGGATCAACGCCATGTATCCAGATACCGTCACCGGTCCGCCCGTGGCGACGATCCCAGGCATTCGGGTAATCGAGCGGAAATGCCGTGACGCCGTACTTCTCGTGCAATCGCGTGGTGTCCAACTGCTCGATGACAAAGTAAACGCCAAGCGGTGTGCGCTGATCTCCGGCAACTCGCTTGCCCACGCCGCCCTGCCCGATCGACATGTAGTCCTGCCGGACCTTTTTTGCGCTGTTGCCGACCCGATCATATCGATGAAATGCAGACGCCGAGGTCTCTGCTATAAAGACAACCGGTGTCGTTTCGGGCAGTCGTATCAGCCATGCCGGTACAGGTTCGGAGGCGAACACGACTGAGGACAGAAACAAGGCTATGGCGGCAAGGGATTTGGGCATCGCCTGATATTACAGCCCTGCGGCAGCCAT
>CALDZH010000071.1 GCA_937944275.1 uncultured Woeseiaceae bacterium
GAGTTTCAGCCCACTACTCGTTCTCGCCCCGCGCCATCACGACAGAATCACCATCCAGGTCAACCGTCACACTTAGCACGATCGGCCGACAACACACCTGGCAGTCCTCCACGTACTCCTGCTCAGGCAGCGATCCATCCACAAGAATGTCGATGTGCTCGCCGCAGTATGGGCAGCTGATTGACTTTGCCGATAATTCGTTACTCATGAGCCGGAAGCCGGTCTGTCAACAAATACGAATTTCTCATTGGAGAGCTCCTGCTCCCCGTCCCACCGGTACGCCACGAGCTTTCCTCCACTCTTCGATGCGACACTGTAATCCAGGCACGCCACATTCGCCGCCAGTATCTCAGGCTCGGAATCCATCCAGTAATGGCCAACGAATACCGGCGGATCGTCGCGTGAATACTGTATCAAGTGATCGGCATCGATCGGGTCTTCAGGAATATGAGTGAGGGCGGCATCAGGTCCGAGGAATGTGTCGAGGTACGTTTCGGCCGTCGCATCCCACCACTTGATACGAATGTGATGTCGAAGATTGCCGTCTTTGTCCGGGAACGACTGCCCTCTCGGTAGCTCAATCTCTTTCCCTTTGAGCAATGTCTCTAGTGCTTCAAATTCCTCGCTTCCCTTGCTCGAGGCGCGCACGAGTAGCTCGTCGTCGAGATACTGATTCACGGTCGGATAGCGGCCCTGCAGGAACTCGATCAACTTGTCGTCCCAGCAGGCATGCACGATACGAACACCGGGCAAGTCCAGCCAAAGCGGCAGCGTCCGAAACCACTCGATAAGCTCGGCGTAATCGTCCGCAGCTGCAAAAGCTTCGAGAAAGGCCGCGTGCTGTCCGCGATGCTTGTCCGAGTGTTCTCGCAGATGCCGCGAGTGATCGTCGGGGTCCGGCGTGAACCAGGCTATCGCATTGAATTCATGATTTCCCATGACCGACAGTGCGGCGCCTTGATCAATCATCGGGCGAACAATTTCCAGTACACCCCGCTGATCAGGGCCGCGGTCGATGAAGTCACCGAGAAAAATGACCTGCCGATCCGGGTGGCGATGCACGCCGTCCGCTTGCCGATAGCCGAGCCTGCCCAGCAGCTCGACCAGCGGCTCGCTGTAACCGTGAATATCACCGATGAGGTCGTACTTCATTGAAAAACCGCCGCAACGTCTCGAGCAACCCCGAGTTTAGTCTTGTTCGTGCCGCTTGCCGAACCTCTTTCGACGCGCATAAGTACATGTCCGAGCAGTAAGTTTGTGGGCTTTCAAATATAATTGACCCGCCAGGGTTGGAATCGACAGAGGGGAACGAGGATGCCTACCCAAAAACTGCAAGACTACCTCGATCGGCACGAGATCCAGTACGTCACGATCAGCCATTCACCTGCCTACACCGCACAGCGCATAGCGGAGTTGACCCGGATACCGGGCAAGGAGCTCGCAAAAACCGTCATTGTGAAAATTGACGACAAGTTTGCGATGGCCGTCCTGCCAGCGTCACGCCGAGTGAATCTTCGGCATCTGCAAGAATCCATCGGCGCAGACGAAGTCACGCTCTCAAGCGAGGCAGAGTTCAATGAGCTGTTTCCGGATTGCGAAGTCGGTGCCATGCCGCCATTCGGTAATCTCTACGACATGGGCGTTTACGTCGCCGAGCAGCTGACCGAGGACGATGAGATCGCATTTAATGCGGGTTCGCACTCCGAACTCGTCAAAATGTCGTATAGCGACTATGCGAATCTCGTTACGCCGCAGGTCGTCGCGCTAACCTGAGCGCGGCGTAGACAGAGGCCTGATCCGAAGCACGGGAGTCTTCGGATGGCGCATTCGTACAGGTGAAACGCCGTCTCTCCAGACTTTTTTGCGCTAGACTCTCGCCATGCTGATTTTGATATTCACCGCCTTCCTCTTGATCGCAGTAACGATCATCATCCACGGATACGGCACCATGACCTGGTTGCGCTATCTGATGGCCCGCAAAACGTTGGCGGACGGACAAATACGACCTGCAAATGTACTGCGCGTCCTTATTAGTACGGCCATCGTCCTCATTACATTGCATATCATTGAGATTTTCGTATGGGCGCTCGCGTACCTCTTGGTAGTACCTGACGGCGAGTTGCAAACTCTGGAGTCAGCGTTTTACTTCTCAGCCGTCACATTTACCACGCTGGGGTACGGCGATATCACGCTCAGTTCTGACTGGCGCCTGCTGAGTGGACTGCAGGCCATTGATGGCATACTGTTAATTGGCTGGACAACGGCCTTTCTGTTCGCCGTACTGCAACGCGCCTGGATCCACCCGGGCGACAATAAAAAATCTCAAAAATAGGACCTCGCCATGCAAGATTCCGCGCATCCCGTGAACGATGTAAATCTCCAGCGAAACCTGATGACGACGTTCATTCAGATCGCGGCAGTTGTGATCCTCATAAGCTATTGCCTCGATATCGTTGGACCGTTTGTCAGCCTGATTATCTGGGGGCTGGTGCTCGCTGTAGCCATCCATCCGTTGTTTTTGAAGCTGGCCGCTGCGCTCGGAGGAAAGGAGAAACTGGCCGCGACTCTTATAATAGTGATCGGCCTGGCCATCGTCGTGGTACCCGGCTGGATGATGACCAAGTCGATCATTACGTCCATCACCGCGTTCGCCCAGGAAGTCAGAGCAGGCAGCCTGGAGATCCCGCCACCGAACCAAAATGTCGCAGATTGGCCCCTGATCGGCGAGCGCGTGTATCAGACATGGAATGCAGCATCGATCAATCTCGAAGAAACAGTAAACAATTTCGATCCCTCGCCGCGTGAAGCAAGCATGTGGCTCGTCGGCAAGATCGGCTCGCTGGTGACCGGTCTGTTCGCACTCGCTGCGTCGATCATTATTGCCGGGGTATCGTGCCTGTATTCAAAAAGCGGCTACAAGGCCAGCTGCGCCGTGGCTTCACGAATAAGCCCGGCGCGTGGACAACACCTTGTTAATACGTCAATTGCGACAATTCGCAGCGTGACCAATGGCGTACTTGGTGTTGCCGCAATACAAGCCGTGCTGGCCGGTATAGGTCTGGCGATTATGGGTGTGCCCCATGGTGGCATCATCGCGGCTATCGTCCTCATCACTGCGATCGTACAGATTCCGGCATTGCTGATACTCCTGCCGGTCGTGTTCTGGGTATTTTCATTTGCCGCACCCGTGCCAGCGACGATCTTCGCGATCTACATGTTATTCGTGGCGCTCAGTGACAACGTGCTCAAGCCGATCCTGCTGGGACGTGGCGTTGATCTGCCGGCCGCGATCGTTCTGATTGGCGCTATCGGCGGTATGATCCAGTACGGTGTCATCGGTCTGTTCCTGGGCGCGGTTATCCTTGGTCTCGGCTACACCATAATTTCTGACTGGATGCAGTCGGGTAGTGACGAAACCGCGGATGCCGAGTCCGCATAACACCCGATAATGAACCCAGTTTCTCGCGCTTCACTGTATTTGTCGTTGTGCATGTTGAGCGCCTGCGCCGCCGTGGGCCCTGAGTATGTGCAGCCCGAGTCGCCGCTGGGACCGGATTGGTACCAGGCGGAACGCGCCGGATTTACAACGACCGCTGCCGAGCAGGTGCGCTGGTGGCAGCAGCTGAATGACCCGGTGCTTGATCAGTTGGTGGAACTGGCACACAGGCAAAACAACTCGTTGAAAATCGCGGGCCTGCGCGTACTCGAATCGCGAGCCCAGCTGGCAATCGCAACAGGTAATCAATACCCGCAATCGCAGGCGGCTGCAGGCGATGCAACAGCTGTGCAGGCAAGTGAGAATGCAGCCAACACAGCGGCCGGTGATCTCAGCTTTACACAGTACAGCGTGGGCATCGGTGCATCGTGGGAAATTGATTTCTGGGGCAAGTTCAGGCGCGGCGTGGAGGCTGCTGACGCCGCCTACCTGGCGTCGGTGGCAGGTTACGACCAGGCCATCGTGTTAGTGACGGCGCAGGTGTGCAGCACCTACCTCGTAATTCGAACGCTCGAGGAACAAATTCGCATTACGCGCGAGAACATTGCACTGCAACAACGCAGTTACGACATCGTCGACATACAGTTTCAGAATGGTTCATCGTCTGAGCTCGATGTCCTGCAGGCTCGAACCCAGCTATTAAGCACGCAGTCGTCAATCCCGCAGCTACAGACGGAGCTCTACCAGGCGCAACACGCCCTGAGCACCCTTCTCGGACTGGCGCCGGCCGATACCCGTGATCTCCTGGGCGGCGAAAATTCAATTCCGAAAATTCCGGAGACGACTGCGCTGGGACTGCCTGCCGACGTTCTGCGGCAACGCCCGGATGTACGCCAGGCCGAGTATTTCGCGATGGCCCAAAACGCCAGCGTTGGTCTCGCAGAGGCAAATCTTTACCCGAGCTTCTCTTTGAACGGATCGCTGGGACTTTCCGCAGCCGGCAATACAGATACGACACGCACGGGCGATAGCGGTCTGAGCCAGTTGTTTAGCGCGGACAGCATTACCTACGCTGTAGGTCCAAGTTTCGTCTGGCCGTTTCTGAATTACGGACGCATTCGCAACAGCGTTCGCGTCCAGGATGCGCGCTTGCAACAGGCGCTCATCGCGTACAAGGAGACGGCATTGCAGGCCGCAAGAGAAGTTGAGGACGCGATGGTC
>CALDZH010000072.1 GCA_937944275.1 uncultured Woeseiaceae bacterium
TTTCGTTTGCCGATCGCATCGCTACTCGACGACCCGGAACCACCAGTATGGGTTAGAGTCTGCCGCCACTAGGTTTCAAACTGAAACAACACGCGGCACCTGATAACGGTACTATTTTCATATGGATTCGCTATCACAAGCCGTACTTGGCGCGAGCGTGGCCGGCGCTTTTGCGCCGTCTGGCCATCGAGGCAAGGCGATGTTGATAGGCGCCGGGCTTGGCACGCTGCCCGATCTCGATGTATTTATCGACTTCGGTGGCGCGGTTGAGAACTACACGTATCACCGTGGCTTCAGCCACTCGCTGTTTGTGCTGGCGCCGTTTTCGGCCTTGTTATGGTTGGTGCTTCGGCACAGTTGGGCCCCTGTTCGGGATGAACCGCTTCGGTGGTTTGCCGCGTTAGGTCTCGCTTTATTGACGCATCCTTTGATCGATGCTCACACGGCCTACGGCACGCAGCTGTTCTGGCCCTTTACGGTGCCGCCGACGTCGTGGGCAACCCTGTTCATCATCGATCCGCTCTACACGATGCCGCTTTTGGTCGGGGTGCTGGTCGCGGCTTTTAACAACAAGGTGGGTGGGACTGCGCTCCGCGTCGGTCTGGTCGTTAGCACGATGTACGTCGGCTGGTCCTGGGTAGCGCAGGCAAATGTAAGCCGCAATGTTCAAGACGCGCTGGCAGCATTGCAGTTACAGGACGCCCCGGTATTTCTGACACCGACGCCATTCAATACCTTGCTGTGGCGTGCTGTCGTCATGACCGACGATGGCTATCTCGAGGGCTTCGACTCGTTGGTGATCGACGAGGGCACTATGCAATTCACCGCACATGCGTCGGAAAAGAACGCGATAGATGACGCAGGCGACATCTGGGCTGTCAACCGTCTGCGCTGGTTTTCGCAGGGTTTCGTCAAGGCCCATATCGACAATGGCAGGCTTGTCATCAGCGACCTGCGCATGGGGCAAGAACCAACTTACGTCTTCAGCCACGTCGTCGCTGCGCGCGGCAATCCGCATTGGAACGAAATACCAGCCGAATTGTTGCCGGTGTCATTCGGCGATCGGGCAATGATGGAAGTTTGGGACCGAATCTGGCGCCCCGCGAAGCGCCAGTAGCTCAGCCGCCAGCCACCGGTATCGTTGCATGATTTCTGCGTGTAGCCCCCGTATCATCGGTAGCCACTCATCCGTACAGGGAATACCCGAGATCATGCAATACAAGGCCGTAAAACTCGTCAAGCGACCGGGACTGAATATCACGCCGGATTTATTTGAAACCGTCACGCTGGAGACTCCGGACCTGGAAGAAGGTCAGTTCCTGCTGAAGCAGACGCACATGTCGCTCGACCCGGCGATGAAGGGCTGGATGACCGATGACCGAAACAGCTACATCCCGCCCGTTGAACTCGGCGAGATCATGCGTTCGAGCGGCGTCGCCGAAGTCGTCGAATCAAAGCATGAGGGTTTTGCCGTTGGAGACCGCGTCGTTGGCATGATCGGTTGGACTGAATACGCAGTAAGCGACGGTCAGGGATTGAACAAGCTCCCTCCTGGCATTTCGGCCGAAGCGGTCCTGTGTGTTTTGTCGCTTCCCGGACTCACGGCATACCAGGGCCTTATGGAGATCGGCAGGCCGAAGGCCGGCGAGACGCTCGTGGTATCCGGCGCCGCGGGTTCGGTAGGCAGCATGGTCGGGCAGCTCGCGAAGGCTGAGGGCCTGACTGTTGTCGGGACGGCCGGCACCGACGACAAGTGCCGCTGGCTCGAGGACGAGCTTGGTTTCGATAAGGCGATCAACTACAAGTCAGATGATTTGGCGGGGCAAATTCGAGAAGCGGCGCCGCAGGGCGTCGATCTTTACTTCGAAAATACGGGTGGTCCGGTTCAGCACATTGTCTTCGATCATATGAATGCGCACGGCAGGATCATGGTGTGCGGCATGATCGCGGACTACAACACGGACAAACCCTCACCCGGTCCAAACTGGATCAACATCATCAAGCGCCGGCTGACGATCACGGGTTTCACGATGCCGGATCACTGGAACGAGGTCCCGGCTATGATGCAAAAGCTCGCCGTATACCTCGCCGAGGGTAAGCTCAAGTATCGTGCCCATAAGCTGGAGGGCCTGGAGAGCGCAATCGAAGGGATCAACCTGTTGTTCACCGGAGGCAACACCGGCAAGCTGATGGTGGTGCTCTGATTTACGCGGTTTTATCGAGTTTCGTCGGTTTCACGGGTTATAGTCCGATCCGATGAAATATACCTGCAAGCTTCGTTTTGCTGCGCTTGTGCTTGGCGCCGTTTTTTCCCTGAGCGCCTATGCGCAGGTGAACGACGACATCCCGGCTCCGGCAAAGCCCGATCTCGTGTCTATGGAGGCCAACTGGTGGTCCTATTTCGAGGGACCGCAAGACGAGGTCGAAAGCCGGACAAGCATTTTCCTGGCCGATCTGAGTACTGAGGTAGCCGGGCTGCAACCCGCCAATGAGAAGGTCGGCCAATCAATTCTCGAAGCGGTGCGAGACAATTTTGCGGCCTACGCAGCCTTGCTCGACGGGGATGAAGTCACGCTGCAGGAATTGCCGCAGGCGAAGATCAGCTATTCCCTTGATGATCTGCTGCATGTTGCGGCCGTATCTCGAGATTCACTCGAAGGTGCACGCAGTGAACAGCTCGAGGTTGAGCGTGAGCAGCGTATTCTCGAAGGTGCGACCAGGCGCCGCGACCAGGCATTCAAAAACTATGTTGACGCTCCTTCCGGAGACGAGCGCATTATCGCAGCACTACGGTTGGTCCAGACGCGTTCCGCGCAAGCGATAGCGACGCGCCGCCTTTCACTGTTGACGCAGAGTTTTGATCGCGCCACGAGCTACGCCAATGCATTGGCCGAGCGGGTTGTATTCGCCAGCGACAATCTCGCAAGCACGGAAGATCTGGCGGATCTCGATGCGCTGGTCGCGCAGGTTGCTACGGCCGAGTCGGCAGTTGTGAAAGCCCGCGAGCAACTGCGAACGGCGGAGCTGGAGGCGTCCGGTCTTGATCTCGACACGCCGCAAGGGCGCTCGCAGCAACGCTTGCTGCAGCAAGAACAGATCGATGCCGAGGTCGCCGTAGCGCATGCGGACGTTCAACTGGCTCAGGCTCAGGCGCGACGCTACTGGACTGCGCTGCAGTTCGATGCAACACCGAACATAGACGCTCTTGCTGACTTGTCGCTGGCCTGGTCCGAACTTGCTCGCACGGCCGGACAGGGGGTGTCGTCCTGGCGAACAGACAGCGAAAATGAACTACTTGCTGTGCAGACGATGGATCGGGGTGGGCTCAATCGAGCGGCACGCCGACTGCTGGATCAACGCCTGGGCACGGCGCAGCGAACCCTGGCCCGCATTGACGAAGTTGAGAGTGCCATTGCCGACCTCGAGCTTCTCAGTGTCGCAGTGGACAACGAGGTCGCCGAGTACTCGGGTGCGCTTTCCTCCTGGTTCCGGGGCGCCGGCCGAAAAATTCAGTCGGCTTACCTTCGCGTAACTGGCCTGGCGGAGGTAACACTGTTTTCTGTTGGCGAAGCGCCGGTTACCGGGCGCGATATTCTGCGCGGACTCATTATCCTATTGGTCGCATTTCTGTTGTCGCGCGGGATTCGTTATGCAATCAAACGCGTTAGTGAGAAGGAATCAAGCGGCCCCCATGCGTCCCTCTATACGCTCAGCCGGCTGACGCACTACACCATTATCATCATTGCGGTATTCATTGCGCTGTCATCCATCGGCCTGGACTTCAGTAATCTCGCGTTGGTTGCGGGTGCGCTCAGTGTGGGCATCGGTTTCGGGCTGCAGTCCATTGTCAGTAATTTCGTCTCCGGCCTGATCATTCTGTTTGAGCATACGTTGCGCGTAGGTGACTACATTGAGCTCGATACCGGGCTCACGGGTACAGTCAAAGCGATCAACGTCCGCAGTACACTGATCAATACAAACGACAACATCGATATCGTGGTGCCCAACTCCGAGTTCGTCACGGCACGACTCACTAACTGGACGCTGGGTGAGCGCGTGCTGCGTGTGCGCATCCCGTTCGGTGTTGCATATGGCAGTGACAAGGAGCTTGTGCGCAAAGCTGCGATCGAAGCGGCCAACGAAGTGTCTTACACACTGACCCATATGAAGAATCGTAAACCGGACGTCTGGCTGGTGGACTTCGGTGACAGTAGCTTGAATTTCCTGTTGACTGTCTGGGTCAACCGAGACGGAGCACGACGACCTACACGAACCCGGGCCACCTATTTGTGGACATTGGAAACGAAGCTTAATGAGTACGGTATCGAAATTCCGTTTCCGCAGCGTGATCTCAATCTGCGCTCGCGCTGGTCTTCGCCACCTGTGCGGGTCCCGGAAGACGAGGGCGAAACCCAGGACTAATGCAGGTCCGGTTGGCGTTCTGAGCGTTGCTCTTAAGGCGCATGACAAGATCGCGACTGGCGTGCAAATAGAGTCGATGCGTGCGTCGCAGTGTTTGGTATGATTCGCGTCCTAAAATCAAGCGCCCGTAGCTCAGCTGGATAGAGTACTGCCCTCCGAAGGCAGGGGTCACAGGTTCGAATCCTGTCGGGCGCGCCATTTTCTTCGGGTGTAGACCGGTCACATGGTTTACATCTTATTCCGGAGACATGGTTAACACT
>CALDZH010000073.1 GCA_937944275.1 uncultured Woeseiaceae bacterium
GGCACTGAAGAACACGCTGCGACAGGCACCGGATGTCATTCTAATCGGTGAGATTCGCGACAAGGAAACGATGGAGTACGGCATTCAGTTTGCGGAGACAGGTCATCTCTGCCTCGCCACTTTGCACGCCAACAGTGCCAACCAGGCGCTGGATCGCATTATCAACTTTTTCCCTGAAGAGCGGCGTCAGCAATTGCTGATGGACTTGTCGCTGAATACCAAGGCGTTTGTCTCGCAAAGATTGATTCCTCGCGAAGGCGGCATCGGTCGTATTGCGGCGATGGAAATCATGCTGAATACGCCGCTCATTGCAGATCTCATCTTCAAGGGTGAAGTTGGGCAAATAAAAGAGATTATGGGCAAATCGACCCGTCTTGGTATGCAGACCTTCGACCAGGCGCTGTTCAACCTGTACGAGGACGGCACGATTACTTACGAGGAAGCCATGCGTAATGCGGATTCGAAGAATGAGCTGCGCCTACGCATCAAACTTGAGAGTAAACGCGATTCTTCGATTGCCGATCAGCAAGCCAAGAGCCTACGCATAATTGAAGAGGACACAGCTCAGACTTTCTGAGCGCAAGGGACGCCCGACAGATGAACGTCAAACCACTACTCAAATTGATGGTAGAGAAGAAAGCATCGGACCTTTTTTTTGCTCCATTCGCTCCGGCGAAAATCAAGATTGAAGGCAAGATAATGCCGGTCAACAAGCTCGAGTTGACACCTAAAATGGTCAGGCAGGCGGCATTCGAACTCATGACCGAAGAGCAGATGGATGTTTTGAATCGTGAGCTAGAGATCGACTTCGCCCTTTCGGAAGAAGGTCTCGGACGGTTCCGAGTGAACGTATTTCACCAGCGCGGCAATGTGGCGATGGTATTGCGATACATCACCTCAGATCTTCCGACGCTGGAAGAATTGGGGATGCCGGTCCAGCTTAAGGAACTGGTAATGTTGCGGCGAGGGCTGATTTTAATGGTCGGCGCGACAGGTGCGGGTAAATCAACGACACTGGCGGCGATGGTCAACCATCGCAATGAGAAGACGTCCGCCCACATTCTCACGATTGAGGACCCGATCGAGTTTTTGCACCCCAACAAACAGTCGATTATCAACCAGCGTGAAGTCGGGCTGGATACCCGATCGTATGCTCGCGCGCTCAAAAGTGCCGTACGTGCAGCGCCGGACGTCGTGCAGATCGGCGAGATTCGTGACACCGAATCCATGCGTGCGGCACTGGATATGGCCGGCACAGGTCATTTGGTGTTAGCAACAGTGCACTCGAACAACGCGGCTGAGACACTAGATCGAATTATCAACCTGTTCCCGCAGGAACAGCATGCGCAGGTATTCATGGATCTGGCGCATTACCTGCGTGCGATCTTGTCCCAGCGTCTCGTGCGCTCTCGTAACGGGAAGCGAACCGCAGCGGTTGAGCTAATGCTGAACACACCGCACATCAAAGACCTGATCCTGAAGGGCGATATCTCAGCCGTGAAGGAAGCGCACAAGGAGTCGGGCGAGGCCGGCATGCAGAACTTCGACGATGCGCTGTTGCAGCTATACAAAGACGGCACGATCACGCTCGAAGAAGCAATGTCCCACGCGGACTCACGCTCGAACCTCGAAGCCAAGGTCAATTTCGGCGGCTAGATTATGGCTCGAGGCTGCAGCCCGACGGTTGGTTGCGCTATCTCGGGTCCGCGTTCACCAAACGACCGTTGCTGCATTGAAAACCGGCCCGTCGACGCAAACACGTTTCATGGCTTCGCCGTCTGGCGTGTTGATCTTCACGGCACAGCCGGCACAACCACCCACGGCACAGGCCATGAACTCTTCGAGTGAAACCTGGCAGGGCAGGTCATAGCGCGCAGCAAGATCAGCAACGGCTTTTAGCATCGGCGTCGGGCCGCAGGCGAATATTTCCACCTTTCCCAGTTCATCTTCAGGAAGTGCAGCAAGCCACTGGTCGGCGAGGTCAGTCACGTAGCCATCATGGCATCCTTCATATCCTTGCAGGCTGGTCAGTCTTGCCGGGACGCCCCAACTCTCCAGCAAGGAAATTGTGCTGAATACATCGCTACCCACACCATCAACTGCGAGCGACGATTCCTGCAGATCGAATGGGAACGGGATCTCGGAACCGAGTATCGCGAAGGGACTCCAGTGGCCTTCGTCCTGGCGCAGCCAGTCGGCGATGTAGACCATTGGCGGTATGCCGACGCCGCCGCCAATCAATAATGTGTTGGGGCGATCAGGCGACATGTGGAACGGTTGCCCTATCGGACCGAGTACGCTTACGGAGTCGCCGGTATTCTTCCGAGACAACAGCCGCAATCCCTGGCCGACAATCTTGTAAAGAATCTCGATCCAGTCGTCCCCGACGCGCATTATCGAGAGCGGCCTGCGCATCGGCAGCGATTCATCGCAGGTGATATGCACAAAATTGCCCGGCTGCGCTGATGCCGCACACTTCGGCGCCCGAATGCGCATGATGAATTGCTCGCTCGGGAGTGCATGGATGGCGAGAACCTCTCCGTCCTCGACGAAGATTGTGTCTCTGTCTGCCTGGGCCTTCGCCTGGGCTGCCGTGGTCACCGTGGTGCCATCGTGTTGCCGACACGGTCGAGTACGGCCATGCGGATGGCTACGCCATTCGTGACCTGCTGTGTGATGACGGACTGCGGTCCATCGGCCAGTGAGCCTTCGATTTCTATGCCGCGGTTCATTGGCCCGGGATGCATGACGATTGCATCGGGCTTCGCGAATTTCATGCTTTCGTAGCTAATGCCGTAGTTGGCGAAATACTCGTCGATACCGGGAATACCGTCGAGATTTCCAATGCGTTCACGCTGTATGCGAAGCGCCATGACGACATCGGCATCCGCAAGGCCTTGCTCGAGGTTGTCGAGGATCCGGGCACCGGGTACCGAGTCGGGCTCCGGCGCGAGTACCGGCGGCGATATCAGCCGCAGCTCGCCTACACCGAGCGCAGACAGCGCATGAGATGCCGACATTGCGACACGCGAGTGCCTGATATCACCAACGATGGCAACGGCAAGGTTTTCGAAAGAGCCCTTGTGTTGACGCATTGTCAGGATATCGAGCAGTCCCTGCGTCGGGTGTGAGACGTCCGATTCTCCCGCGTTCAGGACGCTGACATGCGGCAACACATGCCGTGCAATGAAGGCGGGCACGCCGGCGCTCGCATCGCGGACGACCATAATGTCGACATGCATGGCCTCGAGCGTGTAAATCGTGTCGAGAATACTCTCGCCTTTCTTTCGGGATGAAGTATTCACGTCGAGATTGAGAACATCGGCACCGAGTCGTTTGCCAGCCAGGTCAAACGACGCGCGCGTGCGCGTGCTGGCTTCGAAAAACAGGTTCGCGACCGATCTGCCAACGAGCGACCGGCCACGGGCCGGCAATTCGCCTGGCTCGGTAAGGTACTGCTGGGCATCATCGAGAATGTCGATAAGCAGCGACTTGTCGAGACCCTTGAGGGTCAGTAAGTGCCGCAAGTTGCCATGTGCATCGAGTTGCAGCGTGGCTTCGTCTTTGAGCACTTCGTCTTTGAGCACTTCGTTCGGGTCTGCAGCATTCATCGCGCCAGAATTCTACTCGCTTAACAAATATCTTTCAGCGATAAAAACGGCTGCCGCGCTGTCAATCGTCTCCTTCGAAATGCGCCCCCGAGTGCCCGCCGCACGTGCCTCTTTGAGAACGCGTTCGGCTTCGATCGATGTATAGCGCTCATCGACGGTGCCAATCGGGAGTTCGTAGCGTTCGAGTTCCTGGATAAACGCCTTCACATGTTGCTGAATCTCGCTCGGTGAGCCGTCGGCATGGGCAGGCATGCCCACGATCAGGTTCGTTGGCCGCCACTCCTTGATCAGCGCAGCGAGCTGTTCGTGATTTACGCCTGAATCGCGATTATCGACGATGCCGAGCGGACTCGCCGATCCGGTCACATCCTGGCCAACCGCAACGCCAATGCGCCGCAGTCCGAAATCGAAAGCGAGAACCGTTCTGGGCCTGGACAACTCAGGCGTGCCCGGCATCCGTGGACATACAGGTGATATCAATGCCCAGGGTGCGCGCCGCCGAATCCCAGCGTTTGGCGAACGGCGTTTCGAATACGATCTCGGGCGTTGCGGGAACATTGAGCCAGGCGTTGGCGAGCATCTCATCCTCGAGTTGGCCCGGCTCCCAGCCGGCGTAGCCAATCGCCACGAGCGCTTTCTCCGGACCCTGGCCTGTGGCCAGGGCGTCGATCACGTCGCGTGACAAGGTCAACCGAATTTCGTCGGATACAGCAAGTGTATTTTCGTAACTGTGCTCGGGCCCATGCAAGACAAAGCCGCGTTCCGTGCCAACGGGCCCACCGGACAGCACAGGGCTGCTGGCCGCCTCGGGATCCGGGTCTTCCACGGAGAGTTGTTCAAACAGGCCGCTAAGTTTCAGCGTGGTTGGACGATTGATGACGATGCCAAGCGCGCCCTCGTCGTTATGTTCACAAATCAGGGTCACCGTCGTGCTGAAATTAGGATCCAGCATGCCTGGCATGGCGATAAGTAGCTGATTTATCAGTGAGTCGTCAACAAGCATATGAACAGTATCTGCCCATCAGTCGTTGCGTACAAGTTGCTCCGTGAATAAGAACTTGTATTCGAACGCAACCATGTCGTATTCGCTTGCCATGGGCGCCGGGAACTCATTGAATGGCGATGCACGCTGAATGATATCGACGGATGCGAGATCCAGGATGGCAGACCCGCTGGATTTGCTGACCATCGCATCGAGCAATTCACCGTTCTCACCGATGCGGACCAATAATGTCGGACTGCCAGTCAAATCATCCAGATGACCGAGCTCCGGAAGGTAAGCAGCGCCCACGGCTTCGACGCGGCGCTTCCACGAATCGAGGTATGCAGCTGCCACGGACTCGCGAGTGTCGGCGGAGATGATGAGCTGCTGCGGATCATCGTCGGTTAACAGGAAACTCGCCTCGTCTTCCTGCGGCAGCGGCAACGTTGTTTCGCTGCCGGCCTCCATGGCGATGGCGACGCTGTCCTGTGTCTGCGGATCGGTGCGCGGATCGACAGCAACCTGGCGCTCGCTCGTATTCTCCGAAGCGAGTACCTCGTCCGCTGAGCGTTCGTGTGCCTGCGCATCGGTGAGCGCCGCGCCGTCTTCACTTCCAGGGTTGTCCGCAGGCATCGCACTTTGCAGCGGCGCGGACGGACGAATCTGATCGGTAATGTTGCCACCACCTTTCTGGCTTGCCTGTGCGAGGTACGCGGCTTCGTCAGGGCGGTCAATTTGCTGGTCGGGGTCGGCCACGATAGTGACTTCTAGCGATATTGCGTCGGCAAACTGGTTGGTGAGGGCGGCGTTAAACGTGACACCAATTATCAGGATGCCGTGCACCAGCGCTGCAAGGAACAACATCGCTGGCAGTCGGTCGGGTACGATCGGCGTCATGAGCCGCAGCTCATCCAGGGGATCGACTGTGATAATAGGGTTCGCCATATTTGCGCGAATACTCCGCCATTTCGTTTATATAGACAAGAACCTGCATCGCAGAAATACGGTACCGGACACCCTATTTGGAAAAAATAGGGTGTCCGGTACCGTATTTAGTGGTTCTATTTCAGCGATGCGTAGATGGCATCGAACATTAGGCCCGCAATATTGAGGTCGAACTGCTTGTCCAGTTCCCGAATTCCCGTGGGGCTCGTGACATTGACCTCTGTCAGGAAATCGCCGATGACATCGATTCCCGCGAACAGGACTCCGGCATCACGGAGAACCGGGCCCACTTTTTCACAGATTTGGAAGTCACGCTTTGACATCTCCTGCCCTTTGGCAACTGCGCCGGCGACCATGTTGCCGCGATTGTCATCGCCGGTTGGAATGCGGGCGAGCGCGTACGGAACGGGTTCGCCCTGAATCAGGAGGATGCGTTTGTCGCCCGCCTTGATCTCGGGAATAAACACCTGGCACATGGCGAACTGAGTACCGTAGTCGGTCAGCGTTTCGAAAATCACGTTGGCGTTCTTGTCGCCTTTTTTCACGACAAAAATAGAACGGCCACCCATGCCGTCGAGTGGCTTGGCGACCACGCGATCATGTTCGGCCAGAAACGACTTCATTTCGTCCATCGAGCGAGTGATCAGAGTCGTTGGTGTAACGTCCGGAAACCAGGCGGTGTAGGCCTTTTCGTTCATGTCCCGCAGCGCTTGAGGCGCATTAAGGACGAGAGCGCCGGCCTCTTGCGCCCGGTCGAGGATATACGTCGTATACACGTATTCCATGTCGAACGGCGGATCCTTGCGCATCAGGATTGCGTCGAGGTCGCCTAATTCCACGTCCTGCTGTTCTCCGAGCGAGTACCAGTCGTCGTTACTATCGCGAACGTGCAAAAGTGTGGACTGCCCCAGCGCCTTGCCCGACAGCAACCTGAGATCCTTTTGTTCGAAGTAGTGTATTTCTGCGTTGCGGCGCTCTGCTTCGAGCAACATTGCAAGCGACGAATCCTTGTAGGGTGTGATCGAGTCGATCGGGTCCATCACGATG
>CALDZH010000074.1 GCA_937944275.1 uncultured Woeseiaceae bacterium
ACGTGTATTTCACGGCCGTTTGCCGTGCCATTTGCCACGAGTTCGTCGCGCAGCGCTGCGATGGTCATGTGCGGTAGTTCGATGCCGGGTAGCAACGGGCCGGCACGACGGAATGGAGTCGATGTTGGACAAGATCCCGTGCAAATGCCGCAGGACGTACATTGATTGACGTTGACGACAGGCTCTACGTCGTAGGCCTGTCCGTCAGTGCGAGCTACCATCGAGATAGCGCCGAACGGGCAGTCGTCGAAGCAACGAGAGCAGCCATTACAGTTGTCGAGATTGACGATCGCCGCAGGTACGCGATGCGCAGGGGGTGCCCATGGCAACACGGCAAGTATGGTGAAAGCCGCGATGAGATAAAGCCACAGTTGCCCGCCTGGCACGATTTCGAGCAGGGGGTAGCCTGCCAGGTAGAACCAATCGAGCCCGAGCTCCGTGGGAACGACGTCAAGATTTGCCGGCCCCTGGCTGACGGCCGGATAGACAAGTGACAACACGAGCAACATGGCGAGTGTGCCCGCAGCAAGGGGCCGCGGCGGGTTTACGCGGGCCTCGGAGTGCCTCTGTATGTGAACCCACATCAGCAGCAGCATGAATAGTGGCCCGAAAATATGGATGAACACCATCAAAGTGAAGAACCGGCCGCCCAGCGTCTTACTGTTGAGAAAATTATTCGCGATTGGCTCGCCGAACAGAGGCAATGCATCGAGCCACTCGGTTGTCGCGAGCGCAATGTATTGGGCGAGCTGGTCCCATACGAGCCAGTAGCCGCTGATGCCACAGAGGTAGATGAATGCGAGCAGCGGTATGCCGGTCAGCCAGGCGAAGAACCGGCGGCCACGAAGGCGATCAAATGCGAACTCGCGAAACATGTGAAGAACCACGACGACGACGAGTGCATCGGATGCATAGCGGTGCAGGCTGCGCATGACGCCGGCTGCGTACCACTGGTCATTCGTGATGTACTCGACCGACGCATACGCATCCGTGATGCCCGTGTCGAAGAAGATATACAGGTACACACCGGTCGCGGCGACGATCCAGTAGAAATACCAGCCCAGTGCGCCCAGCAATACGAATGGGTTATTGCGCTGGCCAAAGGCGTAAATGAAGATCGCCTCGAAACGCTCAAAAGCGCGTGCCAGGGCACTTTTTATCAATGCCATACCGGACCTATCGGGCGTGTCGCCATTCCCTGATGATAAAGACGGCAACCATTCCGAGGCACAGTATGCCCACAAAGATCGCCGTGAAGATGGAGTAATCGAAGCGGTAACGATCGTTGTTGGGATCGTACACAGTACAAAACAGTTTGAACGTGCTTACCCAATGCTCGATGAAGCCGGCGCTGCGTGGGGTATTGAACACGAGTTCTTTCAGCGGCTCGACGATCGCTGTCGTTTCCACATCGACGCCGTAGACCTGGCGGTAGATTGCTCCTTCGGCGTCGATAATCGTTGCCTGCGCGAGATGATCGAATCCTTTTGCACTCGAATAAAAGAGAAAACCAAGGTCGTCGCTGAGTTCCTCGACGATGTGTGCATCGGTGGCAAGGAAGTGCCAGCTCGGTACGTCGTTCATGCCGAGGCGTGATTCGAACTCACGCATGCGGTCCGGTGTATCCACCCGCCAGTCGAAGCCGACCGTGACGACGCGGAAAGCGTCCTTGCCGAGGGCCTCATGGGCGACGCCTATCGTATCCCCGAGATTACGCGTAATTGTCGGACAGATATGGTGGCAACTCGTGTAAATCATACTTATTACAAGCGGCTTGCCACGCAGAGATGCCAGGTCAAATGGCTGGCCATCGATGTCACGCAAGGTGTAATCGGCGAGTGTCCGGCCGATGGCGCCCTGGCTGATTTCGAGAGCATCGGTCCGATCGTAAGACGGGGCTCCTGTAGCAGCGTGGCCGGCTGAAGCGCCGGCCACGATACAAACGACTATCAACAAGCGAAAATACGCCATCCCAGCTCTAGCTCAGCGGCCAGACCTCGGACAGGTACTTCCAGTTGACGAAGTAGTAAAGCACGAACGAGATAAAGAAGATCGCGACGAGCATGGTCGTGCCTGGAATCTTCAGCGTGTGAGCGCTGCCGTGCTCCGCGACGACAACCGCCTGCGGCGGCACTTCCGGGTAGCTCGGTTTCTCGTCCGGGGCAAGCTTGCGGCCGAAGAAAACCGAGCCCACGACGACCACTACGAACAGGATGCCACCGAGTGTTGCGAGTATGGCGAACATGCCGTTCAGCCCCATCATCAGGAACGCGGCCGACGGGTAGTCGAACGGCAGCACCGCATCCGCGAACTGCATGTCCCAATGGCGTCGCGAGACGCCCAGCGTGCCAGCACCCATCATGAAAACGGAGATGCCGGCCGCACCGATACCGAAAAGGTAGGGCTGTAATTTTGCCAGTTTCATGAACATGATTTCGCGGCGGAAGATAAGAGGCACAAGATAGTAAGTGATGGCCATGAATGCCAGCGTCGTGCCCGCAACGACCGTACCGTGAAAATGGCCCGGAACGTAGAGGGTGTTGTGCATGATCAGGTTGATTTGCTCCGTGCCCATGACCACCCCGGAAATGCCGCCGATGAAGCCGAAGAACACAAGCGACATGAACATGCCCGCGAAAGCCGGGTTGCCCCACGGAGCCTTGCGCAGCCACTCGAACATACCCTTGTTCAGGCCGCGGGCCCGCTGTGCTGCCTCGATCGAACCGGGTACCGTCATGCCGTGGACCATGCTGCCGAGTACAGCGAGGTACATTGCGTAACTGGTATTGAAAATCCTCCATTCCGAACTGAAACCGGGCTCGACCAGCAAATGGTGCGCGCTGGCGAGCTGCAGGAACAGGATGTACATGAGGAATGCCGTGCGGCTGACTTTTTCGGACAGCGGGCGCGCGCCAAAGGTTATGGCCGCGATCGCATACCAGATCGCAACGTGTGCCGAAACGTTGATCTGTTGTGACGAGTGACCCATCGCCCACCAGATCGTCTTGTAAAGCAGCGGGTCAATGTTGTTCACGAGGCCGACAGACCAGAGCAGCGTCGGGATCAGGATGATCGCACCCGAGGCGATAGTGAACACCGCGATGATCGCAGCGGTCAGTGCGCCGAAGGTCACGAGCGGGACCGAACCTTCGTAGGTGCGTTCCTGGCGTGCGACGACCAGGGTGCCGAAGAACACAAAACAGCCAATCAGGGCCCCCACAGCGAACAGGATGATGCCGAGGTAGAATCCCGGTTCGGCTTTGAGCGGCACATACGACGTGAACATCACGCTGGAGCCGCCCTGCAGGACCACGACATTCGTGATCAGTGCGCCGACCAGCATGAGCGCGAAGCCCGTCCAGGCCCAGCGAGGTCCGGCGAGACGGCAGTTAAGCAGTACCGCCGAGGCGAAATAGAGAACGGCCATCTCGAAGAAGATGATCCACACGAGCAGGACATCCAGACCGTGTGCCGTCAGTGCAAGGTAGAACCAGTCGGCCGGCAGCAGGTGGACTTCAGGCCAGCGCGTCATTGCTACGAGCAAGCCGAACAGTCCGCCAATGGCGAGAAAGATCACCGCGGCCACAGCGTTGGCCTTGATCAGTTTCTCGGCGGCGAGATCAACCTTGAGCCCGGTCGTCGGGCAAGTGCGAAATACTGTGTTACTGGACATGTTTGCGCCCCCCTTATTCGACGACGTATAGCTTGCCGGCCATCAGGTGATGGCCAATGCCGCAGAACTCATTGCAAATGATGCCGTACTCTCCGGCGCGGTCCGGTTTTACGGTGACCACCATGTCGTAGCCCGGGTGTACCTGGATATTGATATTGACGGGCTGCAGCGAGAAGCCGTGCTGCACGTCGACCGACGACAGGTGCAGACGATATGACTGGTCTTTTTCGAGCTCGAGAATCGGCCACCAGTTGAACAGCCGGCCCGTGAGGTAGACGTCACTGCCTGCGGGTGGACGCACGACCGGGAAGCCGCTTTCCTCGCGCACGGTGTGCGCGTCGATCATTGCCTGGGTCTTTGCGGCGAATTGTTCAGGTTTGATCTTGTAGGCCTCGCTGGAAAGGTTCTGCTCTCCAGCGCCGTGCCAGTAGATCATCATGAAAAACATGATAAGTCCCCAGGAAAAGGCAATGATCACCCAGGAGAGTTCGATCTTCGAAATCGGTTCCTTCCACCAGATTCGTTCACTTGGTGGTGTTATAGCCATGGTAATTTCCCCCTGGTTAGTCCGCGATCGGAATCTGGGTGATTTCCATGATTCCCCAGATGATGTAGAAGACAGTCGGAACCACTATTCCCAGGAACAGCAGGAGAAACGGGTTATCCAGTAGTCGCTGCATGAACGGAATCGGCTCGTCGTCCGTTGAACGTTTGTCTGCAGAGTTATTTTGGTCAGTCACGGTTCATCCCCCTTGGGCTCCTCCAGTCAGGTGGCCAATCAGAGCAAAACTTGTCAGAGACAACGCCAGCAGGATGCAGAAAAAGTACAGCGATCGATGTTCGAAGCGCCGTCCCGCCGCCGCCTCCGCACGCTGCAGCGCCCAGTCGGAAAACAGGTACAAAGAGGCGGCAACCAGCGTGAAGTAGATAATGTTCATAAACGGCCCGATATCGCGGCGCACTCGTGCTCCGCGTATGACCATCTTGGTGCCAGCCGGGCTGGCAGCGCCATGATCTAGATCAAGGCGTTCTGGTGATTACGTTGCCGTATGTATCTGTAACTGTGCCCGGCGTCGCCGGGCCTTCCACGCTCTAATCGTAGGGACGGAGTCGTGCGAGGCTGTGAACGAAGATAAGGCGATCGTCTACAGTGAGGATGCCGTCGTCCGCCATTGCGCGCAGTAGTCGCGAAAGGGTCTCGGGGGTTATGGAGAGCCTCGAGGCGATGATGTGTTTGGGAAGGTCGAGTCGTACCGTCGCCTCATCGTCGTTTGTCTCGACAACGTGATCGATAAGGTAGCTGGCAAGCCGGCTGCGCGCGTTCTGGATCGTCAAGCGCTCGATTTCCTGAACGCGCTGATGCAGGTGGCGGCAAACATCACTCAAGAGCCGCATGCAGGCGTCGGGGTTGCTGCGCAACATCGTTCGGTAAGTGTTATTCGGAATCCGGTAGACGACGCTGTTCGACAAAGCTTCGGCAGTTACCGGGAATTTTGCCTCGCGCATGAACACGATGGCTTCGGCGAAAGTACGACCATTGGCAATGACCTCGACGACCTTTTTCTGGCCATCGGGTGAAATCAGGCTCAACTCGATCTGGCCGGACTCGATGAAGTAGAAATCGTCGGCCACGTCGCCACGATGAAAAAGGATTTCGCCCTTCTCAAAACTTTCGGTCGCGAAGTCGGCCGCGATGGCTTCGAACACGTCTTCATCGAGGCCCGAAAACAGGTAATGGCCGCGAATCGTTTCGTACTGGACGGTATTCTTCTCCATGCTGGAGAAGTCTAGCACCTCGGGTGTATGCGTGATCATGCCGCACAGTTTAATTACGTCGAATCAGTGCGCATTGACCTGGGTCAATGGCAGCGCAATTCATGAACTGCGATATGCATCGCAAGCGCGCAACGCCGTTTCGGTCAGGCCCAGGTCGTGAGGCCGATGATGCCGAACCACGCGAGATACGCGACGATGATGCAGTGCAATAATGAGCTCGTGGTCGTGAACCAGTAGTTGACGCGATTCATTTCTGTGCCCCGCTCCCTGATCGAGGTGATCAGGCCAAGCGCAGCAAGCAATGCGAAGGCGATGGTCATGATCATGATGCCGACCGAAATGGCCGTCGGCTTGCCCAGGCTGGAAAACGGATCACCCATGCCAGCTGAGAACAGCATGATGAATGCGATGACCGACAGGCCTGCAAGCAACGGCCAAACCCGGATACGAATTGCGGGGCCGGGAGGAATTTTGCCTCGCAGACGACGCACGCCCCAGACGAGGGCATAGGGAATCGAAATAGCAATCGACAAACCCCATAATGCAGCGATTGCCAGTTGTCCGTAGGCAACCACGGCCGATACGGGTTTCAGTACGGTGCTGCCTATGTGCACGACGGGTCCGGCGAGTGGGTCGTCAACGCGTGACATGACAATGACGCCGGTTTCCATGTTGCGGTAGAGGTTCTCCGAGGCGGCAACATAAGTGAGGACCTCGCTGTCCAAAAGAGGCTTAACGCGGAGCTCATTTTCTTCAAACCAGAGCCGGAAGAGGCCCAGCGGTTGCTCTATGAAACGCGCGATCTCCTGGCGGGGATTGATTGGGAAGTACAGGCCGGCTATCGACTCGTGTTCCGGGCCGATGGTCGTGGGTGCGGGCACATCGGGTGCCACCAGGTTGCGAGTTTCGTAATCGCGCACGAGGTCCGAGATTTCCATGTAGGCAGCGCCCGCGCCCGAATTGATCATTATGGCATGTCCCACATGCGCTTCCGGCAAGTAGGAAAATTCGGTTAGCCCGCCGTTCACGCCACCGTTGTGCTCGCGATAGACCCAGTTCTTGTGTCGCGACGAATAGTTGCTGAGCCCGTAGCCCGCTTCCTGCCCTGCTTTTCCTGCGGCCGTAGTCGCAGCAATTTCCATGCGTTGCAGGGAGGCTTCCGATATGAGCTGTTCACCGTTGACGCTGCCGCGGTTCACAAAGAAGCTCGCAAGCTTCGCCATGTCGACCGGTGATGCGTTGATTGATCCGGACGGCCGCATGACGATGTGCCAGTAATCCTGCGGTGTGTCGCCTTGGTAAAGCGTGACACCTTTTTTGCTGACATCGTCGCTGAGGCGATAGGTCATGGTTTCCATGCCCATCGGTTCAAAGAAGTTCTGGCGAACATACTCTTCGAAGTCCTGTCCGGTGACTTTCTGCACGATATAGGCAGCAACCGGCGGCCCCGAGTTGCAATAGGAAGAGCGTGAACCCGGCATCCACCGCGACACACGGGAATGAGGATGGAAGTCGAGCCCCTCGCGAAGCGTGGCCGGTGTCGGGTCATTGTGGGCGTATTCCGGCAGATGGATGTCATCCCACCCGGTCGTGTGCTCGAGAAGGTGCGCGAGCAATACCGGGTGCGTTTCTTCCCAGGGGTTTTCGAATTCGACTTCAGGCGCCAGGTCGGCCAGCCGGTCGTCGAGACTCAGGCGTCCTTCCTCGACTAGCTTGAGTACGGATAGCGCAACGAACATCTTTGATGTGGAGCCGATGCGGAACATGGAGTCCGCGTTTGCGTCGGTGTCCTCCTCGACGTTGGCCTTGCCCCAGGCATCGACAAGTACCGGCCCGGTTTCGTCGACCATCGCGATGCCTACCGCCGGCACGTCGTGTTCCTCCATAACCTCGTTAATTGCGGCGCGGAGCTCGTCGAGTGTCTGTGGCACCGGGCGTTCTTCATCCTCACTGGTTGCGAGCGATGGGGCGGTGAGGCCAAACAGGTAAATGCTCGCAAACACGAGTATGACTTTCTTCATGCGGTTACCGGGTTGAACGTGTAGTGCAGCACGATGCCGACGAAGACCACCATGCCGATATAGTGGTTGCTGAGAAACGCCCTGAAGCAACCTGCAGGTTGGCGATCGCGTGCGAGCCACAGGTGCCAGGCCATCATCGCGGCTGCAACCCCAACGGTGCCGTAGTACCAGAAGCCGAGCTCAGCGCGCAGCCCGATGAGAATAAGGGCGATGATCATTAATATCTGCAGCCCGGCAATGACGAACAGGTCGGCTTCACCAAACAACACGGCCGTCGACTTGACGCCGATCCTGATGTCGTCCTCGCGATCGACCATTGCATAGAACGTGTCGTAGATAACCGCCCAAATGAGCGCCGTTCCGAACACGAGCCAGGCAAGCTCCGGTGTCTCGCCGCTTTGTGCCGCAAATGCCATGGGTGCCGCCCAGCCGAAAGCTGCGCCGAGCACGAATTGTGGAATAGATACGTAGCGCTTGATGTAGGGATACGCGATGGTCAGTGCGGCGCCGATAATGGCCAGCAACTGCGCATGCCTGTTGAGCATCGTCGCCAGTCCGACGGCGATCAGCCCCAGCGCAATAAACAGCGTGATGGCTTCATAGGGGGCAACGGCGCCGGTTGCGAGCGGCCTTGTACGTGTGCGCTCCACGTACGGGTCGATCTTGCGGTCAACGAAATCATTGAGCACACAGCCCGCGGATCGCATCACGAATACGCCGCACACAAACACCACAAACAACCCCTGGTCTGGTGTGCCCTCGCCTGCGAGCCACAAGGCCCACAGCGTTGGCCATAACAACAGCCAGATACCGACCGGTTTATCGAAGCGCATGAGTTTGGCGTAGTTGCGTAACCGGCTGGCGACTTCTGGAGCGAAGCTGGCGACGAGGGAGTTCTTCATGCGGAGGATTCTACACTTTGCCGTAGCGCCCGGCATCGCCCAGCCAGCGGCGCACGATGGCTGCAGCACGACTGGTGGACGACCTGCGCAGCTCTTCGGCCGTCATCTGTACCTGCGGCATCAGGCTGGCGTCGCGAACGATATTTGCAACTCGATAGTCGGGAAGCCCGGTCTGCCGCGTGCCGAGCAGTTCACCGGGCCCACGCAGTTCGAGATCGCGCTGTGCGACGACAAAGCCGTCGTTAGTATCGCGGAGCACCGCGAGCCGCTCCTTGGCTATGCGACCCAACGGCCCCTTGTACAAGAGCACACAGTGACTCTGCGCCGCACCGCGGCCAACCCGTCCGCGCAACTGGTGCAGCTGCGACAGCCCCATACGCTCGGCGTTTTCTATGATCATCAGGCTGGCATTGGGAACGTCGACACCGACTTCGATTACCGTCGTTGCGACGAGCACCTGGATCAGGCCTTCCTTGAATGCCTGCATGCCGCGCTCTTTCTCAGCCGGCCGCATGCGACCATGCACGAGGCCCACACGCAGTTCGGGCAGCGCTTCTGTCAGCATCTGGTAGCTGGCCTCTGCGGCCTGGTAGTCCAGCACCTCGGACTCCTCGATCAGTGGGCAGACCCAGTAGGCCTGCTGTCCTGATTTGCAGGCGGCTCGTACGCGTTCGATGATTTCGCCGCGACGTGTGTCAGGAACGGCAATTGTCGATACGGGCTGGCGGCCAGGCGGCAGCTCATCAATCACCGAGGTATCGAGATCGGCATAGGCTGCCATCGCAAGCGTGCGCGGAATTGGAGTAGCGGTCATTACCAGCTGGTGCGGTTGACCATCCTTGCCAATACCTTTGTCGCGCAGCGCCATGCGCTGGTGCACGCCGAAACGATGCTGCTCATCAATGACAACCAGCGCCAGATTGTCGAATTCCACACCCTCCTGGAATAGCGCATGGGTTCCGATGACAAGTTGGGCCCGACCGTTGGCGATGGCTGACAGCGCATCACGGCGCGCTGCCGCTTTTTGGCTGCCACTCAGCCATGCCGGCTCGATGCCGAGAGGCCGAAACCAGTCTGAGAAATTTCGCCAGTGCTGTTCGGCCAGAATCTCGGTCGGTGCCATGATGGCCGCCTGAACGCCACAAGCTATGGCTTTCAGGCAGGCGATCGCGGCAACGACGGTTTTGCCCGAGCCGACATCGCCCTGTATCAGGCGCATCATTGGATGTGGCCGTGAAAGGTCGACCATGATTTCATCGACGACGCGTGCCTGCGCGCCGGTAAGCTCAAATGGCAGGTCGGCGACAAACTGGTCCACCCTGCCCTGACCGTGCGTCAATGCAAAAGCGCCCTCGGTTTCTGCGAGCGAGCGTAAACTGCGCAGGCTGAGGTAGTGAGCAAGCAACTCTTCAAAGGCCAGGCGCTGCTGGCACGGGTGCCGGCCCTCCTGCATCTGCGCGACATCGGCGTCGGGTGGCGGCCGATGCAGGTAGGAAATCGCATCTGCGAGCGAAGGCATGCCGAGTTTGTCAGTGACGGACTGCGGCAACAGCTCCGGTGGCGGTTCCTTGAGCATCGCCTCCAATGCCTGGTCGGTAAGATTGCGCAGCCGTCCTTGTTGCACGCCTTCTGTTGCCGGATAGACGGGGGTCAACGAATCGTCCGTCACCGCGCCCTGCTCTTCTCGCAGGATGCGGTACTCGGGATGGATCATTTCGAAACCGGCCGATCCGCGCCGTACTTCGCCAAAACACGAAACGTGCTTGCCAGCCTGGAATTGTGCCTGTTGCTGGCGCGAGAAGTGAAAGAACCGCAGTGTGAGCTGACCACTGCCGTCACTGATGCGCACCAGTAAATTGCGGCGGCCTCGATAGGCTGTTTCGGCAAGCAGAACTTCGCCGCTTGTCAGGCAGCGCTTGCCTGCGACAAGTGCACCGATTCTTACCAGCTGCGTACGGTCTTCGTAGCGCAACGGCAAAAGGAACAGCAGATCGTCTACTCGAGAAAGCCCAAGCTTCTCGAGCCTTTTCGCGAGTGCAGGGCCAACGCCCTTAAGAGCGGTTAGTGCTTCAGATAGCAAGGATTGCGTCGGCTTCTACATCGACACCTTTTGGCAATGCAGATACCTGTACCGCGGCACGTGCGGGGTAAGGCTCGTCACAGTACTCGGCCATGACCTCGTTGACGGCTGCAAAGTTACCGAGATCGGTCAGAAATATCGTCAACTTGACCGCGTCGTTCAGGCTCCCACCCGCCTCCTCGGCCACGGCCTTAAGGTTGTCGAAGACCTGTCGTGCACGGGCCGCGAAATCGCCATCGACAACTTTCATTGTTCCTGGTACGAGCGGGATCTGGCCCGAGAGAAACACGAAGTTGCCGACCCTGACGGCCTGCGAATATGTGCCGACAGCCGCTGGCGCGCGGTCGGTGTGGATTGTTATTTTGCTCATTGGAAAATCCGACGTATAGAGTTATTTATGCGCATTCGCGAGATACGCGAATGACGTTAGGCATCTTGCGAACGTTGCGCATGATCTGCGCAAGGTGAATCCGGTCATGAACCTGCAGTAGAAACGTAAGGACCGAAATGTCTTCGTGCCGGGAGATCACTTCGACCTGTTCGATGTTTGAACCACTATCGGCGATTGTCGCTGCGACTTCGGCCAGCACGCCCGTGCGGTTGCGAGTTTCGCACTGAATCAGGCAGTGGAAATCGCGGTCGATCTTGCCCTCCCATGAAACGGCGATCCATTTCTCAGGTTGCTTGCGGAAGTTCGACAGGTTGCCGCAGGTGTTGCGATGAATAACAACGCCCCGACCGGCCGTGAGGTATCCCATGACGTCGTCGCCGGGCAGTGGGTAGCAACACTTCGCGTAGCTTACGACCATGCCCTCGGTACCGGCGATTACCAGGCTTGCTATATCTCCCTCGTTTTCGCCGTCCTCGTCGGTACCCGCGAGGAAACGCGCCGTCAGCGGCGCGAGTCGTTCGCCAAGACCGAGCTGTTCGAAAAGCTCCGACGTGTTGTTGAGGCCAAGTTCATCGAGTGCCTCGGCCATGCGCACCTTGCCCACTTTGCGCAACGATGAGCCAAGGTCCTTGAGTGACTTGTCCAGCAAGCGCTTGCCAAGATCAACCGACTCGGTGGAGCGCAGGTTCTTCATGTGATTGCGAATTGCGGTACGTGCCTTGGCGGACCGTACAAATGTCAGCCAGTTCGGATTGGGCTTGGCGCCTCGCGACGTAATAATCTCAACTGTCTGGCCATTTTGCAGGGGCGTCCGCAAGGGCACGAGCCCGCGGTTTATTTTCGCCGCAACGGTTCGATCACCGATATCGGTGTGGACGGCATAGGCAAAATCGACGGTTGTCGCGCCTTTTGGCAAGGGCATGATGTCGCCCTTGGGCGTGAATACGTAGATCTTGTCGGGAAACAGGTCAACTTTGACGCTCTCGAGAAACTCTTCCGACGTTCCCGACTGTTGCAGCTCGGCGAGATTTGCAAGCCACTCGCGCGCGCGCCGTTGTGGTGTGGCGTCGGATTTCTCATCTGCCTTATATATCCAGTGGGATGCCACGCCTGATTCGGCAACGCGATCCATGTGACGCGTACGAATCTGAACTTCCAACGGTAGCCCCTTGGGCCCGAACAATGTCGTATGCAGTGACTGATATCCGTTGATGCGTGGAATGGCGATGTAGTCTTTGAAGCGCCCGGGCATCGGCTTGTAAAGCTGGTGCACCAGGCCGAGCGTCTGGTAACAGGTCGTAACGTCGTCGACGATGATGCGAAAGCCATACACATCCACAACGTCAGAAAGGACACGCTTTTTCTCGGCCATCTTCTTGTAAATGCTGTAGAGGTGCTTTTCGCGGCCGATGACTTCGCCGGAGATACCGTCTTCCTTCATCGCTTTTTCGAATTGTTCGGAAATACGTTTTACGATCTGGCGCTGACTGCCCTTGCTTTTCTTTAGAGCGTTATCAAGTACCCGATATCGGAACGGATGCAGGTGTTTGAAGCCGAGGTCCTCGAGCTGCACTTTTAGCCGGTTGATACCGAGGCGATTTGCAATCGGCGCGTAGATGTCCAGCGTCTCGCGAGCAATGCGTTTTTTCTTCGCTGCTGGCATTGCGCCGAGTGTTTGCATGTTATGCAGACGATCCGACAGCTTGACGAGAATTACGCGGATGTCCTCGATCATCGCAAGCATCATCTTGCGAAAACTTTCTGCCTGGGCTTCGGCGCGACTGCGGAACTGGATCTGGTCGAGTTTGCTGACGCCGTCAACGATCAGCGCGACCTCTTCCCCGAACTGTTCCCGGATCTGTTCGAGTGACGCCTCGGTGTCCTCCACCACGTCGTGCAGGATCGCAGCGCAGATAGCTTCTGAGTCGAGGTGCATTTCGCCAAGTTCCTGGGCGACGGCAACCGGGTGTGTGATGTACGGTTCACCCGACTTGCGGGTCTGGCCCTGATGGGCGGCGGCGCCAAACTCATAGGCCTCGAGCACGCGTGCCACCTGCTCGTCGGGCAAATAGGATTCGAGTGTCTCGACCAACCGTCGCACACCATTACTCCTGCGCGAAGCGCCTGGAAGCTTGGAGAGGATTGTGGCGGCGTAATCCATGTCCCCATCTTAACGGCGTAACGCGATGCGGGGAACATGCTGCGGCAGTGCCGCAGCGCGAAATGGGAAGCCTTAGTCGCCTATCGAGATGCCACGAATCGGCAGGATCTCGTCAGTTGCTTCCGGTTGCAGCAGGTCTTCGGCCATGGGTTGCTCGATTTCTTCGAGGATCGATGAGGTCACGAGGCCGTCAGCAATTTCCCGGAGGGCAATCACGGTGGGCTTGTCGTTCTCGAGCTCGACCATTGGGTCGGCGCCGTGAGCGATGCGGCGCGCGCGCTTGGCAGCGACGAGTACCATCTCGAATATGTTATCGATATTGGCAACGCAGTCTTCGACGGTAATACGGGCCATGTAGGTAAATCCTTGAGAAAAAGCAGTGATAAATCAGGCTGCGGATTGTAGGCGAGACGGTGCCGTCGCCGTCACCCCATATAACAAAAGGTTATAACCGTTTAGCCAACAACCCTCCCAACGGCGCGGCATAGAGCGACATTCGACGTAGCTGATGCCTCCCCGTTGCCGTCCAGGACGTCTTCGAGATCGGCGATTGCCTGGTTAAGGTCATCATTGATTATCACGTGGTCGAATTCGATCCAGTGCGACATATCCGAAAGAGCATCACGCAAGCGCCGCTCGATGACCTCGGCACTGTCAGTACGCCGATCGCGAAGACGCCGTTCGAGCTCTTCAACCGACGGCGGCAGGATGAATATTGTGACGCACTCCGGCATTGACTCGCGTACCTGTTGCGCGCCCTGCCAGTCGATTTCGAGAATCACATTACGATTGTCGGCCAGATGCTTCTCAACCTGACTACGGCTCGTCGCGTAATAGTTGTCGAACACTTTCGCGTACTCGAGCATTTCCCCCTCGTCGCGCAGCTGCATGAACTTTTTCTCTGTCACGAACAGATAGTCGACGCCGTCTGCTTCGTTTTTGCGCGGCTTGCGCGTCGTATAGGAAATCGAGAATCGTAGCTCCGGCCGCTTGGTGACGACGGCATGAACCAGTGTTGTCTTGCCGGCGCCAGAGGGCGCAGCGAACACAAATAGTTTTCCTTTTCTTTGCTCCACGTCATTACTCGACGTTTTGAATCTGTTCGCGCATTTGTTCGATCAGGACCTTCAAATCGACAGCAGCTCTTGTGGTTTCAGTGTCAGCAGACTTTGATCCCAGCGTGTTCGCCTCGCGATTCAGTTCCTGCATCAGGAAATCCAGCCGTCGCCCGACGGGCTTAATCGACTTTAGAGCATCGCGTATCTCGACCAGGTGGCTTTCGAGCCGGTCGAGCTCTTCGTCAACGTCAATTTTTGTCGCGAGAAGCGCGAGTTCGACTTCGAGGCGACTCGGGTCGGCTTCGACGTCGAGACTGGCCAGGCGCTCTTTCTGCTTTGCGCGGACCGCAGAGAGCACCTCCGGCATGCGGACGCGCACAGATTTCGCAATCGTTTCGATTTCGGCACAGCGGGACTCAAGCATCCCGGCAATTCGAGCGCCCTCGCTTGAGCGCATCTCACCAATTGCGGCCAGCGCCTTTTCGAGCAATGCAGTCGCTTCTCCAACCAGGGGTTCGACATCAACCTCAGCCTGTTGTATGACCCCGGGCCACCGCAAAATATCGATCGGGTTGACCGCCGCTACATTTGGCAGCTTGGCCGTCAGGTCGGAAATGCGACGACCGATGATTTCGACCAGGTCAGTGTCGATCTGCATTTCGTTGTTTTCATCAATTGCCCGTCGAAAATAAAGGGCACACTCGATCTTGCCTCGCCCGAGCGACGAGCTTGCCATCTGGCGAAATGTCTGTTCCTTTGGTCGCAGATCCTCGGGCAGTTTGAACTGCACATCGAGGTAGCGATGATTGACCGCGCGAATTTCCCAGGTCAACGTACCGATCGTGGTTTCCGCCGACTCTCGCGCGAAGCCTGTCATACTGTGTAACATCTGCACCACCCAGGCAGGCGCGCAATAGTGCTGCCTGCGTCACGTTTTTGTGAGGATCGACATTCTAAGCTGTGGCTGCCGTTGATAGCCATAAGCACCACCCGCGACTATGCAAATCGAATACGCCAAAGTCTCCGCCCTCGGTGATCGTCAGGACAATCAGGATCGCGCTGCCGTGGTCATATCTGACGAAGCAGCTCTGATGCTCGTGTTCGACGGAATGGGTGGTCATTCCGATGGCGCCCAAGCTGCGGAAACCGGACTCAAGGTCGTGCGGGAACTCTTTGTAGCGGCTGCACAGCCAATATTTGATCCGCAGGGCTTCCTCTATATGGCCCTGTCGAAAGCTCATGACGAGGTCGTTCGCCTTGGTTCCGAAGTTGCTGTCGACTTTCGCCCGCGCGCGACCTGTGCGATCTGTCTCGTGCAGGAAGGGGGTGCGTACTGGGCACACATCGGTGACAGCCGCATCTACCAGGTACGCGATGGCGCGGTGCTTTCGCGTTCGCGGGACCACAGTCACGTCGAAGTCCTGATCCAGGAAGGTGCTATATCCGAAGAAGAAGCCCTGGACCACCCGATGCGCAATTTTGTCGAGTGTTGTATCGGTGGCGACGCTCCCGTGCCGGACATGAGTATCACGAATCGCAAGGTTCTTGAGTCCGGCGACGTGGTTCTGGCCTGCTCTGATGGCCTGTGGTCGGGGCTTAGCGATGAGGATATGGCGGAGATCGGTGCGCCCGGCGAAAATAATCTCGTCGACAATCTGAAAGCCCTCAGCATGAAAGCATTGAACGTCAACTCTCCCTACAGCGACAATACGAGCGGTACCGCTATCAGGTGGCTTGGCGCCTAGCCGGCCACAGAGATTTCAGCCCTTTGCCTGGAGAGTCAGCATGCGCCCAAGTGGCCGCGAAGCATCACAGATGCGCGAATTACGCTTTGTTCCCGATTACACCATGCACGCCGAAGGCAGTGTGCTCGCCGAGTTTGGCAACACACGTGTGCTGTGCACGGCCAGCATCGAAGAGCGCGTACCCCCGTGGATGCGCAATACCGGCCGCGGCTGGGTCACGGGCGAATACGGCATGCTGCCGCGTTCCACGCATACGCGCTCGGGACGCGAGGCATCGCGTGGCAAGCAGGGCGGGCGCACGCTGGAGATCCAGCGTCTGATCGGTCGCTCGTTGCGTGCAGTGACAGACCTTGACGCGCTTGGCGAACGGTCCATTACGCTTGACTGCGATGTCATTCAGGCGGACGGAGGTACGCGTACTGCGTCGATCAGCGGTGCCTATGTTGCCCTGGCTATCGCGATGCAGCGACTTCAGGCAGATGGCAAGCTCAGGAAAAACCCGTTGCATGGACACGTTGCCGCAATCTCGGTTGGCATCTATCGCGGCGTACCGGTTCTCGATCTCGATTACGACGAGGACTCGCAGGCCGAGACAGATATGAACGTCGTCATGAATGACGCAGGGCATTTCATCGAAGTGCAGGGCACGGCCGAAGGTCATGCTTTTACCGACGACGAATTTGCGGCCATGATTGGCCTGGCGCGGGCTGGCATCAAAGACATCATCGTGGCGCAGGACGAGGCAATCAAAGCTGCAACTCAGTGAGCACGCTGCCGAAAAAGGTTGTGATGGCGACAGGCAATCCAGGCAAGATCCGCGAGATCGCGCGCTTGCTTGACGGCCGCGGTGTCGAGATCATTGCGCAGTCCGAGTTTGGTGTTGCGGATGCCGATGAGACGGGCACGACATTCGCCGAAAACTCACTGATCAAAGCCAGGCATGCGGCTGCCGCGACCGGACTGCCGGCTATTGCGGACGACTCAGGTCTTGCAGTTGATGCACTGGGCGGCGCGCCCGGCGTTTACTCTGCGCGGTATGCGGGCCCTGAATGCGACGACGAGGCGAACAACGACCATCTACTCGCGGCGCTCGAGGGCGTGGACGATCGCGCGGCGGCGTTTCACTGCGTTGCGACCTATATCGAGCCGACCGGAGAGGCGGTGGTCGCGGAAGGTGTGTGGCGCGGATCGATTCTGCATGCGCGACAGGGTGACGGTGGTTTTGGCTACGACCCCCTGTTCTTTGTTCCCGATTGCGGCTGCAGTTCGGCCGAACTCCCGCCGGAGGAAAAAAATCGGCGCAGCCATCGCGGCCAGGCCCTGAGGAAACTGGTCGAACTGATCCGACAGAAGTACGCGTGAATCCCCCGCCGCTCTCGCTTTATGTGCATATGCCCTGGTGCGTGCGCAAATGCCCATACTGTGATTTCAACTCTCATTCTGCTGCGGATGGTGCGCCGACGCGGCGCTATGTGGATGCGTTGCTCGCCGACCTGGACCGCGAGGCTGGAAATGCTGCTGACAGGTCGATCGAAAGCATTTTTCTGGGCGGTGGCACCCCAAGCCTGTTTGCGCCCGCTGAAATTGCCCGCCTGCTCGACGCAGTAAGGCAGCGATTCGCGATGTCGCCCGACGTGGAGATTACGATGGAAGCAAATCCGGGCACGGTGGAGTGCGGTGCACCGGCCGGGTATCGTGAGGCAGGCGTCAATCGTTTATCCATAGGCGCGCAGAGCTTTGATGACGAGACACTGCAGAAACTCGGGCGTATTCATAGTGGCGATGATATTCGCCGCGCCGTTACGGAGGCATTCGCGGCCGGATTCGATAACCTGAACATTGACCTGATGCACGGCCTGCCCGGCCAGACCGTCGCAGCGGCGTGTGCCGACCTGCAGTCCGGCGCGGAGCTTAATCCTGCGCATCTGTCGTGGTATCAGCTCACGCTGGAGCCCAACACCATCTTCCATGCCCGGCCGCCCAAGGACCTCCCTGATGATGAAATGGCCTGGGCGATTCAGGATGCGGGAGCGGATTTGCTGGGCTCGTTGGGTTTCGAGCAGTACGAAGTGTCTGCCTGGGCCAGGAACGGGCTGCGCTGCCGTCACAATATCAATTACTGGCTGTTCGGGGATTATCTGGCCGTTGGCGCTGGCGCACATGGAAAAATCAGCGATCCCAGCGGCGTTATGCGCTATCAAAAACCTGCGAATCCGCTGCAATACATGCTGGCGATGGAGCAGGGTGTTGCGACCGGGCCCGGCGAGCCCCTGTCGGATGACGACCTGATATTCGAGTTCATGCTCAATGCCCTGCGGCTGACTGCCGGGTTTCGCGAGGCCGATTTCGTGACTCGAACCGGTCTGTCGAGGGAGTCCCTGGCGGCCGCGATGATCGCGCCAGTTGAAAAGGGGCTGATCGAGCGTGATGAGAATGCCACCTGGCTCCCTACGGACCTCGGGCGTCGCTTTTTGAACGACCTTCAGGCCGAATTTCTGCGCGATTTGCGGGTTGAGGGCTGTTAAAATCGTGTTGGCCGGGCGGCGTCCGGTCTTATTTAATTATGCACAAGAGCCGGGTCGCCCCTGTATTTTTAGTGTAAGAACGCCCTCATCTCATTTTGAGTGTTGCGAAACGATTGTAACTCATTGTATTTATTACATTATTAAAAGTGGACACAAAATAGTCATATTGACAGCGTTGCTTGAAAATCCGCACCTTACGGCACTCGTTCAATTTTCTTCCACAGTCTTATCCACAGGTTCTGTGGATAAAAATCGAGGGCTTGCGGAGACCGCGTCTTCGCTATATCATGCGCGGCCTTTTTCGCAGACTAGCGTGCTCCGGAGAGCAATAATGAAAGCCGACATTCATCCCAATTACGAACCCATCAAGGTCATCTGTAGTTGCGGCAACGAATTTGAAACGCGCTCGACGCTCGGCGAGGAGCTCCACATCGAAGTGTGCTCCTCGTGCCATCCGTTTTATACCGGCAAGCAGAAGATCGTTGATACCGGTGGTCGCGTGGACAAGTTCCGCCGTAAGTACGGAATGAGCTAGAGCCAGACCGGCGCCAGGCAAGCCTGCGCCGCTCCGTTCCATCAACAATATTGCGTATAACCACGACTTCCCATCGGGGTCCTCTCTGCTATGCTCAGCCGGTTCATAGAAGAAGAAGCAGAGGAAAGTCATGAGCCAGGACGTATATCGGCTGATTAGCCCAAACGGAACCGAGTCAGAGCTGCCTGTTCGAAGCGGAACGACCGGCCCCGATGTTATCGACATCTCACGTCTGTTCAAGGAGCAGGGTGCGTTTACCTATGACCCTGGCTTCGTCGCAACAGGCAGCTGCGAATCCGATATCACCTTTATCGATGGCCAGGAAGGCGTGCTCATGTACCGGGGTTATCCGGTCGAGCAGCTGGCGAAACACTCCAGCTTTATGGAGGTCTGCTGGCTCCTGCTGTACGGCGAGTTGCCAACCCAGGATGAGCTGTCCAGTTTCGAGGAAACGATTCGCCGGCATACCATGCTTAACGAGGGCATGCTGAATTTCTTCAAGGGATTTCGCTACGACGCTCATCCGATGGCGCAGCTCTCTGCGGTCGTCGGCTCCATGTCTGCGTATTACCACGAAGAAATGGACGCCTCGAATCCGGACCATCGCGACATTTTCGCCCATCGCATTATTGCGAAACTTCCGACGATCGCAGCTGCGGCTTACAAGCTGAACACGGGTCAGCCGTTCATGTATCCGCGCAACGATCTCAACTACTGCGACAACCTCCTGCAA
>CALDZH010000075.1 GCA_937944275.1 uncultured Woeseiaceae bacterium
TCAATCGCTGGCGGCGCTACCGGCAGACCCGCGGCTTCTACAAGATTTCTCACCCGCCCGACCTCGGCGTCTCCGAGGCCGCTGAGTTTTGCAGCCATGATCATGCCGGCCGCAACGGCTTCGCCATGCAGCCACTCGCCATAACCCTGACTATGTTCAATCGCATGACCGAACGTGTGGCCAAAGTTAAGGATGGCACGGCGGCCTGCTTCGCGTTCATCTTCCGCAACCACTTCCGCCTTGATTTCGCAGCAGCGGCGAATCGCATGCTCGAGTGCATCGGGATCTCGACGTAACAGCGCCACAATATTCGACTCCAGCCAGGCAAAAAACTCCGGATCGCGAATCACGCCGTGCTTGATAACCTCGGCCAGACCCGCGCTGAGTTCACGATCAGGCAGGGTCGTCAGCGTGTCGGTATCAATCAACACCAGCTGTGGCTGGTGAAACGCACCAATCAGGTTCTTGCCCTGCGCGTGATTTACGCCTGTTTTTCCACCAACCGATGAATCGACCTGCGCAAGCAGTGTCGTTGGCACCTGAATAAAGTCCACACCACGCATATAGCACGCAGCGGCGAAACCGGTTATGTCTCCAACAACGCCGCCGCCGAGCGCAATCAGGCAAACATCACGATTCGCCCGCGATTCGACGAGCGCATCGAGAATGGACTGCATTGTCGCGACTGTCTTGAAGGCCTCACCGTCGGGCAGGTTAATGCTCGAGACGTCACAATGAGTGAGGTTGGGAAGAAGCTTTTGGTAATACAGTGGTGCAACAGTTTCGTTGCTGACCACGAGGCAGTCAGTGCCGCGAACGAATTCTCCAAGATCAAAGCCGCCGTCCAGCAGGCCACGGCCGATGACGATCGGGTAGCTACGATCACCTAAGTCGACGGTAAGGGTTGAACTCATGTGGCGTACTTTACCTGACCGGAGAAGGGGGGACACCCTTCAGGGTGTCCCCCTTTGTTCGCGATACGTAATTCACTTTCTAAGAGCGTACGGCGCGTATCGGACACTAGTGGGGGACACTCTAAAGAGTGTCCCCTCTTCTCATGAGATGCTTTCGATAATTTCATTTGCCACGGAATGCACCTTGCGGCCATCCGTTTCGACAACCAGGTCTGCGATCTCACGGTAGAGCGGGTCGCGCTGCTGAAGCAGCTCTTCGAGAATTTCACGCCGATCGCCTTGCTCCAGAAGTGGCCGTTCGCGGCCTTTCTGCGTTCGCCTTAGCTGTTGGTCAACGGTGGTGTAGAGGTACACGACGTATCCACGCCCGCCAAGGTGGCTACGATTCTCAGCATCGAGTACCGCGCCACCGCCCGTCGCGAGCACAACATTATCCATTTTCGTCAGATCACTGATTGCGGCCGCCTCACGCTTGCGAAACCCCTCCTCACCCTCTTTCTCGAAGATGAACGCAATATCGACGCCGGTTCGCGATTCCACCTCATCGTCACTATCGACGAAGGTCAGGTGCAAGGTCCGTGCGAGATGCCGGCCCACGGCGGACTTTCCCGCCCCCATAGGTCCGATAAGAAAGACATTTCCGGTATGTTTCATAGCGCGATTATGGGGCCCCTAAACAGAAAGCCAACCCGAGGGTTGGCTTTCCTGATCCTTCGACATCGACCAGCCTAGTAAATGCTGGAGCCTTCCTCAAGAATCCGCGGTGTTACGAAGATCAGCAGTTCGGCCTTGTTGTCCAGGCGCTGCTTGCTACGGAACAATGCGCCCGCAAACGGAATGTCGCCAAGGACTGGCACTTTTTTGATCGTCTCGCGGCGCTCCGTCTCGTAGATACCGCCGAGCACAACCGTCTGGCCATCAGCAACGAGAACCTGGGTTTGTACCTGGCGGGTATCGATACTTGGTACCGTGCCGCCGAGTCCACCGGTCGAAATAATCTGACCGACGTTATCCTTGCTGACAAGGAGGTCCATAATGATGTTGTTATCCGGCGTAATCTGCGGCGTAACCGTGAGACTCAGGACGGCCTTCTTGAACTGAACCGTCGTGGCGCCCGAGGATGCCGACTGCTGATATGGAATCTCGACACCTTGCTCGATCCTGGCTTCTTTCTGATTGGCCGTGATCACACGTGGCGTCGAGACGATTTCACCGCGACCTTCAGCCTCCAAAGCCGTCAATTCGAGGTCGACCAGGTAGTCCGACTCCAGAACAGCAAGTGCGAAGCGGCCGGCCGCATCTGAGATCGGTACGTTCACGTTGTAGCGATCTGTTAGCTGCGGAAGCTCGATTGGGTAGATTGTGCCGTTGCCAGGATCTGCGAGGTTATCCAGTGCTGAGCCGATCATCGTGTCAGTACCACTGCCTGTTCCGGAGATTGTCGTCACGCCATCCGTGCTGTTCTCGTTGAACGCCGTCACACCAAGGCGAATACCGAGGTCACGGCTGAAGTCATCATTGACGACGACGATACGGGACTCAATCAAAACCTGCTTGATCGGAATGTCGAGCGTCCGAACCAAGCGGCGAATGTCCTGCAGACGTTCCGCCGTGTCCTGAACCAGCAGAGTATTCGTGCGATCGTCAACAGCTACACTACCGCGGTCCGAGAGCAACGTTCCTCCGCTCGAGCCTGTAATCAGGGCCTGCAAATCAGAGGCCTTCGCGTAGTTGACCTGCAGGAACTCGGAATACATCGGCTCCAGTTCGGCGATCGCGAGTTGCGCCTCCAGATCAGCAGTTTCACGCGCAGCAATCTCTTGAGCCGGAGCAACCATAATGACATTGCCATTCTGGCGCATATCCAGGCCCTTCGTCGTCATGACGATATCGAGCGCCTGGTCCCAGGGCACATTACGCAGACGCAGCGTCACATTGCCCTGAACCGTGTCGGACACAACAATGTTCTTCCCAGACGTTTCAGCAAGCAGCTGCAATACAGCGCGAGTTTCGATGTCCTGGAAGTTCAACGTAAGGCGCTGGCCTTCGTATTCTTTGGTTTCCGAGAACAGGCTTGATTCGGCATCAGTCGTTTCCGGTGCGGGGTTGATCTCGATCGTAAATTCATTGTCCGACTGGTATGCAAGCTGCTCATACTTGCCCTCAGCCGATATAACGATGCGCGTGTCGAGATTTGTGCGCAGGGTGTCAACGGTTGTCACTGGCGTGGCAAAGTCATTGACATCGAGACGACGCATCAATTCGGCCGGCAAACTCGTGTCCTTGAACACCGCTACTACACGTCCGCCTTCCTGGCGAATGTCGACCGGCGTGGACGCGTCTGTCAGGTTCACAACGACCCGACCGCCACCGCCACGTGTACGGCGAAAATCAACTGCGGAAATGGCGCGGCTGCCTGGTGAAGCATAGGAGCGGCTATCGGATGCCGGCGCACTGGCGAACTGGGTGGTACCTGCGCTGTAGTCATCACCATCACCCAGGGTGATGGTTACCGTATTACCGCTGCGCCGAGTTTCGTAATGGACCATGGTGCCCAGATTCAGCACCACGCGCGTCCGGCCATTTGCCTCAGCCGTCAGTACCGTATCGAGCGGCCCGAGGTTAACGTCACGACGACGCGACGCCAGACCCAGGGATGTGTCCGGCAGGTCGAGCGCGATGCGTGCAGGATTCTCGATCGTGAAGTCCATTGGCTCAGGCGCCGTGTCGCTCATGATGAGCTTCAGCTCGACGCGCTCGCCGGGCAAACTCTGCACCTGAATGTCTTGCAGCGTGTTACCGTCCTGTGCGCTGGCCGTAGCGCCCCAGAAAAGCAGCAGAACCGCCTGTGCCAATGCGGCTAGCATCGTGATTCGATGTCCGACCGTCCGTTTAGTTTTGAGCATCATTCCCATTACTCCCAGTTCCACTCAGGCGTTAGTCTGATAGACCAACAGCGGCGTCTCTTTCAATGTAACCGCCAATACCGTCAGAAATAATTTCCACCAGTGTGATTTCTGATTCCGAAATATCCGTGATTCGTCCATCGTTTTGACCCAGGTAATTACCGGGGACGACGCGGTGAATCAGGCCGTCGGACGTTTGCACGAGTCCATACATCGTTTCGCCGATATACAACGTTCCCACCATGCCAAGCGTATCCAGCGGAAAGCTTTCGAGGTACTCACGGCTCCGATCTCGATCGGGGCGGGTACCGCCGGCGGCTGCGCCAGTAGCTTGTGGCGTATCCGGAACAAATGGTGAACGCAAACCTTGCGCATCAGCGACGTACGTAAATACCTCGTACGGCGTGACCTCCGGCAGCGGCTCGATGCGACCACCCGGACGTGCCTTGATTTGGTCGATGTACTGTTCCAGGTCATCCATGTTGCCGCCGCAAGCTGCGAGGCCGACCGTTGCCAGAACCAGTACCAGACCATTTTTTACGATTTGATTGATTGGGGAGGCGCTCATGATTACTCTGCCTCCTCGTCAAGATAGCGGTAGGTTTGAGCGGTAACTTCCATGCTCAAGTTATCAAACTCTTCGTTTGATTCCCGCGTGATATTGATGTTATGCAACGTCACGATTCGGGGTAGCGCTGCGATTCCGCTGACAAAGTTTCCAATCTCATGATACCCACCCGTCAGGCGAATTTTGATTGGTTTTTCGGCATAGAAATCTTTGGGGATTTCTGCCTGCGGAACGAACAGTTTTTCCTGAAGGCCAGCTGCCAAACCAGTCTGCGAAATATCAACGATCAAGCTCGGGATCTCGGTCTCACCCGGCAGCTGGCGGAGCATCGTGCCAAATGACTGCTCTATTTGTTCCAGCTGCGCCTTGTATGCGTCGTAGTTGGCAGCCTTGCGTTGTTTGTTCTCAAATGTGAGGCGCAACTCCTGCTCCTCATTTTGAGCGCGCTCCAACAACGGCGCCTTATCTTTAACGATAAAGAAGTAGATGCCGAGCGCTACAACCAGAACAAAGACAATCACGATTACTCCGACACGGAATGGCAGCGGCCAGCGACCTACGTCATTCGCATCGAGGTTCTGGAGTTCGTCAACGAAGTTCATTCCATTTCCTCCATTTCAGAATCCTCGCTCGTTTGCTTTAGATAGACCACAAACTCAGCCTTGCGAGAAGCGCCAGATTGTCGCGTTTCAACTCTCTCGACCTCGGGGTCGCCCAACCAGTCCGACGCATCGATCTGCCGCATCAACGCAGAAACACGTGTGCTTGACTGAGCGACGCCGCGAACCTCGACGGTCCTGCCGGTTTGCCTCAGGCCCGTCAGGTAAACACCCTCGGGTAGCTGGCGAACCATCTCGTCAAAGAGATGCACAATCTCCGGACGACTCTTTTGCAGCTGATCAATGATTTCCATGCGCGCCAAAAGACGTTCTTTTTGTCGCTCCAGGCCATCAATTTCTGCAATGCTTTTTTCAAGCTCGGTAATCTCAACGGTCAGCCGTTCATTGCGAGCCTTCTGGTTGGAGATCATTTGCGAGTAAGAAAATATCGTCAGCATAACGACTACGATTGCCGCAACTATGGCCCCGCCCATGGCAACTCCGAAATCTCGTTGCCGCTTCTTGCGTTCCGCCTCGCGCCAGGGGAGTAGATTAATATTTGGCATATTAGTCGAAGCTCCTCAGTGCAAGGCCGCAGGCAGTAAGAAGTGCTGTTGCATCTTTATGCACGCCCTGTGATTTTGCCTTGGATGATATTTTCATCTGGCCGAGCGGGTCACCGACTTCCGTCGGTATGCCAACACGACTCGAGATGACGTCCGCGATGCCCGGTATGTTGGCGCAACCACCACAGACCAGAACCATGTCCGGTTGCTCACGGCCACCGCCCGAAGCCAGGTAGAACTGCAGTGAACGACTGACCTGTTGTGTCATGTCGTCAATAAAAGGTTCCAGAACTTCCGGTTGGTAGTTCGATGGCAGGCCGCCCTGCTTCTTGGCGCGACCGGCGTCTTCCATCGACAGGCCGTAAGTCCGCATTATCTCTTCAGTCAACTGCTGGCCACCGAAGTTAAAATCACGCGTATAAATAACTTTCAGATCCTGCAACACGCTGAAGGTCGTACTCGAGGCGCCAATGTCGACAACCGCGACCGATTGCCCCATTCCACCATCAGGAATCTGGTGACTCAGCAAGCGGCAGGCATTCTCGAGTGCGAACGCTTCAACGTCGACAACCTGCGTTGCAAGACCTGCGGCATTGACCGCTGCCCGGCGCTGTTCGACGTTCTCGGTGCGCGTCGCGACCAGCAGCACGTCCATCAGCTCGGGATCCTTATCGTTCGGGCCGATGACCTCGTAGTCGAAACTTACTTCTTCCATTGGGAACGGAATGTACTGGTCCGCCTGGATCTCGACCTGGCCTTCAAGGTCTCTGGCGGAGAGGCTCGAGGGCATCTGAATGATTTTAGTAATGGCTGCGTCACCGCTAATGGCGACGGCCACATCTGTTGCCTTGGCTCCCGCACGCTTGACGGCGCGACGAATAGCCTCGCCGACGGCTTTTGCGTCAACGATGGCCTTTTCGCTCACCGAGCTCGGGGGGGTTGGCTCTGCCGAATAGGACTCGACCCGATAGCGCTTCCCGCTTTGGGAGAGTTCTATCAGCTTGACCGACGAGGTCGTGATATCGAGACCCAGCAGTGGCTGTGATTTGTTGCCAAAAAGCACGTATTTTTCCTTCTAAGTCGGTAAGTTGCGCGTCAAATGTAAGTCAGACCTTAGCAAAGCGATTTAACTATATATCAATAAAATGTTAAATAAAACGTGACTGTGTTCACGATCCGACAATCCCCATGTTAAGGGGCTACCAAAAGATAATCTGTGATCCAGTCGTATCCGTCGCTTGCAAGTCCTTATTGCAGCATTCAGGCAGGAATGACTATCATCCCTGCATGATGCTGCTTCGCTGAGCCGGTGCCCCAATAAAGCCACATTTTCGTCATTGGACGAACATCACGTTACTCTCTAATGAGGCGCATAGATGCCTGAGAAAAGCGTGGTGTTCAGCCAAAAACGTCTGTAACTATGCATAATTCAACGAAAAAAAGATCAAACACACGTCACATAAGGCGGCATAAGCTGATCCGCGCCCTGATCGTGTTGCTCGGCATGGGCGCCGTCGGCGGCATCGGGGTAACAGCAGGTGTCATTGGCGCCTATTACTTCGTGCAACCCGGCCTGCCAGCCGCTGAAACGATTCGCGACATACCACTACAAATCCCATTGCGCATTTTCAGCCGCGATGGATATCTCATTTCCGAAATTGGCGAGCGACGCCGTATCCTCGTCACATTCGATGAATTGCCGCCTCACGTCGTGGATGCGTTTGTTGCTGCCGAGGATCAGCGCTTCTTTGTTCACCCGGGCATCGACTACCGCGGAATAGTGCGCGCCTTTGTGCGATTTGTCACAACTGGCAACTTCGAGGGCGGAGGCGGTAGCACCCTCACCCAGCAGCTTGCACGCGATTATTTCCTGACGCGAGAGCAGAAGTTCACGCGCAAAATTCGTGAAGCATTTCTTGCATACAAGATCGAGCAGGAGTTTACGAAGGAACAGATCATGGCGCTGTTCCTGAACAAGATGTTCTTCGGTCAGCGCGCCTATGGTGTCGCAGCGGCGGCACAGGTCTATTTCAACAAGGACCTCGCCGATATCAACGCGGCGGAAGCAGCGACCTTGGCCGGGGTGCTGCCCGCACCGTCGCGCTACAACCCGGTTTACAGTGCAGCCAATGCGGAAATGCGCCGTGGCTACGTGCTCGGACGTATGGAAGAGCTCGGCTACATCGACGAGCAGACATATGAAACGGCCATGGATTGGCCAATGGAGTCGCGACTTCACGGCGCGGCCGTAGAGCTCAATGCGCCATTTGTTGCGGAAATGGTCCGCAGTGAGATGCTCAAACGCTATGGCGAAAGCACGTACACAGACGGCTTTCAGGTCGTCACCTCGCTCGATTCCCGCCTGCAACAAGCCGCTAACTATTCCCTGCGCAATGGCCTGCTCGAGTTCACGCGGCGGCGCGGTTACTACGGCCCGATCCAGAATGTCGAGCTGACGGACGAAATACTTGCCGCGGAGTTTACAGAGTGGCCTATCGAGATTCGCGAATTACTCGAGCAGTACGCGCCCGGCGGGCTTTCGGTTGCTCTCGTAACGGCCGTGAACGACAACAACACGGCATCAATCCTGTTTCGCGGAGGCGTCACCGCCACGTTGCCATGGGGTGGGATCAAGTGGGCCAGGCCATTTATTGATCGCGAGACCCGCGGACCGGAACCAGAGGCTGCCACGGAGGTGCTCGGTGTCGGCGATCTGATCTATGTCATGCCTACTACGAGAGATACCTGGGCACTTGCGCAGGTACCCAGGGCACAGGGTGCTGTAGTTTCAATCGATCCGTTTGACGGCGCCGTCACCGCGCTGACCGGTGGCTTTGATTTCACTACGAGCAAGTTCAATCGTGCGCGCCAGGCATTCCGCCAGCCGGGCTCATCATTCAAGCCGTTCATTTATTCAGCAGCACTCGAGTACGGCAATACGCCTGCGACAGTAGTACTCGATGCGCCGGTCGTCATTAATTCGTCTGAACTCGAGGCTGTCTGGCGACCAATCAACTACAGCGGCCGTTTTTACGGCCCGACACGAATGCGCGAGGCGCTCGTGCGATCAATGAATCTTGTATCGGTTCGTCTGTTGCTGTTCGAGACGGGTGTAGGCAACGCCGTGCGGCACATTGCGAAGTTCGGATTCGGGGGCGCTGCTTTGCCACATAACGGCTCCCTGGCACTCGGTGGCGGCGCAGCGTCGCCCCTCGATATGGCGCAGGGCTACGCAACCCTGGCGAATGGCGGACATGCGGTGAAGCCCTATGTCATCGATGCAATATACGGCCCCGAAGGAGAGACGCTGTATCGCGCCGAACCGGCCGTCGTTTGCGAAGAATGCGTACCGGCCGAACCCGAGCTTGAATTCGAGTTTAACGACGAGCCACAGGACGAAATGACGCTCGAAGAAATGGCGGAAGTCGTTACCGTGTACCGACCTGATGCGACAGTGGATCCTGAGCTGTTCGCGGATGTGAATTTGGCACCGCAGACCATTTCGCCGCAAAACGCTTTTCTCGTTCAGGACATGATGCGCGATGTCGTCAGGCGCGGCACGGGTCGCCGCGCAATGGCGCTTGGCCGCAGTGATCTTTCCGGCAAGACAGGCACCTCCAATGACCGCCGCGATGCGTGGTTTGGCGGCTTCAATGCTGATATTGCGACTATTGTCTGGGTCGGCTATGACGACGACCAGCCACTTGGTCCGGGCGAGGAGGGATCGCGCACGGCGTTGCCTATCTGGGTCGAGTTTGCCCGCATCGCCCTCAGGGGCGTTCCTGAGCATCAGATGCCGATGCCCGAGGGCATTGTTTCGGTACTCATCGATAAGGAAACCGGCTGTCCAGCTCGCGCGGGCCAACGAAATACAGTATTCGAGGTGTTCCAGGAGGGCCAGTTGCCAGAGTGCGATGTCGTTGATGAGATTCCGGACATCTTTAATGATGCTTCCGCGCTTGATCCGGACCCCGAAGAAGAGTCGGAAGACGACACCGAGTCAATATTCTGAGCTATGCCCATAAGACGCAATAATGAGTCCGATCGGGCGCGCCAGGTTCTGGCGCAGGAAGCTGCTCGCATTATCGTCGACCACGGAATTCGCGACTATCGCGTCGCCAAGCAAAAAGCCGCGGAGCGTCTTGGCGTCGGTACCCGGGGCTTCCTGCCTGGCAACGCCGAGGTTGAAAGCGCCGTTGCTGAATACCTGCAGCTTTTTGGCGGTGAATCCCACAGCGACCTGTTGAGATTGATGCGCACAGCCGCGCTGTCGGCGATGGAGTTACTCGCCGAATTTTCGCCACGACTGGTCGGCCCGGTACTGGCAGGGACGGCCGATGAGAACTCTGCGGTCAACTTGCACCTGTTCACAGACAGCCCGGAAATGGTCGCGATGGAGATTGGCGACATGGGGATTGCGTTTCGGCCCTACGAGCGACGCCTCAAAAGCCGCCGCGGCCAGGTCGAGATGTACCCGGGTTTCGAATTCAGCCACCGTAACGAAACGATCCAGGCAACGGTATTCCCGGTCGATGGTATTCGACAGGCGCCGATAAGTCCGATCGACGGCAAGCCGATGCGGCGCGTCGATTCAGGGGGTGTTCAAGCGTTATTGAGACACATCTAGAAAGCAGTGGGGACACGCTATTGCGTGTCCCCGGTTATCCTAGCGTTCCTCGATCGGTGTGTAATCTCGCGCTGCCGCACCCACGTACAATTGCCGCGGGCGCGCAATCTTGCCCTTCGGATCCGAAATCATCTCGCGCCAGTGCGCCACCCAGCCTACCGATCGGCCCAGTGCGAACATGACCGTGAACATTGACCTCGGAATGCCTAGCGCCCTGTAAATAATGCCGGAGTAGTAATCGACATTCGGATACAGGTTCTTCTCGATGAAGTAGTCGTCTTTCAATGCGACCTGCTCGAGTTCCAGCGCAAGCTCGAACAGCGGTTTGTCATCAGGGTCGAGCGAGTCC
>CALDZH010000076.1 GCA_937944275.1 uncultured Woeseiaceae bacterium
TTCGATGCCGTTCTCGCGCAACGTATCCACGACCATGTCACGGCCTTCGAATATTTTCGATCGAGAAAATGCGATGAATTCGTCGTCGGTATAACAGGCTTTCGCGGCCGCCAGTCCCACACCATTCGGCCAGGCCATCACATGATCGGCAATGATTTTGGCAATGTCAGGTCGGCCGATACCGTAGCCGACGCGCATCCCCGCCATACCGAAAAGTTTCGAGAACGTGCGCATGACGACGACATTTTCGCCTTCGCGTACGAGATCGATCATGGACGTATAGTCAGGCCGGTCGGTGAGTTCGTTATATGCCTCATCGACCATTACGACCGCGCGCCGCCCAACGCTTCGGCAAAAGTCCCTCAGTGCGTCGCCATCCAGCGTGTGCCCGGTTGGGTTATTAGGATTGCAGATGTAGACCATGCTCACGTCATCGGTCACTGCTGCGGCCATTGCATCCAGGTCAATTGTCAGGTCGTCCTTGAGCGGCACCGGTATGACATCCACACCCATGCGCCGCGCATAGTGAACATGGGCGGTATAAGTCAGGCTCGGCAAAACGATACGGCCTTTCCTGCCCCAGGCAACGAACGCTGCCTGCAGCGCTTCGTTCGATCCTGAGGAGAGAACCATGTTTTCCAGCGCGACGTTGTTCCGGTCTGCGATGGTTTGCAGCAGTGGCGCGTGCATGTCGTCCGCATAGTAAGCGCCAAGAGCAGCGGCCTCGGCGGCTGCTTTCAATGCGCCGGGGCTCGGTCCATACGGATTCTCGTTGAACCGCAGTGCAATCATGCCCGGTGGTGGACCGAGATTTGCAAGCGAGATCGGAGTGAATGCCAAACTCGCGGCACCACCAAGAATGCCACGAACAAGATCGCGTCGAGAGAACTGCATTGACATCAACGTGCCCCCTTTTACTACTCGGTCGGTCGCCACTGCGTCTGGGTCAGCATAGCAGCAAACCGGTATCGTGAAGCAGAAGAAGTAATCAGCTATCGTCCTCCGGCACGACGGGAATGCTCTGCCGGATAGACCTCGCCGACAGGTGATGGAAAATTCTCGTCCCCTATGGCTCCAAAAACGCGATAAAATTTGCGGATCAGTACTCCGTTCGTTGCACTTTATCGGAACGGATATTGAGCCATGAACGCGAGCCATCGCCAAGCTGAGTGGAGGTCTATCTTGCGTTACAAGGACTACTACAGAATCATGGGGCTTGAGCGCGACGCAAGCCAGGACGAAGTAAAGAAAGCGTATCGTCGCCTGGCACGCAAGTACCATCCTGATGTCAGCGACAGCCCTGATGCGGAGCAGCTTTTCAAGGATCTCGGCGAAGCATATGCCGTCCTCAAGGACCCGGAGAAACGTGCCGCCTACGATGAACTCGGCGCCAACTGGAAGGCAGGGCAAGAGTTCAAACCGCCTCCCGACTGGGACGCCGGTTTTGAGTTCAGTGGTCGCGGCTTTGAGGCCGGTGGCCCCGATGCGTTCAGTGACTTCTTCGAAGGGCTGTTCGGTGGTGCCGGGAGTCATGGCTTCGCTGGTGGCCGGACACGATTTGACGGTCCGGGGCAGGATCATCACGCGAAGGTATTGATCAGCCTGCGAGATGCCTATCGCGGCGCCACCCGGTCAATCAGTTTGCGAACACCCGAAGTGGACCCGAGTGGTCACGTAATAAACCGAACGCGGCAGCTGAACGTCAAGATTCCCATAGGCGTTCGCAAGGGACAGCGTATTCGACTGGCTGGTCAGGGCGCACCGGGGATTGGTAGTGGACGAGCGGGCGACCTTTACCTGGATATCGATTTCGAGCCACATCCCCTCTACCGCGTTGATGACAAGGATGTTTATCTCGACCTGCCGCTGACGCCCTGGGAGGCCGCGCTCGGCTCGACAATAAAAATCCCTACTCCTTCGGGCTCCGTCGACCTGAAGATCCCGGCAGGAACCAGGAACGGCAAAAAACTGCGGCTGAGCAATCGAGGTATCCCAGGCAACCCTGCCGGTCATTTGTACGTGATCGCGCAGCTGACCGTACCGCCCGCGGACAATGAAAAAGCCAAAGAACTGTACAACAGGATGCGTGACGAATTGGCCTACAACCCGCGCAAGCACTTTGAGGGATAGAAAATCATGAACCGACAGGCTTTAACCGGAATTCTTCTGGACGATCAAGTCTTTTACTCGCTCAAAGACGTTTGCCACGTTTGTGAATGTCAGACCGAGTGGGTCGTCGCGCTGGTGGAACAGGGTGTGCTGCACCCATCGGGCGGCGGCAGGCAAGCGTGGCAATTCCCGGGAAGTAGCCTGCACATGGCGATGAAGGCAAGGCGTCTGCAGCAGGACCTCAACCTCAATCTGTCCGGCGTTGCGTTAGTCCTTGATTTGCTCGAGGAGATCGAATCACTGCGCGCGCGACTCGATACAGCCCTCACTTCGTAAGTGCGTTCAAACAGCCGAAAAAATTTCAAGATTTTTCAAAAAACGGGGCTTGAAAACTCTTTGCACGACCATATCTTGAGAAGCGATTGGCAAGAACCTGCCATGTTTTCAATAAGTTAGATAATTGGAGGCAAAACTATGTCATTAATCAAATATGAACCCTGGCTGGGTGCCCGGCAGCTTCAGAACGATATCAATCGCCTGTTTTCAAACTGGAATACAAACGACAGCAGCGGCGTTACCGCGGACTGGATACCGAGCGTCGACATCAATGAATTAGACGATAAATTCCAGCTCTACGTTGACGTACCGGGCGTAGATCCGAAAGACGTGGAAATCACGTTGGAGTCCGGTGTGCTGACGATCTCGGGCGAGCGCTTCATGCAGGCCGAGAAGGAAGAGGAAAACGTGATCCGTCGACGCACTGAGCGCGGAAGCGGTCGTTTTTACCGTCGTTTCATCTTGCCGGAAACGGTCGATGCGGACAAAGTTAAGGCAACCGATCGTCACGGCGTACTGGAAATCCTGATCCCGAAACAGGCCAAGGCGCAACCGCGGCGCATCGAAGTCGCCGCTTAGGCCGTAATGCCGGAACGATTTATTCCGTCACGCCCAGGCACGATTAGGGCCGGGAGCGCATGCTCCCGGCCCTACCCCCTGAGTATCGTCTGTAATTGATTATAGTCGCCGTTACGCTGGACGCGGCCGATCCACACCGTATAGTGGAGTATTAAATCCTAACTGCCAGATTCGAGCTGCAACCATGAATGAAGACAAACAACTCGCCTTGTTCTGCGATTTCGAGAACATTGCCCTCGGCGTACGCGACGTCGGCGCCGACAAGTTTGATATCGGCCTTGTGCTCGAGCGATTACTTCTCAAAGGAAGCATCGTTACCAAGAAAGCATACTGCGACTGGGATCGGTACAAGAAATTCAAGGCTGGCATGCACGAAGCCGCATTCGAACTTATAGAAATTCCGCACGTCAAGCTCTCCGGCAAGAACTCTGCGGATATTCGCATGGTGGTCGATGCGCTCGATCTTTGTTACACCAAGGAGCACATCGATACCTTTGTCATTATTTCCGGCGATTCGGACTTTTCCCCGCTGGTCAGCAAGCTGCGGGAGAATGCGAAGACCGTCATCGGTGTCGGCGTCAAACAATCGACATCTGATCTCCTGATCAGCAATTGCGACGAATTCATATTTTACGACGATCTTGTATCGACCCAGGCTCCGGCCAAGCGCTCCACGAGAAGCAGGAAAACCACAAAAAAGACTTCGAAAACGAGTCCCAGGAAGACAGAAGCTAAAAAAGCCGACCCGGCGCAGGAAGCGATTGACCTCGTGATCGATACAACAGAGGCTTTATATTCCGAGCGTGGCGACCGGACCAAACTCTGGGGATCGATGATCAAACAGACACTCAAGCGCCGACGGCCCGGGTTTACGGAATCCATGTACGGCTTCAGCTCTTTCAGCGACCTTCTCGAAGAAGCCGCAAAGCGCAAGCAACTCGTTCTGGAACGCGACGAGCGATCGGGTGGCTACATCGTGCTCGGCCTAAGCTGAGCGACATCGAGATCCTCGGGTTCCGCATACAAGCTTGTGCGGTAACGGAAAAACTCGAGTCGCTCCGACCAGTAATCATCCGGCAGTCCGCACTTGGTTTTGAGCGCGGCCAGGAACTGACGTGGTTCCGGCAATGACTCCCAGACCTTCGGAAGGAACGTCGCGCGATGCCCTCCTTCGACGATGACGAGGCCATCGGTGCCGGGCACCAGGTGCTTCAGCAAATCCACCTCATCGGTGACGTGGATTTCTTCCATAGGCGACAGCACGGAAACCTCGAGCCTTACGCTGCCAGCCTCGTCGCGAATTAAAGGTTTGAAGCGCAAGTCCCGAAACGCCGCCAGGAACGCCGTGCGGGCGACATCCGTCGCGAGCGGCTGTGACGCTTCAAGGGTGCCGCAACAGCCTCGCAGTTTCCTGTCGAGCCGCAGCGTCGTGAATGTCGCGGCCGGCTCCGTTAGCACCGCGGGCAAGCCGCCGAGATCAACAGGCGCTGGTTTGTCGTGATCCATACCGTATTCGATCGAATGACGCGCAATACGCAATAGATCAGCGCCTGGCAGGTGTTGTCGTTCAGGCAATTGCATAGGCTCCATACCCTACGACCCGGCTCTTGTCGCCTGCCGTATCACCAGAATTCCTGGCATCCAGTGTGCGCACCTGCAAGCCGTGCGACGTTGCCGCGAGCAAGAGGCCGTTCAGGGCGTATGCGCCGCAGGCGTCCTCGCCGTGCAGCGTGGCATCACAGTGCTCGATGCGCGCGGTTGTGTTCGCGTCGAAATCACGGGCTATTTCGTAAGAGTGAAAGTGCGACAAGTCCGAGCTGACAACGATCAGGGTTTCTTCGCCGCCCCACAGCGCACTAAGCACGGACTCAACCTCGTGCGCGGGACAGATGCCAACAACAATCGGAATGATTTGGAAATTGTCGAGGACGGTTTGCAGAAACGGCAAGTGCACCTCGAGGCTGTGCTCGTCGGCATGTGCCTCGTCCGAGATCTGCGTACCCGGCAGGCCGAGCGCCTGTTCAACGCCGTCCGTATCGATCGGCACGTCGCCAAGCGGCGTCGAGAACGCATCAACCGAAGGCAACGCCATGCCCTGCAGATAGACGCGATGCGCCGGGCCGAGCAATACAACTCTGCGGATCTTCTTCCGGCTGGCCTCGAGCAGGCGATACGCGTGGGCGGCCGTGAGGCCCGAGTATTGATAGCCTGCGTGGGGCGCGATTATTGCCTTCGCGTTGTCACTGCTGGCCGGCGCCGCGGCCAGTAACTCCGCGACGGTGCGTTCGAGCACCGCCTTGTCCACCGGGTAGAACATCCCGGCAACCGCTGCGCGCCGAGCCTTCATTCTTCTGCGAACTCCTGCAGTATCATGCTTGTTAACTGGGGATTGGACGCCACATCTCAAGCATGCAGGAAACAGTCGTCAAGACCAAATACTGGCATCGCGAGACCGACGGTCGCTTGCAGTGCGATGTCTGCCCGCGCCATTGCCGCCTGCGCGAGGGCCAGCGCGGCCTGTGCTACGTGCGCCAGCGCCTCGACGACGAGGTCAAGCTTGTTACTTACGGGCGGTCGTCCGGGTTCTGTGTCGACCCGATCGAGAAAAAGCCGCTTAATCACTTCTATCCCGGCAGCAGCGTGCTGTCGTTTGGCACTGCCGGCTGCAACCTGGCCTGTAAGTTCTGCCAAAACTGGGATATGAGCAAATCCCGCGAGATGGATACGCTGGCCGACAGCGCTTCTCCGCTACGCCTGGCCGAAGTGGCTGCCAAGCTCGGTTGTCGGAGCATCGCCTACACCTACAACGACCCGGTTATTTTTCTCGAGTACGCGGTCGACGTTGCGGCCGCAAGTCGCGAGCAGGGCATCAAGTCGGTCGCCGTCACTGCCGGTTACATCGACCCTCAGCCCCGCATCGAGTTCTTTCGCGAAATGGATGCAGCCAATGTCGATCTCAAAGCATTCACCGATCGCTTCTATCACAAGGTGTGCGGCGGCCACCTCGAACCCGTGCTCGAGACGCTGGAGTACATCTATCATGAGACCGACGCCTGGCTTGAAACCACTACGCTGCTGATCCCGGGCCAGAATGACTCGGACGCCGAGCTCGACAAGATGACGCGTTGGGTCGTCGAGCATCTCGGGCCGGACGTGCCGATGCATTTTTCGGCATTTCATCCAGACTGGAAGATGCGTGACGTCCCGAGCACGCCCGCACAAACACTAAGCCGAGCCCGCAAGATCGCCATAGGTAACGGGGTGCACTTTGCCTACACGGGCAACGTGCATGACAGCGACGGCGGCAGCACTTATTGCCCCGGCTGCAAGGAACTCGTCATCGAGCGAGACTGGTATGAACTCGGCACGTGGCACCTCGACGAGGATGGTGCTTGCCGTAACTGTGAAACGCAGATCCCTGGGCATTTTGATGCAATGCCGGGCAACTTCGGCGCAAAGCGCATACCGGTCCATTTGGCGAATTAGGCGTGCTGCCAAAGTCGTCGAAAAAAAATCTCAGACGGAATCGGACGCGCCCTCGACTTCAGCCAGTTCCTTGTTACGTATGCTTTCCTCGGCACTCTCCAGTTCCTTGGTCAGCCGTTCTTTCTCGGCCTCCAGCTCGGTTCTTTTCTCGGCGTCGGGCGCTCCATCCTCTTCGGGTGGCAAATCAAGTTGCGCCTGGATAGCTTCAATCGCGGTTCGAATTTTCTGAGCGGCAGCAGCGTCGTTGGCCTTGTCGAATGCCACTTGTTCAGCACCGGGCTGCAGCAACTGCGAGCGCTTGCCTGATGGCGCGGCCACAAATTTCTGTTCTTCCCCGACCGTGCGCGTGTTCATGAAGTTCGGCGAGACAATCTCTATGCCCTCGCCGTGCAGCGCATCAAGCATGGCGATACGCAGGGCCGAGCGTGCTGAAATAAGGCTCTGGATATCCTCGAGCAATCCGGCAACTCGATAAGTGATCGAAAAGTCACCAAGCTCCCTGACCTGCACGAAACCATCTTTCAGGCCTGCGGCGGCCGCCGCGCCGCACAATATCTCTGCCACGCGATCGTGCGATGTATCGTAGCCGAGCGAAACTTCGGCCGTGATGATCGATCCGGATGCGCGCACGACCTGCAGCGGCTGCGTGACCATGTAAATATTAGGCACCGTAACGAGGTCACGAAACTCTGTCTGAATTTCGGTGTGCAGCAGACCCATCTCCGTGATGCGCCCGGTCAGTTGAGCCACCGTGATGAAATCACCAGGCCGCGCACTCTTGACCACCTTCAGCATGATCCCGGCCATGATGTTGCCGATGAATGTTGTCGACGACAGGGCAATCGCGGCGCTGAGCAAAATACCGATCAGGCTGAGCAGCTGTCCCCGTACAGCATCCCTGATTGGCAATGCCACGATAATGGCGAGCATGCCGGCAAACGTCAGCGACAGCATGATCAGCTGGAACCGGAACTGCGCATCCGAGTCATTTTTCCAGCGGCGGGAGAGAAACCAGTTGGCCGCCGCGAGAATGACGGTAACCGCTGCCAGGGTGCCGAGCACCGGCAAAAAGCGCGTCACGATATCAAGATAGTCAGTCATTACCCGCTCGTCTCATTGGCAAAGTCAGATGATACTCCAGGATGGTAACCTTCATCGGGCAACCGCGTCGCACGCGCGTCTGCACACGGGTCGATGCAACTTGTTACACAAAGGCCATTGCCCCTCTTCGGCGGATACTTCACAGTGACCGGATGTCATCGGAAAAGCTGGCAATTCAGGCTCGCGGTCTGCACCGCCGTTTTCGCGAAGGCGATCGCGAACATATCGTACTCGACGGCGTCGACCTGGACATCCGGCGGGGCGAAACCGTCGCACTGCGCGGCCGCAGCGGCTCGGGCAAGTCAACACTTCTTAACCTCGTCGGCGGCATAGACGCGCCCGACGCTGGCACGGTCACGGTGGACGGCGTTGAGCTGACCGGTTTGTCGGAACACGACCGCACGCTTTTTCGTCGCGAGCGGATTGGCTTCGTCTACCAGGCTTTCAACCTCGTGCCGACCCTGAGCGTCGCCGACAACGTCCGCCTCGTGCTCGAACTGAACAAGGTACCCCCTGCCGAAGCGTCGGCGCGTATCGAGAAACTTCTCAAGGCCGTCGGCCTCTCCGATCGCGCGTCAAGTTACCCCGACGTGCTGTCGGGTGGAGAACAGCAACGTGTCGCAATTGCGCGGGCATTGTCCCACGAACCGGCTCTGCTGCTTGCCGATGAACCGACAGGCAACCTCGACGATGCAACGGCCGAGGACGTGCTGGCACTTCTGGACAAACTCGTGCGTGCTACCGGCCGCACATTGCTGATCGCCACGCACAGCATGCACGTAGCGTCGCTTTGCGATCGCGTGCTCGAGCTGCAAAACGGCCGCCTTTAGGACAGCACGGCACGATGATTCCGGTCACCTACCGCGCGAGTTTCTCTTATTTGCTGCGGCACCCGTGGCAACTTGCTCTCGCCTTGCTCGGCATCAGCGTTGGTGTGGCCGTCATCGTCGCCGTCGATCTCGCCAATGCCAGTGCTCGCAAGGCCTTTCTGTTGTCAATGGATACGATAACGGGCGAGGCGACTCACCAGATCATCGGCGGCCCGCGCGGCGTCACTGAGGACATTTACACCCGACTGCGCGTCAACCACGGCACACGTGCAATCGCGCCGATCATCGATGGCGCGGCCACGATCGACGACGTGACAATGTCGATACTCGGGGTCGATCTTTTTGCCGAACGCGAGATCCGTACTTTCACAGGCGAGGCGCTCACGCGCGACACTGATGCATCAGGCGCCAACTCCCTTTTTGCAGAATTTCTTGTCACTCCCGGGGCCGTCACGACTTCGCAACAGACCGCAAAACAACTTGGCCTGTCTGTCGGTGATACGTTCGAGCTATTCGTTGAGGGGAAGAATCAGCAAGCCACGCTCCTGGCAATCTTGCCCGACGACGGTAACGGGAGCCTCGACCGCCTGCTCGTCACGGATATCGCCACGGCACAGGAATGGCTTGGCCTGGCCGGTTGGCTGAGCCGCATCGATGTGCGCATTGCAGACGGTGACCAGAACAGCCTTGCCGCACTTGAAGCCGCGCTGCCCGGCGGCACGCAGTTACTGTCTGCAGCCGGGCGCACGCGATCAACGGCCGAGATGAGCCAGGCCTTCATGACCAACCTCACGGCCATGAGCCTGCTCGCCCTCCTCGTCGGCCTGTTTCTCATTTTCAACAGCGTCAATTTTTCGGTGTTGCAGCGCCGGCCATTGATAGGTGTGCTTCGGGCACTCGGGCTGACGCGGCGACAGCTGCTCGCCATGATCCTCGTCGAGGCCACCGTGCTGGGTAGCATTGCCGCGGTATTCGGCATGGTATTAGGCGTTGCACTCGGTGAACAACTTCTCGAGCTGGTGTCGCGTACGATCAACGACCTCTACTTTCGCGTTAATGTCACCAACGTCAGCATCGAGACTTTTTCGATCGCGAAGGGCCTGATAGCCGGGGTCGGTGCCGCACTCGTAGCGGCGGCCCTGCCCGCGATCGAGGCGACGTCGTATCAACCGCGACTCGCTCTGACCCGCTCTGCGCTCGAACGCGGCGCGCGACGCGCGCTGCCGACAGTCGCGTTGACCGGCATTGCCGTGATGGCGAGCGCCGTGCTGTTGATTCTCACCTCGGGTTCAAACCTCGTCGCCGGGCTCGCAGCAGTATTCCTGCTGATCCTTGGTTTCGCGCTTTGCGTGCCGCTGTTCGTGCGCTTCGCGTCGAATCTGGCCGCCCCTTTGGCAGGCAGACTGGGCGGCACCTCTGCGCGCATGGCTGTCGCCGGCATCGCATCCGGACTCTCACGCACCGGCGTCGCTATTGTCGCGCTGGCCATTGCCGTTTCTGCAACGATTGGTGTCAGCGTCATGGTGGATAGTTTCCGCGGGTCCGTCAGCACATGGCTGCAGCAGACCTTGCAGGCAGACGTCTACGCCGGGCTGGACCGCAGCGGCGCGATGGACCCGGATCTGATCGAGACGATCCGCAACATCGACGGTGTTGTGGATATGAGTACACGCAAACGTGCTTCGATAGAAGACGAAAACGGGCGCACTGAGTTGCGTGTTTTCGAGATGCCGCCAGCCAGTTATGCGGGTGCCGAATTGATCGATGCGGACCCGAGCGCAGCATGGACCGCGTGGGAAAGTTCGGATGCCTTGTTCGTCTCCGAACCTTACGCATACCAGAACAACGTCGGCGCTGGCGATACCGTCGTCCTCCCTACAGACTTCGGCCCTCATAAGTTCGCTATTGCTGCCACGTTCCAGAGCTACGACATTAACGCCAGCGGTATCATGATGAGTCGCGCCACCTATGCGCGACATTTCGATGACGACAGTATCGACTCGCTGGGCCTTTACCTGGCCGATGGCGTGAGCGCCGATACCGTTATTGAACAAATCAAGGCGTTAAGCGCGGGCCGGCAGGAACTGTACATCAGCTCGAACGTCAGTTTACGGGAGCTTTCGTTGCTTATTTTCGATCGCACTTTCGTGATTACTGACATTCTTTACTGGCTGACACTCGGTGTCGCGTTTATCGGCATCCTGTCGGCGATGCTCGCGCTCCAGCTTGAACGTGCCCGCGAGTTCGCAACGCTGCGCGCACTGGGTATGACGCCCACCCAGGTGGGTAGCATGATTATTACGCAGACGGGGGTTATCGGATTGTTAAGCGGTCTCGCCGCCGTCCCGCTCGGCGTCGTCATGGCATGGGTGCTGATCAAGGTCATCAACCGTCGCGCGTTTGGTTGGCAGATCGACATGTCGATCGGGCCTGGCATCCTGCTGGTTGCCGTCGCGTTTGCGATGGGCGCGGCCCTGCTGGCGGGTCTCTACCCAGCGTATCGCGCCGGTCGCAGCCAGCCCGCCATTGCGATGCGGGAGGAATAGCATGCTGATCCCGAGAACCTGCCTGGTCGCCCTGCTCGCCTCCTTCATCTTCGGTTCTGCGTATGCGGAGGAGACCGGGGCACAAACCTCGCAACTGGCAGACCTCCTCGGCAGTGATGCCGACCCGGCATTTGCACGGGCCATCGCGCCGCGAGCGTTCGTCTTTCCGCAGGATCACGGACCCCATCCCGAATTCCGCAACGAATGGTGGTACGTCACGGGCAACCTGGATAATGAAGACGGTGAGCGCTTCGGCTTCGAGCTTACGATTTTCCGTTTTGCGCTGACGCCGAGCGTGTCCGCATCGAAATCTGCCTGGCGCACGAACCAGGTCTATATCGCACACCTCGCCGTGACCGATGCGGACAACAAACGTTTCTACGTTGCCCAGCGTTACTCGCGAGGCGCTGCCGGGCTCGCGGGAGCGCAAGCGAAACCGTTTCGCGTCTGGATCGACGACTGGGAGATGGCAGGGAAAGCGGAGACAGGTACCTGGCATTTAATCGCGGACGATGAAGACTTCGGCATCGACCTGGAGTTGAGGGCGCTTAAACCGCCGGTTCTCAATGGCATCGACGGTCTCTCACAGAAGTCCGCAGATCCGTCGAACGCGTCCTACTACTACTCGATTACCCGCCTGCAAACCGAGGGCAGCCTGCGCATCGGCGAGAACGACTACACCGTATCGGGCCTGTCGTGGCTTGATCGTGAATGGAGCACGAGCGCACTCGCAGCAGATCAGGTCGGGTGGGACTGGTTCGCACTGCAACTCGACGATGGCAGTGAGCTGATGATCTACGGACTGCGCCTGGAGAATGGAACACGCGATCCGGCGAGCGCAGGTACGTTTGTGAGCGCAAATGGCGTTACCACACATCTCGCTTACGACGATGTAGAGATCAGCGTACTCGAAGAGTGGTCGAGCCCGGAGGGCGGCAGCTACCCTTCCCGCTGGCTGCTTCGAGTGCCGCGATTCGGACTCGAGCTAAACGTTACACCGGTTATCAGCGACCAGGAGCTCTTCACTACCGTGCGTTACTGGGAAGGCGCGGTCGATGTTACGGGAGAGCATGAACTGCGGCCGGTCGAGGGGCGCGGGTACGTGGAGCTGACGGGCTACGCCGAAGAGTGAATCCGCATCTTAATCGCCAGGATCTTGCTACGACTCAACGTGCTTCCAACGCAAAGCGTTCGCGCAGGAAGCGTGCAATACCCTCCTCGTCATGGTGTCCGATAATCGCCGTGGCTGCCGACTTGATATTGTCGTTGGCATTCTCGGGTGCGTAACCTTCGTCTGCCGCCTCGAACATGCTGAGGTCATTATCGCTGTCGCCAAAGCAAATGACGCGTTCGAGTCCCAGCATCCGCTTCATCGCATGGATTGCGCCACCTTTGCTGGCGTCGCTATGGTGCACGTCGAGCCAACGCCATTGCTCGCCTTCCAGAGCAGTGCCGGAGTACGCCACGAGATGCGGCTCATCGTCTACGCTACGCAACACCGCTTCGATAGCTTTGCCATCGCCTATGGAATTCACATGAGTAATCGTGGCGTCGGAAGACAGCTCATCAAGAGCGCGAACATTTCCTGGCTCGGCGATGCCGATGCTGAAAATGAGCTCACGCTCAACGTCTGTCAGAAGCGGAGGATGATAAACGACGCTCTCATCATGTTCATTGAGCGTAAAAACGAAGGGCGTAACTCCCTGCTCAAAGCAGGCGCTGACGAGGTTTTCCAACTCGCCTCGTGTCAGCGTGGCACTGCTTGAAAAATGCCCGGTTTTAGGATGCCAGATCATTACGCCGTTCTTGTAGGCCTGCGGTAGCCGAAAGCGATGGCCGTCAAGAATCGCCCGTGCACCGTGAAGCGTTCGTCCCGTGGCAACCGTGTAAGCGATATCACGTTCGGTCAGGAGCTTCAGCGTCTCGCTCGTATAGTCGGAGATCGCCGACCTTCGATTAAGGAGCGTGCCATCAAGGTCGAAGACGACGAGTTCCATCCGCAGATATCCATGTCGGGAAAGGCAGAGAGTGTCGCCGCTGCGCCGGGCCGATTCAAGCGTTTGAGCACGAGGCCTTTGTAACGGTGTGTATCTGCCGTCGCTTTTTGCACTCGCGGTCTGATCAGCGCTGCTACAGTACAGTCTGTTGTGAATAACCTGGCTGACACGTGCGCCCGACTCTCTTCTCCCTGATCTTCGGACTGCTGCTGATGACGTACTTCAATTCGCCTCTCGGCGCCTCCGAGCTCAATCCGGATAACGTACACTCTCATTCGGACGATACCCCCTTTGCGCTGCAGCAGTACCAATGGAGGAATCGCGTTCTCGTCGTCAGCGCCCCCAGTCCCGATGACAGTAATCTGCTGGAACAGCTCGCTGAACTGGCTTCAACGTCTGACGAATTTGCCGACCGCGATATGGTTCTGGTGACGCTGCTGGACAACGCGGATGCCAAGGCCGGCGACCGCAAACTGACAAGGGCCGAGGTTGCCGCAACACGCACGACATTGGGAATTCGTCCCGGCTCATTTGCGCTGCAGCTGATCGGTAAAGACGGCTCGGTCAAACTAACCGCCAAGAGCGCGACATCGATGAACGAGATTTATGCCCTGATCGATTCCATGCCAATGCGGCAAAGAGAAATATCCAAAGGCTAACGAGCTTTCCAACCGGTATGACGTTCCTCGACGCCTCGAATACCCGTTACGCTTACCGGCGTCCTCTGTGACTCGGGTCGCCGTTATCGGAGCCGGGATGGCGGGCATGGTTATCGCGCGCCGCCTGGGTGTCTCAGCAGAAATAACCGTCTTTGAAAAGTCGCGGAGCGTTGGTGGACGTATTGCAACTCGCTACGCCGGCGAGTTCGAGTTCGACCATGGTGCTCAGTTTTTCACGGCGCGGACGCCTGGTTTTCGCAAGTTTTTGCAGCCCCTTATTGACAATGGCGTCGTCGCAAATTGGACAGCACGGTTCGTAGAGATCGACCGGGATCGTATTATTTGTGAGCGTCAGTGGAACGCTGATGTACCTCACTTTGTCGGCGTACCGCGGATGAACGAGATCGGCAAGTTTCTTTCGCGCAATCTCGATATTGAGCTGGATACGGCTATCGCAACGATCCGTCGGGACGGGGTGCGGTGGACCTTGATCGACGATGCCGGCAATGCGTTCGAAGATTACGACTGGGTTGTCCTGACGGCGCCCGCGCCACAGACGGCAACCCTTGCCGCGGATTTTCGGCAACTCGTATCGCTTTGTAACCGGCGCGAGTTAGTAGGCTGCTATGCCCTCATGCTCGGCTTTGAGGAACCGCTTGAGCTGCCGTGGCACGCAGCCGTGGTCCAGAATGCGGACGTTAGCTGGGTCTCGGTGAACAGCAGCAAGCCCGGTCGCAAGGCGCCTTATACGCTGGTGGTGCATGCGACCAATGCGTGGACAAATGCGCACATTGATGAAGATATGGATTACGTTCGCGAGTACATGTTGAGCGAGTCGGCGTTGGCTTGTGGTAGAGACCTGCGGGAAGCAGTGCACTGCCAGGTGCAGCGCTGGCGCTATGCCAACATTGGGAAGCAAAACGGACCGGCCAGCTTCATAAACGACGAGGCAAAGCTTGCGGCCTGCGGCGACTGGTTCGTACACGGAAGAATCGAGGCGGCTTTCTGCAGCGCCAGTGACCTCGCCTCGCAGCTTGGTGAGCGACTATAAACGGCGCTCGCAGATTAACCGGCCTTTTTGGTGATCGCAGCCGGTACAGGATCGTTACCGAGTCGCTCTATCAACGCAGGGATCTGATCTTTGAGCTTGAAGAATCCTCGACGCGCATGCGGCCATACCAGGCTGTCATAAGGGCGTCGCAGCTGCAGCAATCGGATGCCATGCTGAGCTAACTTATCGGCAGCTTCGGCTAGCAGCTCCGCGACAGGGCCGACAGGAGCATGCGCGGTCGCGATCGTTTTCAAGTCGTGCGCCTTTGCCCATTCCAGGAGGGTGTCGCCCCAGTCGAGCGAATCCGTCAGCTCTCCGTTGACGGCGAATATCCGGGAGCTCCGCTCTAATGCGTCGCTGACCGCGCCGTTAGCAAATTTTTCCGCAAAGTCGCTAATCGGCAGTGGGGAACGCATTCGCGTGGCAACAGCGCCCATAATGGCGGCCGGTGCATCGGTCCCGAGTATCGACTCGGGGAAACAATCTTCTTCTGTAATAAAAAGGCCAAAGCGTTCGCTTGCTTCGAGCGACTGTGACGCAGGCAAATGCTCGAGCGGATAAACGTCCGGCATTTTCGGCGCTGGTGCGTGAGTGGCGAGGCCTTCCGGGTGAAACCGGTTGTCCGTAAATTTCGCTATATTTGCAGCGGTGGCGAGATAGGTTTTTCCCGGCGTGTGAAGTCCGCTTACCCAGCGCCAGCTCAGCGTATTCGACGCGGGGTCACCGTCCAACAGGTGACGATAGAAGAAATCGGCGCCCAGCTGCCACGGCAACTCCAGCGTGAATACCCAGATGCTCGCAAACCACATGCGAGCGTGGTTGTGGAGATAGCCGGTGCTTTGAAGCTCGTTTGCCCAGGCATCGAAACAATCGAGACCGGTGTTGCCGGCGACAGCGCGTTCATAGCGCTTCCGGACATCAGCGCAGCTTTCAAGGTCGTTGAGCATTCCGGCCAAAGAGCGACGGTAGTCTGCCCATACGGCGGGACGCTGTTCGAGCCAGCCCTTGTAATAGCTTCGCCAGAAGACTTCCTGAACAAACTTGCTGGCGGCGCCCAGCGAGTGACGCTGCAGCGCGGTTCGTAGCACCTCCTCTTCAAGCAGCAGTCGATGCCTGAGGTAGGGAGAGAGCATCGACACGTTAGCGCGCCTGTCGGGACCGAAGTCAAAATTTCTCGATTTGGCGTACCGGGTTCCGGCCCTGGCGATGAAACGATGCAACTGCCTCAGGGCGGTCTCGCGATTGGGTTCAGCGATTGGCGCGCTCATCTCTTTCTAAACGTACGCGCTGCAAGCGGCGCATGGATGCATTCTGCCGCTCGATAAAGGCGACGGTTAATATGCAAAGAACTGTCAGTAAAACCATTTCCATAGCGATCTCTACCTCTTCTCGGTTAAGGAGTTATTTTTCTGGCCAGGCGCTGCGGTGCCAGCCGCCTTTTCGAATCCTCGCCGCAATACAAGTTTGCGGGGGGCGAGCCGTGACCCGAAAGTTTTTTCATTGATGCTTCTTCTCAATTTCAATCGTCCTGTAAAAAAGGCCGGCGCATTGCGCCGGCCCGGAGGTAGCAGAGAAGGGCTTTGTTGGGGAAGAACGAACGATTCTCTGCTTAGGGGAATCTGACGCCAGAGGCTGTGCTAACTCCCGACCAAGCATAGCGGTTCTCGCCATGATGTCAATCATTTGTCGATATATTTAATGGACAAAAATGTAACAACTTGTAACTGCCCTGCTAGTAGTCAATGCCCTCGGCTTCTGCGACGCGCTGCAGCGCGTCCTCGATCAGCGCGCGTGCCTGCGCGGTCGTTTGATGCAGGTAACGATGCAGCTCGGCGTCGTCCTCATCCCGATTCGCGCACTGTGCGCTGTAGACCTCGAACGCCGTCAGGTCGCCGGCAAGCTGCGCCAGATGATGGGGGCACTCGCAATTAATGGCTGTCGATGCCCGCGTCAGCCGGGCCAGCTGCTGATGATTGAACCGGCGCGGCGGTATCGGTCCCGACACGCGCCACCCGGATTCCGCCGTTTCCGACGGGGCTGCTTTCGGGCGCACTGCTACGGCAGGAGTGTACGCTCGCATCACAGCGGCTCGCACCTCGTCGACATTGACGGGTGAGCGGAGCGCTACAATGTTCGAGTCACGCGCCGTATCGATGTCTCGGGATCGACCAAAATTGTAGACAAGCACACCCTTGGAAGCGCCCGCCTGTTCCATGTAAGCCTGCAGCTGCGCCGTTACGCGACTGTTCAGGACAGGACATTCGACGACAACGACATCCGCGTCATGCCGTGCGAGGTCGGCAACAAAGGTGTCGCGATTGCTGTCAGCCAAAAGGACCTGCACCGGCGCAATATCGCGCGCCTGATCAGCAAACAGACCGGGCAGCAGGTCGCCGAGTACTGCGACACCAACATGCTCCGGCATCGTTGCGCTGACAATTTCGCTCATATTGCGAACGCGTTCGCGCAAAGCATCGACGGTATCGCCCGCAATCTGACCGATAGATACGCCCCGGTCGGTCAATGACTTCAGCAACCTGAGCTTCTCGACATCAGCAGGACCATACACTCGACGGCCATTGGCCGCGCGTCGGGCAACGACGGCGCTGTAGCGTCGCTCCCAGACGCGAATCGCGTGGTCAGTCAGACCGGTTAGCTTGGCGACAGCACCGATGCCGTACTCATGGTCCTGCTTGCGGCCTTTTTCAGCCATGCTATTTATCTCCTTGGGCGACGCGGTAGACGGGAATGTACTGTTGATATAATGTGTCGATCTTTTCTCGACATTGTATAGACAGATGATCGACAGAGCACCCTGTTCGCCACCCGGTGGCCCTGCCTGCTTGCCATGAGTGGCGGCGAAGGAGAAGGCGCGAGCCGAGATGTAACTATCGATCCTCGCGAGGTCGAGTTCTACACGCGCCTCGCAGATACCTGGTGGGATCGCGACGGACCTTTCTGGCCGTTGCACAAACTCAATGAACTCCGCACCCAGTACATCAAGGACAAACTCTGTCGGCATTTCGCCCGTAGCAGTACCGTTGAGCGGCCGCTTGAAGGCCTGCAAGTTCTCGACGTCGGCTGCGGCGGCGGCATTCTTTCCGAAGCCATGGCGAAGCTGGGAGCAAGCGTTACGGGAATCGATGTCGTCGACAAGAACATACAGATCGCGTCGCTGCATGCTGCGCAGCAAGGCATCGATGTTGACTACCGGGTCGCGACTGCTGCAGAAGTTGCGGCTTCCGGCACTGTATTCGACATCGTCCTTAACATGGAGGTTGTCGAGCACGTCGCTGAAGTCAAACTCTTCATGCGCGATTGCACCAGACTGACGGCGAATGGTGGTGCCATGTTTGTCGCCACGATCAACCGAACGCCGCTCGCGTGGCTGTTCGCGATCGTCGGCGCTGAGTACGTGCTGCGATGGCTGCCACGCGGCACGCATCGCTGGTCCATGTTCCGGAAACCGGAGGACATCGCTGCGCATCTCCAGGATGGCGGGCTCGTCGTCAGGGATATCGTGGGAGTTGCCGTGAACCCGTTCGCTCGAAGCCTTCATATCACCGCTTCAACGGCAGTCAATTACATGATGTTTTGCACTGCCTAGTCCATCGTCGTAAAAATGCCATGAGCTAACGTGGGCGACGTATTTCTTCACAGCTTGATTCGACAACGGAGCAGGTCAATGCGACGCGTAATTTTAGTGTATTTGGTGCTGATACTGACCGCAGGCGTCGGGTACGCCAACGATGCGCTCGACATCGTCATCTACGGCGCAACCGGAGACGTCGGCTCGCATGTTATGCAGGAAGCGCTGGATCGAGGCCACCGGGTCACGGCGGTGTCGCGGAAGCCCTCGCAAGTCGAATTGCGTCACGACAACCTGTCTGTCGTTAAAGGCGACCTCCTCGACACGGCCAGCGTCACCGCTACGGTGACCGGCCAGGATATCGTGATCCTCTCCGTACGCGGTGTGATCGGCGATTCAGGCTTACCGGAGAATGCGCTGCAATTTATTGCAGCAGAGACGCTCGTCGATGTCCTTTTCCGGCAGGGCGATCGCGCGCCGCGTCTGATCCACGTCGGTGGCTCGGGATCGCTCGAGGTCGAGCCAGGCGTGCTGTTCGCCGAGAAGTTGCCGACGATCCTGCTACCAAAGAACCTCGAGGTCGAAATCCTGGGCCAGATACTGGCGCTCGAGTTCTATCGTAAGGTCGACGATGTGAAGTGGACTTACGTAACGCCGCCCAAGAATTTCACAAACGGGCCACGTACCGGCGTATTCCGCATTGGCGGCGACCGCGCATTACAGGATGACAGGGGCAGAACCCGA
>CALDZH010000077.1 GCA_937944275.1 uncultured Woeseiaceae bacterium
CACGATCTCGTCACTCGACGGCGCATTGAGAAGATCCGCCATCGCGTCGCGGGCCGAGCTGATAATCACACCTGCTGCTTGTGACGTTCGGAAATAGCCGCCCAGATTTGCATTGGTTGACAGCAGGCAATCGGACATCGCGTCGGCGACTCCGACGGGCACCTGCGTCCCGGCCGGATTATCGAGATAAATACGGCGTACGCCGTTGTCTTTTATGGCCAGCGCAGGAAACTGCGCTCGCACCGCGTCGAGGTTGAATGACATTCCTTATTCCTCTGCCTTGCCGCCCCATTTTTCGCGATGCGCATCCTCGGCGCGTTGCCTGACCTTCCGGTGGCGACGCGTTAATAGCAGGGAATTGGGATCGCAAACCTCGGCTTTGATGATTCCGAGATCACTTGCAGCATCAAACAGACTGGGATACCAGCGTTCCCAGTTCGGCAGTTGCGCCTCGACTTTATCGCGAAGAGTCATGAACGCAATGTAACCGAGCGCTCCGACCATGACAACGGAAAAACTACTCTTCGAGTGTGCGCAACGCCAACAGGCATGTCGCGAGCAACATTGCACCCAACACGATCATTGGCAGTTGTGGCACGAGTTGCTGCGGAGCGTCAAGGAACTCCTTGGGCAACAATGACGCCAGACTCGCAAAAGCGGTCGCGAGTCCAGCGAGCGGCTTGAAGGATACAAGCGCCCCAACCAATGTTGCCACCGGCAATACCATGCGTCGCAACCACAAGCGATGTCGCACTTTTTTCTCAATCATCGCACTGAAGCCGTCGTCAGCTATGGGCGCCGACGCAAACATCGACTCCAGAAGTCGATCTTCGTTGTCTTTGAGTCTCTCAGCCATGTTGATGATCTTTGATGTCAAAATTTGTCCTGATCTTTTCTTTACCACGAAATATCACAGATTTCACTGTTCCTACCGGCATCGACGTCGCATCGCTGATCTCCCGGTGCGAAAGGCCACACGCATAAGACATAACCATCACCGCACGCTCCTCTTCGCTGAGTACGGCCAGGAACCTGTCAAGGTCCGTCACCTCATCGGCTTGCACTGCATGGGTTCGTGACTCGAGTTCAGCAACATGACCCACTTTCTCAAGTATTTCCGCGTAGCGTTTCGACTTGCGTTTGGACTGCAAAAACGTCGTGTAGGCAACTTTCAGCAACCACCCGATAAATGACCCTCGCCCACTAAAAGTATGGAGCTTGTCCCAGGCGTGCATGAAACAGTCCTGTGCAAGGTCATCGGCCGTGGCGACGTCACCGCTCAACTTGCGAAGGAAATTTCGCACATGAGACTGATGACGACGCACCAGCTCGCCGAAAGCCGCGGCGTCCTGTGACGACGCGGCCCTGGCGACAAGCTCATGATCAGCGATCGAGGTCAACCTGGTTACACCCGTTAGCCTTCGCGATTGGTGAAGAAGTGCAGGATCATATATGCCACGCCGATGCAGAACGGAAATGCCGCTCCAGCCAGCGTACCACGCAATGCCTCTTCTTCAGGAACGGCAAAGCCAATCAGCACGAGACCTACCGCAAGCGAAAGCCAGATGACGCTGTACCGGAAATCCTTGTCCTTGGATGGCTTCGGATGTCCGAGCCGATCAATGACTTCGGGTGTCAGTTCCTGGCCTTTTTCCAGGGCCTGGCGAAAGGTCGCCTGCATTTCGACGCGCGATTTGTAACGAAACCAGAAAAGAAAGATAAACACAGCCGCGAGGCTTATGAACATCACGATCGGAACGAGTTCTTCATTCATTTTGCTTACTCCATTGAAACTGATATTTGCTTTCATGCTATAGATGCACGCCGATCGGGAATTGGATGCAAATTTTAACTTGTTGTTTCTATTGAAATAAATATAGCACATCGTCCGAGATTAGACCCAGAGCACCTCGCCCGCCGTTAGTAACCGGTATGACACTGCTATCTCGGCTCCGCGATCCTCGTCTTTACCAGGTCGTCGTACTCACCTCGCTGCTTGCTTTCGGCATCGGCCTGCTCGACTTTGGCATACGCTGGCAAAATGCCGTCGCCATCATGCTGACTGCCCAGCTGACACAGTACGCTGGCTCACGACTCGCCGGTCTGCCGCGATTCGATCCACTCAGCGCGCTGATCACGTCGTTATCATTGACCCTGCTCTTGCGCACTGAGTTCGCCGGCCTTGCGGCCACGGCTGCCGTGATCGCGATCGGCAGCAAGTTTCTGATTCGGTTTCGCAACAAGCATATTTTCAACCCGGCTAATGTTGCGCTCGTGTCTCTGATGCTGCTCAGCGACCGCGCCTGGGTATCTTCGGGACAGTGGGGCAGCGCCGCGATCGGCGCTTTTGCACTCGCGTGCCTGGGCTTCCTTGTACTGACGCGGGCAAAGCGTGCGGAAACGACAATCGCGTTTCTGTGCATCTATGGCTCCCTGCTCTTCGGACGAGCTCTATGGCTCGGCGACCCACTTTCCATCCCCTTACACCAGCTGCAAAACGGCGCCCTGCTGATTTTTGCTTTTTTCATGATTTCGGATCCGAAGACAAC
>CALDZH010000078.1 GCA_937944275.1 uncultured Woeseiaceae bacterium
TCGTTCGCAACCGGGTAAATGAACTGCGGCACCAACACGCCGGCCGAATTTGCTGCCGTAGTGCCGTTTAGCGTGTTGATCTGGCCCGTGGTCGGCGCGCGGAAGCCGGTGTTGACCGTGCCGCGCAGAGCGAATTGGTCCGTAACTTCCAGGCGACCTGACAGCTTCCAGTCGAAGGTGCTACCGAAGGCATCGTAGTCCTCGAATCGCACGGCCGCGCCGCCGGAGAACCTCTCCGTAATGTCAGCTTCCACGTCCACGTAGACTGCCGTGCTGGCGTTGTCGAACTCGCCCGCAGATTCTAGCGGGTAGCCCTGGAAGCTCTCTGAGCCGAATCCAAACTCCAGGAAGGTCGGTCCCACCTCGATTGAAGCCGGGTCACCCGCTTCGATCGTGTAGGTCTCTTCGCGCCACTCCGCACCGAAGGCGAAGTTGAGTGGCGATGCCAGGTTGCCGAAATCGACAGCTTTCACGACATCAACCGTGAGCGCTGTTTCTTCTTGAGCCAATGCGCCGGGCTTGAAGTTTGTCGGCGACAACAAGCCAAGGCTTGGATTTATCGTGCTGCCGAGCAGGTAGTCGACTTCGTTCTCCGCAATGCGGCCACGAACGTCCCAGCCCCAGCCGCCGGCAGTCTCACCACGCAGGCCGAACAGCGCCGCAAAGTCGCTGACATCCGCGCCGAAGTCCGGGTTGAAACCGCCCGGGAACTGCGACTGAATTGGATTCAGCAGTACAAATCCGCTGGCACTGGCCGCGTCGACCGTCAGGTAGTCCGCCGGATTCAAACCCTGACCCTCAATGTCATCGACCAGCGCCTGCGGAGCATCTGCCGGCAGACCACTACCGTTGTCTACCAGGAGCGCACCACTGCCGCCGGTACCCGCAATGTAGCCCGGCCGGTAGAAAAAGTCGGAGCGGAACTCGCTTTCCCCGTAACTGAAGGTGCCGAACAGTTCCACACTGTCGTTGATGTCAAAGCCTGCATTCACAAAGAACTTCGTCGTCTGGACGTCGGGATCGCCCCAGCGCTGACAAAGGCCATTCAGCGGTACATTCTCCACGCCGACAGCGTCAATGCGATCCGGGCAGTCAAAACGCACGACGCCGCGTGAGGTTTGTTCGGCATCGGAGAACTCAACCGTCGCATTTATAAAGCCAGCATCGCCGAGCGCGAAGCCTGCGTTGGCGCCAAACGTTGTTCGTGCGCCGTCGCCCTCGGAGTATTCGCCGGCTTGCGCCGACAGGCTGATGCCCTCGTTGGCGTCCTTCAGAACGACGTTAACGACACCGGCGATAGCATCGGAACCGTACTGTGCCGACGCACCGTCGCGCAGTATCTCTACACGTTTGATAGCTGCCGACGGGATCATGGCATAGTCGACCGGGTGCGCGCCGGTATTGATTGTACCGAGCGGCGAGAACTGCAGGTTTACCAATGCCGAACGATGCCGGCGCGAGCCGTTGACCAGTACCAGCGTCTGGTCGGGCGACATATTGCGCAGCGAGACGGGCCTGATAACGGCAGTGCCGTCCGCGATCGGGAAACGCTGCGTATTCAGTGATGGAGCAATCTTCGTCAGTGCCTCGGTGACATCAAACGTCGACTGATTGACGAATGAGTCGCCGCTCAGAACATCGATCGGCGACAATGTTTCCGTTGGCGACTGTCCCTCGCGGCGCGTACCGGTTGTGACAATCTCGTCGAGGAATTCCTCGTCGGTAGATTCCTGCGCCCAGGTAGGGCCGGAGGTTATCGCGAGAACGGACGCGACAGCGAAAGACAGCAATCCTGTCCTGTGGTTAGGTTTCATTGAATCCCCCTGTTGTATGCAATGATTCTTGCTTAATTTATAGACTGGCAGTCTACGAAACTTTTTAAGTCACCCAAAATTATAGTATGGCGACGATAATCAAGTTCAGTACTTTAATCGAGTTCGAGCTTCATGTGAATCAGTGGGCGAACGCCGTCCCAAAGAAATTCCGATTCACTTGAAACAATCTTGAAGCCGAGTGCGTCGTACAAAGCCTGCGACTCGGGCAACCCGTCGGTGGTTTCAAGAAAGACTTCTTTGCAACCATTGTCGCGGCAATACTGCAACGCGTCGTTAACGAGTCGCTTACCCAGGCCAAGTCCGCGCGCCGACGGATCGACAAGTACCCAGCGTAACTGCCCGCGGTTTTTGTCACGCAACACGATGGCCGTGCACCCAACGAGTCGGCCGTCACGTTCCGCCATCCAGATGCGGCCCTTCGCACCCGTATCCAGGATGTACTCGGCAACCGTTCGCGCGACGAAAGCCTCGAACGGGAGGCCGAAGCCCGGCAGCATGTCGTAGCACTCTCCATGCAGGGCGATGACGCGTCCGAGGTCGCCGCCACACAATTCCTTACGAACAGAAATGTCGTCTGGCTCAGTCATATGAGTAGCGTGCGATTAATCCCTTGAAAATGGAAGTATAAGGCCAACATCGGTTTTCATGACCGATTCAAAACACATCGTTTGCCCAAGCTGCAACGCGACCAATCGCTTGCCGGCTGACCGCCTCGCAGCGGGCCCGAAATGCGGCAGATGTGGCGAGGCGATCTTCACCGGACACCCGGCCGAACTCACGGACCAGGGTTTCCAGAAACATGTAGATCGAAACGACATTCCGGTCGTCGTCGATTTCTGGGCGCCGTGGTGCGGACCTTGCAAGATGATGGCGCCGGCGTTCGAGCAGGCAGCGGCGGAACTGGAGCCGAACATGCGGCTTGCAAAACTCAATACTGAGGTTGAGCAATCCACGGCTGCACACTTCAATATTCGCAGTATCCCAACCCTGGTGCTTTTCAAAAACGGCCGGGAGGTCGCTCGCCAGCCGGGCGCGATGGGTGCAGCCGACATCGTGCGGTGGGTCAAGGCAAACAACTGAGCCGGGGCTCCTTTATCGGCGCGGCTCAACTCGCGTTGCGAGGACACTTATAGAGGCGGCTTTTCTGGCTTCGGTCGGTCAGAATGTGCGACCGGCAATTCATCGGCAACGTAAGCGGGACCCTTCATGATGTGTACGATGACACAGCCAATGGCAACCGTGAAAACGGCCGTCAGTAGTGTAATCTCGGTGGCGATCGCAAATATGTCGACCGACCTGATGTGTTTGGCAGTATCAATGTCGGGCTGAGAGGGCAGGACGCGAACGAGTGCGGGTAAGGCCAGAATGAGTAGCGTTCCGGACAGCGTGATCAACGGCAAGCGCCGAAGAATCTGCACTTCTTTTCCGGGAGGTACGCGGCGACCGTGAATTTTCCTCAGCCAGTTCATGCTTCGCATTTTACCGTCTTCGTGGAGCCGTCGAAATTGTTTTTCGGTACAGGCGATCGGCTTTACTTCTAGGACTCATCCAGCTTGCTGCGTAGCCATTGGTGAAAGTCACGGATCTCGTACTCCTGTTCGACGAGCGCCCCGTGGCGGTGGCGCAGGCTGCGTATGCCCTTCTGGTTCAGCTCACACATCTGTGCGTCTTCGGCGATTACTTGTGTCGGGAAGTCAATAATTGGTTGCAACGCTTCTTGACCAATATCGGCATGCATTGACGGCAGCAGCCAGTCGATAATGAGATCGACTTTTTCGGGTCCACGCGGCATAAGTCGTACAGATCGGACGTAATCACGGTGTGCGGCGAGATACATCATTCCTGTAAACGATGCGAATGTAACGATTGTCTTAAACTCTTCCTCACTCAAACCTTCAAGCGCGGGCAGTGTCGACTTGCCGTCCGGTGCCCAGGTTTCAGCGTCGCCGTCATCCTCAGGCGTCCAACCCGGGATCTCCCGGGAATCGAACGTGCCAAGCTTGTAGGCCGGCATGATGTTGCACAGGGAAGGATGAATGCGAGGACAGTGATAACACTCGGAGTAATTCTCCCAATAGATCTTCCAATTGGATGCGACGGACTTGGTGACCTGGTGCACCGATTTCATATCCTCGAGCGGCCAGTTGCGAACCCAGTCCGTCTCAGAGCCGAGCTGATCGAGGAGGGCAGTTCCGGGTTCTTCGGCGAGGTTGACGAAAACAAAGCCGCGCCAGGTATCGAGGTTGACGCTATAGAGTGAATAGTTCGCCCGGTCAAATGAACCGGTATCGAGCCGATGCGGCGTTGCCAGTAACTCGCCGTCGAGAGAATAGGTCCAGGTGTGATACGGGCAGATGATCCGGCCATTACGAAAACGTCCGGATTCCTTGCTGCAAATCTGCGAGCCACGATGACGGCACGTGTTGTGAAATGCACGCAAGCCATCCTCGGTTCGTGTGACGATGATGCCCTGGTCCCCGATTTCTGCAGTCAGGTAATCGCCGGGTCGTGCCAGAGCGTCTTCTCTGCCAACGCATACCCACTCTTGATACCAGATAGTCTCCAACTCGCGCTTGTAGTGCTCGGCGTCGAAATACCAATGGCTCGGGATGGTTGGTTCGGGTTTGCTCAGCAGCGTCATCGTCGTCCTCGGTCAGGCCTTGCGGCGAGTCGTAAGCGAAACTCGATTAATACGCCCTTGACCGTCGCGGCATTGGCCGGCCCCAT
>CALDZH010000079.1 GCA_937944275.1 uncultured Woeseiaceae bacterium
TTACCGCCAAATTCAATCTCAATATCCTGCGACACCTGAATCGTGCGTTCGGCAGCGATTTCAATCTCGATGCGTTTGCGCACCGTGCAACCTATCGTGCTGATGAGGGTCGCGTTGTCGTTGAACTGGTCAGCGCTGCCAAGCAGGCCGTGCATCTTGGCGACGCCAGAATTGAATTCGAGGACGGTGAATCGATCATCACCGAGTACTCACACAAATATACGCTCGAAGGATTTGCCGGTATGGCGGCGGCCACAGGATTTGAGGTGCGCCACGTCTGGACCGACCCACGGCAATGGTTCAGCGTGCAGTACTGCGTCCGCGAATAAATACGGTGTCCGGTACCTTATTCTGGAATAAATACGGTGTCCGGTACCTTATTCTGGTGGTACGAATTCCTTCGGTGCAGCCGAGCCGCCGGCGAAAAAGAATTTCTCCATCTCCGCCTCGAGGAATTTCCGGGCATCTGGCTCGATTGGCGTCAGGCGGTACTCATTGATAAGCATTGTCTGGTGGCCCAGCCAACGCTGCCACGCCTCCTTGGAAACGTTGTCGTAGATACGCTGGCCAAGCTCGCCCGGGTAAGGCGCATAGTCGAGGCCTTCGGCCTCTTCACCCAACATGACACATTTAATCGTGCGTGACATTTTTCAATTTCTCTAAGAGTTTGTTAACCGGCGCAGCTATGCCACCCCGAAGATCTTTATCCAGTTGGTGCCAAATCGCACCGTCATTGTCGGCTACTTTACTCAATGGCGCGTCAACGCGCACGGCTATCGGCTGAATATCAAGATCGTAATGGCTGAAGCTGTGCCGCAGCACCTGCCACGGCTCAATGCGGGTGACGTGGCTTCCGAAACGATCTTCGCACCAGTCCGCCGCCTGTCCCTCTATTTCGGGAAAGCTCCATAAGCCACCCCAGATCCCGGCTTCGGGTCGCCGTTCCAGGTACACGTGCCCGTTGTGACAGGCGACGAGCATCACCGTTGTACGCAGTGGCTTCACTTTCCTCGGCTTGCTGCCTGGATACATTGTCACCGCATCTGCGAGAGTGGCGGCGCAGTCTTCGGCGACGGGGCAGCGCTCGCACGCCGGCCTGCTTCGCGTACACAGCGTCGCACCCAGGTCCATGATGGCCTGCGTATAGGCGGCAACGTCATTCCCCGGCGTGTATTTGTCTGCGATGTCCCACAACCTCTTCGCCACCGCCGTCTTGCCGGGCCACCCTTCCACGGCCTCATGCCGCGCAAGTACGCGCTTGACGTTGCCATCGAGAATCGGATGACGCTGATCGAACGCGAGCGCCAGGATCGCCCCGGCTGTTGATCTGCCAATACCGGGAAGCGCGGTGACGGCCTCGAATGCATCCGGAAAGGTTCCGCCATGTTCGTCGCGAATAACTTTTGCGGCCTTGCGCAGGTTACGCGCGCGGGCATAGTAGCCAAGGCCCGACCAATGCTGCAGAACCTCATCCTGCGCTGCGTTGGCCAGCGCAGCCACATCGGGAAAACGCTTCATGAAGCGCTCGAAGTAGGGAATTACGGTCTGTACCTGGGTCTGCTGCAACATGATTTCGGACACCCAGATGCGGTACGCGTCCCTGGGGTGCTGCCAGGGAAGGTCCTTGCGGCCATTGGTGTCAAACCAGCCGAGCAGTCGCTCCGCAAAATCAGTCAATGATAATCTCGCCACTGTCGTCGTATGTTTTGGCAATCGCCTCGATACGGTTCAGGGCCTGGCCGCCATCCGTCTTGAGTTTGCGTTTGATGAGGTACGGTCCAATGGCCGGCGGCACCCAGAAATCCGGCTGCATGAGCAACGTGTACCTGACGACCGTGCCGCCACTTTCCTCAGCAAACTCCCAGGACTCGTTACTTACCCTGAAGTCGCTGAGAGCGGGGTCGGCAAACGCCCGCAATACCTTTTCATCTTCGATTTCGACGTAACCCTGCCGCGTCAGGGATTTGCAGAAGAACACTACGCAACCACGATTAATCACGAAGAATCCGGGGCGACCCAGCTCATCAGCTTCGAGGTCACGCGCCTCAACGACAGCTCCGGAGAACTGCTCGGACAGGTCCCAGCTGCTGAACACGTCAAACATCGAGCGCGGGCCGGCGTCAAACCAGACGACCGATACCAGGGTGTAGAAACCGTCTTCGTACTTCACATCGATGCTACGCATCTCTGCGGCCGACCCGACACTCTGGCCGGCCAGCGCGAGCAGAATGACGGCAAGCCAGCGCGTCATCAATTAAACAGGTCCTTGAGCTTGTCCTTGAGCAATTCTTCGACCCCCTCCTCGACCCGCTGGCGCAGAAGTTCCTCAAGATCCGGGCTGACCTTGGGCGATGCGAGCGGCCCGGTGATCTTCAGCGGAATCACGGTCTTGGTGAGCTCGTCAATCTCTTCCTGAGTTGCGCCTTCGAGCGCCTCGGGCTTTTTGTAGACGCGGGCACGAAGATTGTAGTTCACCGTCGCTTGCGGAATGTCCACGTTGCCCTTGCCGGTTAGCTGCATGAATGGCAGGTCGGCGACAAAATCATCGTTACGCATGATGCCATCTGTAACGATGCCCGTCGCAGTAACGGAACTGAACTTTGTCCTTGCCGGAAGCACGGGTTCCGGCGGCGTCTCCTTCTTGAGTAACGCACGCGCCCGCCGCAGTTCATACCAGACATCCATACCTTCGTAAGCACCGTCCTTCAGCTCGAAAGACATGCTGCCGGCCAAGCTGCGCTGTATTTCAGCCAGGTCATTACCGCGGCCCGTCAACTTGAAATTCCCGTTCATCGACCCGGTGATATTCTCCTGCTCGAACATGGCAAGTGCCAGCGATGCGAGATCGACGCCCTGTACTTTTTCGTCCAGCGTAAGAACAGGCTTTGACCCTGCGACATCGAGACGCACATCGCCACTGTAGCTGCCGCCGTAAAGGTCCGCAGAAATCGGGTAAATTCGCATGCGTCCATTCTCGGTATCCAGTCCGAGCGTAACCTGCTCGAGCTTCAGATCGCCGAGAACAACGCTTGCTATCTTCAAACCGCCGCGCGCGTTCAGCGGTTTGATAAGATCCGCTGGCAGTTCCGTCGGAGCGGAATCGCTCGTGCTGCTGGTTGCCGCTTCGGACGCGGGCTCCATGTAACGATTGAGGTCGATTGTGTCGCCGACGAGATCGAAACGATACTTGCCTGTTGAGCTACGTGGCGCCACCAGCGATCCCGTGAAGGTCGTGTCATCGAGCTTGATGTTGACGTTACTGAGCTCGATGGCTGATTCACTTACCTTGGCATCGACATCCATTATCACACGGCTGAGCACAACCGGGTCCGCCGTCTCAGGGGCTTCGACATCGAACAGGTGCATCAGGCTGCGCGGTGAAAAAGCGGCCACCTGGATTTTTCCAGCCGGCTCTACCGCCCCCGCGTAGGAAAACGGTTGCAGTTGTGCCGCGACGTCAACGCCAAGAACTGAAATCTCGATCGGTTGCATGGCAACAATCTGCTTATCAAGCTGAACCTCTATGCCTGCGGTCTCAAAGTTCACGGATGTCGGTGAATTGGCCAGGCCTTCGATCAGGCCCTCCAGTGTTGTATCGCCGAAGCTTACGGTCCCCGCGTCTTGATTGAAGGCCACCGCGGTATCAACGCTCATCTCTCCGCTATACGCCAGCGGCTGAATATCGAACTTCAAACTTCCATTGGCCGGTACCGCATCCCCATTGGCCGAAATTCGGCCAAGGCTAAAATTGACGTCTGTCAGGAAATAACTGTCACCCGTCTGTTTATCAACATACCGTATGCTTGCACCGCGAATATCGACACCCGAAATATCGATTGAACTGGCGCCTGGCGCACCTTCCTCAGATTCCGTGCTCTCTTCTGCTGCGATCAGGTCCGACCAGTTCTGCAAGCCATCACTATTCACTTCAAAGCTCAGGTGAAGCGCATCGAGCTCTGCGGTACCGACGGTTACCTCTCTCCGCAACAACAGTGGCAACAGGCGGACACTTAGTTGAGCGCGATCGAACTCGGCGAATGGCTCAGCACCGAAACCAGGCGCCTGGCCGAGCGCGGTGTGTCCTATTTCAACGGCGATCCACGGAAACAGCTGGAGCGACACCTCACCGTCAATCGTCAGGTCCCGGCCGGTCGACTCCTTGACAGCTTTTGAAATGTCCTCGCGAAAATCATTGGGATCGAAGAACAAAAAAACAGCTATCGCCACGATGGCAAACAAGGCAGCCAGCGCTGCAACCAGCCCGAGAATGATCTTGGTAATACGGCCCATTTGAGTACCCTTCACATAAGAAACTCTAGGGTACCAAATAGGATAAAAAACGGGCCGCTAATTGCGGCCCGTCGCAGAATAAAGACGCTTTCAGTCAGCGGCAGATCGAGACATCGCCGTTTAGGGTGGATATGTTCACCCGGGCATCACCATCACCTTCCTGAAAGCTCAGTTCCAGACCCGGTGTGTACTTGCTGGTGCGTTCTGGCTTCGGGCCAAAGCAGTTGTCGATGTCGCCATTGAACGTGTCGATGTCGAAACGACCTGATATATCGTCAGTAAACTCAATGTCGACGCTGCCGTTCACGGTCTCGGCGGTAAGTTTGCCGCCTGCCTGCAACGCGGAACGGAACATAAGATCACCATTGACCGTACTCATATCGATGCGCTCGAACGACCCATCAGTGATCGTTACGTCGCCGCTAACCGACTCCGTATCGGCGATGCCGGCGACACGAACCAGTAGAACGTCGCCTGACACGGTGTTCGCGCGCGTATTTGTTACTTTGTTCTGGCCGTTTACTTCAATGTCACCGCTCACGGCTTCGGCGGATATGTCGCTCTCGGCACCTTCCGTATCAATGTCGCCACTTACCGTGCCAAGGCTCTGCTCGCCAGTGACTTTTATTACCTCGATGTCTGCACTCACTGTGCTTACGTCAATCGAACTGGCCTGTGGCACCTGGATATACAGATCGCTCTCGATACCGCGGCCACTTTTCTGCGGCACCTTCACCTTGATCGTGACCTTGTCACCATCGCGCTCAAAAATGAGTTCTTCTACGTTACGTCCAAGTTCACCAGTGACCTGTACCTGGTCGCGAGACCATCCATCTATAGTCACGGCACCCGCGATATTTGATATATGCACACGCCCGTCGGAAGCGGCATCAAGCGTCCGGTCGACCTCCTCGGCCATTACCGGTGCGGCGAGCAACATGCCCAAAACAACTACTGTTAGTCTCTTCATCATGCTTCTCTCTTTACAATCCTGCCAGCACCTTGCCGACTAGATATCATTCCTTCTCATTACGTTGCGCGTCAGACCACCTACCCTGCGCAACAAACTCAATTCTTCGCGATACGCCCGCAGCAATTTTTGCTGCAGCAGAACATTGTCGGGCTCCTGCTCGAGCGCCACATTGATGTCGATTATCACCTGGTGGATCAAAGCAAGATTCGCCTGGACGTCTTCGCGTGCCTCGTCCGACAAGCGCGCCAGCTCGACGTCCAGGTCATCACGCAAACTGTTGCGAGCGTCCTGGAAGCCGGGGCCCAAATGGTAGTTGCCGCCAAAAGCAGCTTGCTCGAACACAAGCTCCGGAGCCACGGACACAATCGGACCATTGCTGTCCTTGGTCGCGATGTAGGTCACGGCTGACGAGGTGCCTACAAGTAATACGATTGCAGCGGCCTGCGCCAGTATCGGTGTCCAGCGCGAGCGCTTCGGTGTCGCTATCGCCTCGGCAATACCGGGCCAAAGGTCGCGCTTCGGGCTGATCTCGGTTGCGAGCTCTCGTGCCGCTCTGTCCAGTTTGTCATCAAATTTTTCGGTCATGCCTCGAATCCCTGTTCTTCCAGTTGTTGCACAAGAAGCCTCCTTGCCCTGTGCAGCTGTGCCTTGCTTGTTCCTGCGGCGATACCCATCATCTCCGCGGCCTCATCGTGGCTGTAGCCATATACCGCGTGCAGAACAAATACGTGTCGTGCTCTCTCCGGCAGTCTGTCTACTGCCTCAGCCAGGTCACGGAGCTCGCCGGTATCACCCGTGGCTACGCGAGCCGGCTGCGCATCGTTCACCGCCTGAATCCTGTCCTGCTCTCGCTTCGACTTTCGAATTCTGCCCAGAACGGTGTTTACCGCAATGCGATGCAGCCACGTCGAAAATGCACTGTCACCACGAAACTTCAACATCTTGTTCCAGGCCTGGATGAACGTTTCCTGCGTACAGTCTTCGGCCTCACTGACGTTTCCCGTCATGCGCAGACAAAGTCCGTAAACCTTGTCCACATGCAGCCGATACAGGGCCTCAAATGCGCGCGCATCTGATCGCTGTGCCTGGCCTATCCAGACCTCTTCGCCGGCGACTGATTTAGGGGGAGCAGAAACCATCTCCCGACTATAATCGCTGCTTGTCGCGGTCAAAAGCGCTTCCAAGTGTCTTTTCTCCCTTTATCTTGACCTTTGGATGCCCGGCAAGCCCATATGGTTTGAAATTCTTCCGCCCAATTGGTAAAAAAATCGCTTAAGCGACTGTCTTTGTTTACTATTCTGTTATTATCGGACCGGCCTAAACGAACAACGAAAGCAACTTATGGCACGTTTTCCATCTTGTCCAACCAACGATCATAAAGATGCATCCGCGGCCGGGTTGCCCCCGACGACTACGAGTTGCTAGATGTCAGGTCACTCGATTCTTTATCTGGGTCACGGCGAATTCGCCGCTGATTACCTGTCCGAGCTCGAGACTCTCCCCTGCTGCACATTGCTCACGCGCAGCAATACGCTCGAACTACCCGAGAACGCTTCGTATGTTGTGGATCTCGTGTTACTGGAAGCGGGACCGATCGTTTCCCACTCCGGGCAGTCGCTGGCTGAGCTGATTCATTCGCTGCATCCATTCCCGGTTGTCGCGCTGACACAAAAAGAAAACGAACATCGCGGCATTGCCGCCCTGCGGGCCGGGGCACTGGGATATGTTTGCGTTGACGACATTACTGTCGAAGGACAGGACGCAATCTTTGATTACGCGGTAGAGCGCGGGCGCTTGCAGCAACGCCTTTCGGACACCGACGTCACCGTCCTGTCGGTACTGCGCAACATCAATGATGGCGTGATCGTTGTTGATGCAATGGGCCGCATCATGGATATCAACCCGGCCGGAAGGACAATCCTCGGCCTGGGACCTCGCGCGCAACCGGACCCCACCTGGGAGCAAACGTTCTGCTGCATCGACGAGAACGGCAACGCCTACCGAAACTCACACGAACTGCCGTTGATGCGCGCCCGCAGCGGGGAGAAGTTTTCAAACCAGGTGGCCATCTACCGGACACCCGAACAACCCGATGCAATTTTGAGCGTTAATGGTCAGGGCTTGTATGACGGTAATCGTGAACTCGTTGGCGGCGTTGTCACTTTCCGCGACATTACCGAGGCCACGCAGCGGACTTCCGAGCTTGAGAAGCGCGCGCAATACGACGAACTGACCAGCATCGCGAATCGCGGCCTCTTCCTCGAGAATTTGTCACGAGCCATTGGCCGCAGCCAGCGCAAAGGAGCGCCGCTTGCGGCGCTGCTCATCAACCTTGATCGCTTCAAGTCCGTTAATGACACGCTTGGCCATGACATTGGCGATGCGTTGCTTCGTAAGATTGCGGATCGGCTCAAACAAAATCTGCGTATCGGCGATTTCATCGGACGCTGGGGTGGCGATGAGTTTGTTGTTTGCCTCGAAGACTTCGGTGAGGCCGACAACGCGGCGGCGGCGGCACAAAAGCTCCTGCTCGTCCTGTCCGAAAAGTACGCGATCGGCACAAGCGAAGTCTACGCCACGCCGAGCATTGGCATAGCGCTGTATCCCGAGTCGGGCGACACAGCCGAGCGTATGATCAAAGCCGCTGACATTGCCATGTGCGAAGCGAAGAAACGAGGCGGCGGACGCTTCCAGTATTACTCGACTTCACTCAACGCCAAACTCGAACAACGTGAGGAACTGGAAATCGGGTTGCGTCACGCGCTTGTTCGTGATGAATTCGTACTGCATTACCAGCCGCGTATCGACCTGGCGTCGGGACGTTTAATCGGACTCGAGGCGCTGTTGCGGTGGCAGCATCCGCGCTTTGGCTTGTTACCGCCCGCCCGCTTCCTGCCCATTCTCGAAAGCAGCGGCCTGATTCATTCGGCCGGTGAGTGGGTAATCGAAACAGCGTGCCGGCAGCTGGCGGGCTGGCAGCGGCGATTTGAGTTGCCCGACCTTTCGATCGCTATCAATCTGTCGCCGCAACAGCTCGTACATAGACGGCTCGTCGATGTGGTTGGCAAGGCACTAAATGACACGATGCTCGATCCAGGCTGTATTGAACTGGAAATCGGCGATGGCGACATCGTCCGCATGCGCCAGGTCGAACTGGAGACATTGCGCGCACTGCGAAAACTTGGCGTGCGCCTTTCGCTCGATCACTTCGGTACGCGGGACGTGTCGTTCGAGTCGCTTGACAACGGGTTCATCGACAGCTTTGTACTTGATCGTGACCTCGTCGCCGATCTCGTCGACAACAACAGCCATCAACGTATCGTGCGAGCGGCGATTGCCATGGCTCAGGGGCTTGATATTGAGGTTACTGCTGAAGGTGTGGAGACGCTGACGCAGCTCGAGTTCCTCAAGGACTGCAACTGCGATCTCGCGCAGGGCTTTTTGATCAGTCGTCCCATGCAGCCCGAAAAGGTTGCGGCGATCCTGCGCAGTGAAATAGCGGGCACTTCGTTGCTCGCCCGGGGCATGCCCTAGTCGGCCGACGTCCCGCAGTTCCAGCACGCCGAGAACTGCCCTTCATTCTGCTCTCCGCACTTCCTGCACGTCCACGGCTCGGTTGGGCTTTCCGCATCCGCAGACTCGATCAATTGTGTTGCACGATCGAAATCGAGGTCATTGACCACCCAGAGCTGCGGCCATGTCTCGAAGAATGGCATCTCGCCCATGATCGAACCCAAATGCTGGTTACGCACTTGCGTTGGAATACCTTCTGATGCCAACAGGTTCTTGTAGTGGTTGATCATGATGAGCGATTCAGCTGAAGTGAGCTTTTTCATGTGTTCCTATCATCTCGCGAACGCGCGCTGCGAGCTAGCAAAACAAGAATCCTCGTCTATACTGCAGTGGAGACAACTAAAATAAGACAAGGGGTTAATAATGTTAAAGAAAATCATGCTGGCAACAGTAACATCGGTATTCCTGCTTCTTTCGGTCGCGGTCCATGCAGAGCCGGTCACAATGGTATTCTCCTGCAAACTGAAAGATGGCAGTACCAAGGACGATGCCATGGCGATCAATGCCAGATGGCTCAAGTGGGCTCGGGCAACAGGCGGCTCTGACGAGATCACGAGTTCCTACGTCACGCCAGTCATCGGTGACCTTGGCGGTTTTATGTGGGTTGACACCTATCCGGACATCGCTACCTGGGGCAAGATTGTCGACGCCGACTCCGGGTTCGACGCTGAATTCGACGCAATATCGACCTGCAGCAGTAACCGCATGCTGCGGGGCGAAGAAACCGTACCTGCCAAATAATCAGCTGCGCAGCGACCCCAGGTATTCTCTGGGGTCGTCGCCGCGCTCGAGTACTTCGACGAGCGCTGAACCGACAATCGCTCCTGCCGCATGTTTTCCGACTGCGGCGACATCCTGCGCTTCGCGAATTCCGAAGCCCGCACACACAGGCAGGTTCGACATGCCCGACACCTTTTCCAGGTACTCGGTCAGGTCTGCGGGCAAGCCTGCTCCACCACCCGTGATACCGGTGATTGTGACCGCGTAAACGAATCCGCGTGACACGTCGCAAAGCGTCTGCAGT
>CALDZH010000080.1 GCA_937944275.1 uncultured Woeseiaceae bacterium
CGGCGGTGGATGAGAAGCACCACATGATCGTGTCGCACGAAGTGACCAACGACACGACGGATCGGAAACAGCTCGACAAGGTGGCGAAGCGGGCGAAGAAGTGTCCGTCGTCAAACAAATGGAACAGACGTAGAGTTGTTCTAAAGGAGAGTTTCGTTCCTCATTGTCATGTTACGCAGCGCATCGTTGATAGTGCAAACGACGCTTCGCGATAGTTCTTTTCTTGATCCTCTCTCGTTTTGCCAATATTGATTGCCCGCGCCCGAAGTAGACGTCCGCTGGCGTCAGGTTGTTCAAACTCTCATGGTATCGCTGGTGATTGTAGTGATCGACAAACGCCTCGATCTGCCTCTCAAGATCGCCGGGTAGAAAGTAGTTTTCCAGCAATATCCGGTTCTTCAACGTCTGGTGCAAGCGTTCGATCTTGCCCTGTGTTTGCGGATGATACGGCGCACCACGAACGTGACTCATACCATTGTCCTCGAGCCAGTCAGCGAGGTCCCTTGAGATATAACTGGACCCATTGTCGGAGAGTAATCTTGGTTTTTGAACGACGTTGGCCTGATCGCAACCTGACGCCTGCAAAGCAAGCTCCAGCGTCTCGGTGACATCACGGCTGGTCATGCCAGTGCACAGCTTCCAGGCAATGACGTAACGCGAGAAGTCGTCCAGGATCGTCGACAGATACATCCAGCCCCAACCGATGATCTTCAGGTACGTGAAGTCGGTCTGCCACTGTTGGTTGATGGCCGTGGTTTTGTCCTGGAACTCATCGGCGGCCTTCATAACAATGAAGGCCGGGCTGGTGATCAGGTCGTGAGCCTTGAGAAGCCGATAGACCGAGCTCTCTGAGACAAAGTAACCCTCAGTATCCGTGAACGTGATCGCCAGCTCGCGCGGGCTGAGCTCTGGCCGGTCCAACGCCAGAGCGAGCAACCGCTGTCGGATATCGTCAGGGATACGGTTCCAGACCCGTCCCGGCAGCGGTGCATTGTCCTGCAACGACGCCTCGCCGCCAGTGCGGTATTGCGCGTACCAGCGATAAAACGTGGTGCGTGCAATACCTAGCTTGTCGAGCGTTTGCTTGGCCGGCAGGTGCGATCGTTCCACCAGCCGGATGATCTCGAGCTTCTCAGCGGCCGGGTATCTCATTCGAGCTCGTCCCCATCCCCGAGCATGCTTTTTTTCAGCAACCGAAGCTCCAGGGTTTGCTCGGCAACCACCTCTTTGAGATCCCGGGCTTCGCGCCGTAGATCCGTGACTTCGCTGCTGTTCGCCTGACGCACAATATCGCCAGCCAGTCGTTTCTTGCCGGCTTCCATGAAGTCCTTGGACCATTTGTAATACAGACTCTGAGCAATGCCTTCTCGGCGGCACAGCTCGGCAATGCTGTCTTCACCTCGCAAGCCGTCCAGGACAATGCGTATCTTCTCCTCCGCACTGTATTGCTTACGCGTCTTGCGCTTGATGTCTCGAATCGTTTGTTCTGACGACGATACTCGTCCTGATGGTTTCTGTTTCATCTCTACTCCTCAGATTAGGATGAACAAAAACTCTCCCTTAAACCAGTGCTATATCAGTTCCATAGGTGCTGACGGGGAACACCGCTGGCAAAGTCACTGCAAAAGCTTGTACCAACTACCCGTTGCCGCCTGAGCGCGAATTCACCACAGAGACGGCAGTTGCCCTCAAGTCATTCGGCGTGGTGCAGGTCACTTCTCTCGGCTACCGCAGGTTCGTGATATGATTACATTGTAATCATAATGAACCGTTACGAACCGAAAAGGCGAATCACGATGGCGACAGAAGCATTCAGTGTCCGGACAGACGCCAAGACGGTCATAAAGCTCGACAAGTTGGCCGAGCAACAGGACAGGTCGCGCAATTACCTGGTCAACCAGGCGATCGACCAGTATCTGGAACTGCTCGCGTGGCAGGATGAGCGCATCAAAGAGGGCATTAAAGCCGCTGGTGCCGGGCGATTTGCCTCAGATGCTGAGATGGACGCGATATTCGATAAGTACAAAGACGCCTGATCGTGCGGATTCGGTGGACGAGACCGGCTGCGAACGCACTGTCGGCAGTTCAGGAGTACATCGCGAGAGAGAACCCACGCGCGGCGTTTGAGGTCGTGCAGCATATTCGCGTTGCTGTTGAGCAGCTAAGAGATCAGCCGCGAATGGGGCGGAAGGGACGCGTGCGGGGAACACACGAACTCGTCATTAATAGCAAGCCGTATATCGTGCCGTATCGCATCAAGAAGAGCGAAATCCAGGTTCTGAGCGTGTATCACACGTCCAGGAAATGGCCGGAGTCGTTTGAGGAGCAGGAGTAAATCGATCGAGATCTGTGTGAGTGACGATGGCAACTGGGTACAATTCAGGCTACAAGCATTGTCGGACACCCCCGGATTGAGGCGGGCGTGCCCGGACAGGAATAATAAGATAAACAAATACTTATGAATACAGAGTCACCCATAAGAGTACTTTTCGTGTGCATGGGCAACATCTGTCGATCGCCGACAGCCGAAGGTGTGTTTCGATATCACGCTGAGCAGGCCGGTCTTGCAGATCGCCTGGAGATCGACTCGGCCGGCACGCATGCTTATCACGTTGGTGAACCCGCGGATCATCGTGCCCGTGCAGCGGCAGAGCGGCGAGGCATGTCGCTCGATGGGATTCGCGCACGACGTGTTTCTGCACAGGATTTTCAGCGCTTCGACTACATCATCGCGATGGACCAAGAAAACCTGGCGCGCCTGCGGGACGAAGCTCCCGAGGAACACAGTGCGCGACTGCACCTGTTTCTCGAATTTGCAGCTGGCTCAGAAACGGACGTTCCCGATCCCTACTATGGTGGGGCAGCCGGGTTCGAACGTGTGCTTGACCTCGTGGAAGACGCGTCTCGAGGCCTGCTCGAGACGCTGTCCCGCGATTAATCCCTAGCCCTGACCTGGATCGGCCGGTTTCGGCTCGGGTCCTGGTCCCGGAGCTGCGGCTTCAGGTTTCGGTTCCGGCTTCGACTCAGTCTTTGGTTCCGGCATCGGGTCCGGCTTAGGAGCGCCCGACTCAGCAGCTTTCGGTTTTGCTTCGGATGGTTTTTCGACTGGCTTTGGTGCTGCCGGTTTCTCAGCCGGCTTCGCTGCGACGGGCAAGGACTGCGGCTCCCACGGCAAGAGTTTCGGCTTGGGCTTTGATTCGGATTTCTTCTCAGGAGCCGGCTTACTCTCCGACTTGGTTTTCGGCTCACTGTCCGGCTTACTCTCCGACGTCCTGTCAGTAGCCGGTTTCCGGGTGCGCTTTCGCTTCGGCTTGTCTTCAGCTTTGGGCTGTTCCGCCTTGTCGGCAACCGGGGTCTCGTGCGAAGCCGTGTCCGCGTTTTTTGAGGAGTCCGCTTCACGCTCAGCATCGGTGCGCGCACGCGGCGGACCCGATTCGGCGTTGGGGGCGGATTGCTTCTTCGGTCGAGGCTTCCGAGCAGGCTTTGCCTCAGCCTTTGGCGTTCCTTCTTTCTGCGGCTCAGGCTTCGGTGTGTCCTTCGCAGGTGCATCCGTCGTCTGCTGTTGCGTGTCCGTCGCTTGCTCCGCTGTGTCGGCGGCACCACGACGGCGACGGCGTCCACCACGGCTGCGGCGGCTTCGTGACGCGCGTTTCGGCTCGTTTTTTGAACCTTCGTCCTGGTCCTGTTGTGGCTGGCCTTCCTGCTGCTTCTGAGGCCCGTCCTTCTGCGCGGGTTTCCGGCGCGAACTGGTTTTCTTGCTGGTCTTTTTCGACTGCGCTTTTTTCGATGTCTTCTTCTGTGTTGTCTTTCTTTGCGATTCACCGCCGCGTTTTGACGGCTGCGAACGGCGGCTGCGCGTCTGTTGACCGCCTTTCGTTCGACGGGGCGATGTTTCTTCTTCTTCGCCACCGCCCGAAAAGAGGGACATAATCGACGCGATGAGGCCCTTGCTCTTCTTGCTGATTTCGGGTTTGGCTTCTTGGCGCTTCGGCGCCGGTTTGCTCGGCTTCAATGTGCCTACAACAGGCGTTTCGATTGACTTGCGCTCGAGGATTGCTTGTGGTGCTTCCGGTTCGGCGGAGATGTCTGCCAGCGAATAACTTACACCCGTATTCTCGGGCAGCTCTGTCTGATCATCGCGTACGCGACGCACTTCATAGTGCGGCGTTTCGAGCAAGGGATTTGCGACCAGTACGACCTGCGTGTCGTTGCGGTCCTCGAGGCTCTGTACCCAGTCGCGCTTCTCGTTAAGCAGATAGGTCGATACTTCGACCGGTAGCTGCGCGATGACTTTCGCCGTACGCTCTTTGCGTGCCTCTTCGCCAACGATTCGCAGGATTGCGAGTGCGAGTGACTCGACGCTTCGAATAGTGCCGAAGCCCGAACAGCGTGGGCAGGTTATATGTGCAGACTCTCCGATTGACGGGCGCAGGCGCTGTCGTGACATCTCGAGCAGCCCGAAGCGACTGATTTTGCCGATCTGCACGCGGGCACGGTCCTGGCGGACGGCGTCGCGGAGCCGGTTTTCCACATCGCGTTGATGTTTCGATGGGCCCATGTCGATGAAGTCAATGACTATCAGGCCACCAAGGTCGCGAATGCGCAGCTGGCGAGCGATCTCGTCGGCGGCTTCGAGGTTGGTGTTCAGAGCAGTGGCTTCGATGTCTCCGCCCTTGGTTGCGCGGGCAGAGTTGATGTCGATCGATACGAGCGCTTCGGTGTGATCGATGACAATGCTGCCACCCGACGGCAGGTTTACGTTGTGAGCAAAAGCCGACTCGATCTGCGACTCGATCTGGAATCGAGTGAACAGCGGGACGGGATCGACGTAATGTTTCAGCTTCTTGAGATTGTGCGGCATTGTCTGCTCGACATGCTCGTACGCGTCCTTGTAGGTCGCCTCGTCGTCGATCAGGATTTCGCCGATCTCATTGGTCAGGTAATCGCGCAGCGCACGGACGACCGAATCGCTCTCGCGGTAAATCAGAAACGGTGACGGGCGTTCGAGAACGACATTGAGAATCGCCGTCCAGACGGTCAACAGGTTCTCGAGGTCCCAGGCCAGTTCTTCTGCGCTTCGATCGATGCCGGCGGTACGCAGGATGACACTCATGCCATCCGGAACGATGATTTCGTTAAGGGATTTTCTTGCGGCGTCCCGGTCCTGGCCGGTAATTCGTCGCGAAACGCCGCCCGAGCGGGCCTTGTTGGGCTTGAGAACGATAAAGCGGCCGGCGAGGCTGACAAAGGTCGTCAGGGCCGCGCCCTTGTTGCCACGTTCTTCCTTGTCCACCTGGACAACGATGTCCTGGCCTTCGCGGAGCACTTCCTTGATGTTGGGCTTGCCGCCGCCGTTGGCGTCCTTGACGAAGTACTCGCTGGAAATTTCTTTCAGCGGCAGGAAGCCGTGACGATCAGCACCGTAATCGACAAACGCGGCCTCGAGGCTGGGCTCGATGCGCGTTATTTTTCCTTTGTAGATATTGGCTTTTTTGCGTTCGCTAGCCGATGCTTCGATATTCAGGTCGTACAAGCGCTGGCCGTCGACCATCGCCATGCGCAACTCTTCTTGCTGAGTCGCGTTGATTAGCATTCTTTTCATGTTGTCCTACTTGTCTAGGTGAGGACAGCATTACGGGGCAGGGCGCCGAGCGGGCGCAGGGGACGTCACACACAGGAGTCCAACGCAGGATTGCGCCGTTTACGAATCTCGTTATCTCTGTGTGGGCCTGACCCAGATTGGTCAGTACCAGTAAAAAAATCAGCATGATTTCCCTGCAGCTTTGCCGCTGTGGCGCAGGCCGGATTCCGTGCTTGCTGCCATCTGAAACCAGGTCTCGCAGGCTCGCGGGACCATAAATTTAGTCGTAAGGAGTAGCTACGCAGGTATGCGTGAACGACTCTGGGCGGTAATATAGCACACCTCCTCGTCGCATAAGCAACTGATCATGCAAGAAAACTCCTCCAAAGACACCAATTCCAGGGTCACCGGAGTCCGCAAAGTACGCGTCAGTTCGGAAAGGGCCGGGCAAAGGATCGATAACTTCCTGCGCAACGAACTGCCTGGCGTACCAAAGGGGCGTGTCTACCGTCTGCTGAGGCGCGGCGAGGTTCGGGTCAATGGCGGACGAGTGCGGGCCGAGTACAAGTTGCAGGAAGGTGACGAGGTTCGTGTGCCGCCGGCACGGGTGAGTACAGGCACACCGGCACCACCCGAAAGGCTGGCCGCCGAAATGCTCGACCGGGTCATTTACGAGGACAAGAGGCTTCTCGTCATCGACAAGCCGACCGGAGCGGCAGTGCATGGAGGCAGCGGCATCAGCCATGGGGTCATTGAGTTGCTGCGACATGCGCGGCCCGATCTCAATGACCTGGCGCTCGTGCACAGGATCGATCGCGAGACATCGGGCTGCCTTGTCATGGCGAAGCGCCGCAGTGCGCTGCGGGAACTTCACGAGCGGTTCCGCGAAGGAAAGGTGGAGAAGAACTACCTCGCGCTCGTCGTGGGAGACTGGCAGTACGGCGAGCAGCTGATCGATGTGCCGCTGCTCGTGCAAAATCGCAAGGGCGGTGAGCGCCACGTTATCGTCAGTGACAAGGGCAAAGAGGCGCGGACACGCGTCAGCCTGTCACGGACCTACGGCATCTACAGCCTGCTGCAATGTGCGCCCGCGACAGGGCGAACACACCAGATTCGTGTGCATCTGCATCATGCGGGCCACCCGATCGCCGGTGATGATCGCTACGGTGACGAGGAAGCAAATAAGGCGGCGAAGCAGTTGGGGCTGAAACGACTGTTCCTGCATGCACAGTCAATTGCGTTTGCAGATGACAGCGGTAATGAACTGCATTTCACTGCGCCGCTCGCCGACGACCTCGAGCGGTTTCTGACTGTCGGCGTCATCGAGGCTCAACGGCGCAAGAAATCACTGTAAATAAGTTGACTGACACCCCGTTTATTAGGGGAGCAGGTACCCCAGCTGCAGGAGCCGATCCGCGACCCAGATCATCGGCAGGCCAATCAGGCCGGTTGGATCGTCGGTCTCTACTGACTCGAACAACACGAATCCGGCACCTTCAAGTTTGAAGCTGCCGGCACAGTCATAGGGTTCGTCATGCTTCAGGTAGGCTTCGGCCAGGCGCCGATCGAACTCCCTGAAACGCACGATGGTTTTGTCAGTGTGTTCGTAACGGGCCCGCCCGACAGGGTCGAGGATGCAGACAGCGGTCAGAAACGTCATGGTCTTGCCTGACGACGCGAGTAGCTGTTCGATGGCCCGTGCATGTTCTCCCGGTTTGCCGAGTACCCGGTCCTCAAGGACTGCCAACTGGTCCGCGCCGATGATCAGTGATTTTCGCGCGTTGGCGGCAATCGCCTCGGCCTTTTTGCGCGCAAGGTGCTGCGCGAGCTCCGCGGGAGGCAGGCCGAGATCATTGCGCTCATCCACTTCCGGATCGACGACTTCGTAGTTGTCGAGGAAGCGATTCAGAAGTTCGCGGCGATACCGTGACGATGACGCCAGGAAGATCGTCGGTGCGGATGGATTTTGCATAAACAAATCAGAACCTTAAGAAAGTAACCAATAAGTTTAACCGGTTTCGGGTAAAGCACAGAAATTTATGCCCGGGAAGCTTTGACTTGTGGTCCCATGGTCCTTATCATGCGCGCGCCATGGGTGATCCGCTGCGTGAATGCCGCTCCGCGGCCGAATGGGCGGCGGGAGCTCAAGTTATTGAAATCGCTAATAAAATGAGCGATTTTGAGCAGTTGTCGGCAATTGTCGGAGCGGACCTCGCTGCGCTCGAAGCTGATAAGATGCCCGCGGGATGGCGCGACTCGGACGTTGCGGGGACACTGGAGTTTGGCTTTGCCGATGCGCAGCAGCTGCTGCCGAGGGTCAAATGTCGTGTCACGGTGACCGTTGATGCGGTTTGCCAGCGATGCCTCGAGGCGTTTAAGTTGCCCCTTGAGGCGGAAGCTGACTTACTCTTGCTCAGGCTTGATCAGGAAGCCGATGGCTACGACGAGTATGAAGTCTGGGAGCTGGAAGAGAAACTACTCCGGCCGCAGGATATTGTTGAAGAAATGCTGATTATGGCAATGCCCTTTTCGGCGATGCACGTGGAATCAGTTGCGTGCAAGGCACTGTCTCCGAAACCGGAGAAGGGCGCCGAGAAGATGACCACACCATTTGCCGCATTGCGCGATCAAATGGCAAAGGATAACGAAGGCTCGGCCTGATCCGCCGGGTGATTGGAGAAGATTATGGCAGTTCAAAAAAGTCGCAGGACCCCTGCAACGCGCGGTGCTCGTCGTTCGCACGACAAGCTCAAGAACCCGGCGTTGTCGGTTGACCCTACGTCGGGCGAAACACACATGCGTCACCGTGTGACGCCGGACGGTTTCTACCGTGGCGTCCAGGTTGTTGCGCAGCCTGAGTCAGTCGAAGACGACGAGTAACCTCATCCCTGATCGGCCGGGTTTCATCCGGCCAATCGACTGGTGAGCTCACACTCGACCCTATCTCTGGATGCGATGAGCGGTGACCTCGGCGCCGAGGTTGTCGTGCGCGCGGCTGCGGCTACGCTCGGCAAATATCAGAATCTCGAACTGATCCTGGTAGGCGATCAAGAAGAGCTGACGCATCTCGTCGCCAGGATCGTCGGCGACCATCCGCGATTGCGAATTCAACACGCGAGCGAAGTTGTCGCGATGTCGGAGCCGCCGGCTGAATCCATTCGCAAGAAGAAAGACTCATCGATGCGAGTCGCGATCAATCTCGTCAAGGAGGGCGCGGCACATGCTTGCGTAAGCGCGGGCAATACCGGCGCGCTGATGGCGACAGCCAAGTTCGTACTCAAGATGCTGCCTGGCATCGATCGTCCCGCGATCATCGCTGAGTTGCCATCGATCGGTGGCTCTGTGCATATGCTCGATCTGGGCGCAAATACGCAGGCGACCGCCGATCACCTTTTCCAGTACGCAGTAATGGGCTCGATCGTGGCCGCAGATATCATGCGTATGGAAAGCCCGCGAGTGGCGCTGCTGAATATCGGCGCCGAAGACACGAAAGGGCACGACACCATCAAGGATGCCGCCGCACTGCTCAGCAAGAGTACTTTGAACTACGTGGGTTTTGTCGAAGGCAGCGATATCCTGTCGGGGAAGGCAGACGTTGTGGTCGCGGACGGTTTTACGGGCAACGTATCGCTCAAGACCATGGAAGGAACGGTGGTTCTCTGCAAGCATTACCTGAAGCGCGCATTCACGCGTAACTGGTTCACCCGGTTGCAGGCGCTGCTGGCGCGCAACGTCCTGACGAGCCTCGCAGTGGAGATGGATTCGCGTAACTACAATGGTGCAACGCTCGCGGGTCTGAACGGTATTGTGATAAAAAGTCATGGCAGCGCAGACGCTTACGCATTCCAGCATGCTATCGATACGGCGATTGTCGAAGTGCGCAACCAGTTACCGCAACAGATCGGCACTCTGTTACAGAAGGAAATGGCATGACCTATTCACGCATCGTTGGTACCGGGCGTTACCTGCCGGAAAGGGTGATGACCAATTTCGATCTCGAGAAGATCGTCGATACTACGGATGAGTGGATCAAGACCCGCACGGGTGTTGAACGGCGCCATGTTGTCGAGCCCGATCAGACGACATCGGATATGTGTGTCGAGGCGGCAAAAAAAGCGATCGAGGCGGCGGGTGTCAACGTCGAGGATATCGATCTCGTTATCACCGGCACGACGACGCCGGACCTGATATTTCCGAACATCTCGACGATCATTCAGCATCGGCTCGGTATTCCTGCCTGCACCGCTTTCAGTCTCGAGGCGGCTTGTACAGGGTTTATCTACGCGCTGACTACCGCGGACAAATTCATCAAGACCGGCGATACAAAGTGCGCGCTCGTCATGGGTGCGGAATGCATTACCAAGCTCGTCGACTGGACTGACCGCAATACCTGTGTGCTGTTTGGCGATGGTGCCGGGGCGGCGATCGTCGTCCCGTCAGACGAACCGGGAATTATCTCCACTGCGCTGGGTGCCGACGGGCAGTACAAGGAACTGCTGTATTACCCCGTTGGTCAGTCCACCGATCTCGCGAAGGCAGGCACGGATGAGGCCAATATCATCATGCAAGGCAACGAAGTGTTCAAAGTCGCAGTAAAGACGCTGGGCGCCATTGCCCAGGAAGCGCTCGACAAAGCCGGTGTGACCAAGGAAGAGCTCGATTGGCTGGTACCGCACCAGGCGAACATTCGCATTATTCAGGCAATGGCGAAACGCCTGAACATGCCAACGGAAAAAGTGATTCTCACTGTTCAGGACCACGGCAACACGTCCGCGGCGTCGGTGCCGATGGCGCTCGATGTGGGCATTCGAGATGGCCGAATCAAGAAAGGCCAGCTGGTTCTCATGGAGGCCTTTGGTGGCGGCTTTACGTGGGGTTCTGTGCTGATGCGCCTGTAGATAAACGGTCGGTTTATCTTTACCAGAGGCTACTCTTCTTTTGGTGTGCCGATCGCCGGCGCATGCGCTGGTGCAACTGCTGGCGCCGCCGGTCCAGGCGATCGCGGCGGATAACAGGGTCAATGCCGGAGTCAGTGTTCTTCTCGAAATCCTCGCGGAAGCGGCAGAAGTCATCGTAGGCTACGCGAACGTGGAACAGTTCGCGCGCGACGAGCTCAATAATGATCACGTCGTCAAGATAGCCAATGACGGGAATATCATCGGGAAGAATATCCTCCGGATCCGCAAAATAGACGAACGTCGCCAGCAATCTTTCCCGGTCTTCATCGGGAAGCTGCCATTCATCATCGGTCAGCATGCTGAGCAGCGACTCCAGTTCGGGGATGCGCTTGCCAACAAAGTCCGGTAACGGCTCGGCCTGTCGAATTTCCTCGAGGACGTCGCGGATCGCATCGATGATTTCAATATCCTCCGCGTCCCTGACAGCATCGCGCGATTGCTTGAGTGCTTTGCGAAAGAACTGCAGGTCGCGGTCGGTCAGTTCAAAGGAAATTGTCATGGCCATGCCAACAGGCTAACGGCAAGTCCCTATGTTGGTCAACGCGCGATGGTTTACTATAGCCTCAAGGCAAGCTGGTCCTGGATATGAAACCGAAACTCATCATTGGCAACAAGAACTATTCTTCCTGGTCGTTACGGCCGTGGCTTCTGATGAAAGAAGCCGGTATCGAGTTTGACGAGCACCTCATCCTGCTCGACACACCGACGACAAAGAAGGAAATCACGGCGTTTTCCGAGGCCGGGCGCGTACCGATTCTGCAACTCGGTGATACTACAGTCTGGGATTCGCTGGCGATTGCCGAGACAGTTGCAGAACGCTGGCCGGAGAAAAAACTCTGGCCCGAAGACGCTGATGAGCGTGCGCATGCACGCGCGATATCGGCTGAAATGCACTCGGGTTTTCCGTATCTTCGCGATTGCATGCCGATGAATTGCCGTGCGATGGGACGCCTGATTGAGATTCCTGACGAACTCGGAGAGGACATCGACCGGATCATTGCGATCTGGTCGGAATGTCACAAGCACTATGGCGATCGGGGTGGCTGGCTGTTTGGTACTTTCTCGGTGGCGGATGCCATGTATGCCCCGGTGGTCGTGCGTCTCAGGACGTATGGTATTAACTTGCCCGTGTCAGCCGGGTACTATCCGCACCGATTGCTCGAAAGTAAGGCCATGCAGGAATGGCTGGCCGCGGCCGAGTGCGAAACCGAAGTCATAGAAGCGGACGAAAAAGGTCAGTAATGCGCAAACTGTTTTTTACTCTGGTCGCATCCATTGCGGCCACGGCACCGGTTTATGCGGAAGTATTCGAGCTGCCGCCCGAGGGACACGACGTCATCGGTACGGTTTCAACGATCACGGCGCGTTATGAGGATACGCTCGTTGATATCGCGCGCCGCCATGGCCTTGGCTACTACGATCTCGTCCGGGCCAATCCCGGTGTCAACGTCTGGGTGCCGGGTGAGGGCACGGAAATCATCCTGCCCAGTCGTTTCATTCTTCCGCCCGGGCCGCGCAAAGGGCTTGTGCTTAACCTGGCGGAATTTCGCATGTACTACTTTCCGCAGCCCGCAGTGGGCAAGCCGGCGTACGTGTACACCTACCCGATGAGTATTGGGCGCATGGATTGGGAAACGCCGCTCGGTCTGACGAAGATCGTTGCGATGGCGAAGAATCCGGCGTGGTATCCGCCGCAATCCGTGCGCGACGAGCACGCGGCGGATGGCGACCCGTTGCCGCGTATCGTGCCGGCCGGCCCCCAGAATCCCCTGGGCACACGCGCACTGCGCCTTGGTCTTCCCGGGTACCTGATTCATGGCACCAATCGTCCGGCTGGTGTGGGCATGCGTGTGTCACATGGCTGTGTGCGCATGTTTCCTGAGGATATCGAGTTCCTGTTCGATCACATCAAGGTAAATACACCTGTGCGCATCATCAACGTGCCGGTAAAAATCGGTTGGGATGGTGAAGAGCTTGTCGCCGAAATACATCCGCTGCTCGAAGCACCGCAGCCGCTGGTGGAGGAGTCGCTTGAGCAAATCGAACAGCTCGATGCCGACATCGAATTGCCAGCCCCGGATCCGAATAGTAAGGACCCGCTGACGTATGTGACCGAGCAGTTTGTCGTGGCGACAACCGAACGCGCGGGCCAGCTCGACTGGGATCTTATTGAAAAACTCGTGGGTCGTTCAGACGGTATTCCGGAAGTCGTTGGTGTAGCCATAAAAAACGCCGCGACAAGCGCGGCGTTTAAATAAAGCGTTTGTAGTCTTAAAGCTACTAAATGTCTGTCCTTTTTACTTGGACATCGATTTCTGGAACATGCGCTCCATACTTTCTTTGTTGGCTTCGCAGCATGCCTGCGATGCGGTAGCGGCGGCGAGTGCCTGGTCAGCGGTGCTCTGTGCCGAAGAGGCAGCCTGGGCGGCGCGATCAGCAGCTGCGCGAGCAGCTTCAGCGGCAGATGCGGCAGCAGCAGCGTCTGCAGCGGCACGATCAGCCGTAGCTTTAACGTCATCCAGCCCCGTGGTGGCGCAGCCAGCGGCCATTGCGACGAATAGTGCAAGAGCACTTGCTCTGAGTGCGGTCTTTTTCATTTTGGAAGGTTCCTTTGTTGGGTAAAACTGCAGGCGCATTATTTCCCAAACAGCTCGGCGCTGCAACGAAAACTCCTGTTTTTATTGTCTTTTGTCTGTAGATAGCGACAAATCGATGATTGCAGGAACGGTGTCCGGCGAGCCAGAGGCTGCGAAAAGGCATGTCAGCAACCGGGACTCGATGGTGCGCTGGCGGCTGCCGGCGCTCCTGTGAATGCACTCTCACAGACGCGTGTCATTTCACTATTGCACTGAGGCGAGTACTGTATATAATCCCAGATACTGTGAATCCATACAGGAACTGCTGAAATGCGCGAATTAACCCCCAGACAAAAGCAAATTCTCGAGATGATTCAAGAGTTTATTGCTGAAACCGGCATGCCGCCAACACGTGCTGAAATAGCCCGCCAGCTTGGCTTTAAGTCAGCTAATGCGGCTGAGGAGCATCTCCGCGCCCTGCAACGCAAGGGCGTACTCGAACTTCTGCCGGGCGCCTCGCGCGGGATTCAACTCAAGGATTCGCTACGAGACCAGATGGGGCTGCCGCTGGTTGGCCGTGTTGCGGCAGGTAGCCCGATTCTCGCCCAGGAGCATATCGAGGCGCATTACAAGATAGATCCGCAATTATTCAGCCCGAAACCGCATTACTTGCTGCGTGTACATGGCATGAGCATGAAAAATGCGGGCATTCTCGATGGCGATCTTGTTGCAGTTCACCGCACGCCCGAAGTGCGCAGCCGGCAGATCATCGTTGCACGCCTCGATGACGAGGTGACGGTCAAGCGTTATCGACAGAATGGGTCACTGGTGTCGTTGTTGCCTGAAAACGATGAGTTTGAACCGATCGAAGTCGACCTCAGGGAACAGGCACTGGTTATCGAAGGCGTCGTTGTCGGCGTGATTCGTGACGGCCTGCCGTTGCATTGAGCATTGTCATCGTCGCTCGACAAATTATTGGAAAACCCGCGTGTCTGGCGCGGGCGTGACCAGGCCGCGCATAAGGCAGGGCTGGCGAGTGGTTATCCGGAACTTGACAGGCACCTGCCCGGGGGTGGCTGGCCCTCCGAATCACTGACAGAAATATTGACCACGCAATACGGCATCGGCGAACTGCGCCTGCTGATGCCCGCGCTTGCGGTACTCAGTAGAGAAACACCAGTCCAACAGGACTTTTCTGAGCCCGGCTGGATCGCCTGGATAGCACCACCGTTTCAACCCTATCCACCCGCATTGCAGCAATGCGGTATGGACTTGTCACGCATGCTAATCGTACGTCCGGGAAATGCCGACGAGATTCTCTGGTCGGCTGAGCAGGCCTTGTCATCCGGTACTTGCGCGGCGGTGCTGCTATGGCCGGAAATGCTCGATGATCAGGGGAGCCGGCGTTTGCAGCTTGCGGCTGAAAAAGGTCGCAGCTGGGCTATCGCATTTCGCCCGCTGACCGCACGCCGGGAACCATCGGCAGCTGCGTTACGCCTCGAACTGCATTCGAGTGCACAGGGTACATGTGTACATATTCTCAAGAGTCGTGGTGGCCGCCCGACTGTTATCAGTAAACTTTTGTAATGAAATCGCGGGCCTGTAAACCACCCGCTCTGGCGCGGGACGCTACCCCGACTCCCCCTGCTGTACAGCAGGACTTGCCGTTCCCACAGGCCGAAGCCTCTTCGCGCGCTGGGGCTCGCTCCTACAGGCGCGCTCCTGCAGCCGTTCCTGTGGAACGGCTCTGGTTTTGTATATGGTTGCCGCATCTGCCGCTGGAAGCGAACCGTTCGTCTGAGGCAGCGACGGCCATCGTCGAAGAGCAACATGGTATCCACCGTATCCTGTTAGCGGATGCCGAGGCGAATGCTGCCGGTGTCATGCCGGGACAGGCGGCAAATGCAGCTCTTGCGTTGTTGCCAACGCTGCTACTCGAGGAACGCAGCCTGCCTGGGGAACAGCAGGCACTCGAACGACTGGCCACCTGGCTGGAGCGTTTTTCATCGTTTGTTTGTATCGCGGATCGTGATGTATTGCTGCTCGAAATTGCAGGTAGCCTGCGCCTGTTTGGCGGATTGCGGGAACTACGGCAGAAGATTTCCAGGGAGATAAGGGAACTCGGATTTACAGGCTTATTCTCGATAGCGCCAACACCATTGGCAGCAACCTGGCTAGCGCGTTCCGGACGTCGTGTTTGCATACGTGATGAAACGAATCTTGCGCCGGCGCTACGCAGGCTGCCGCTTGCCCGTCTGAACTGGCCAGCGGGTTTGTGTGAGGCACTGACAGGCATGGGTGTAACTACAGTTGGTGATTGCCTGCGTCTGCCACGGGAGGGGTTTACGCGCCGTTTTGGTGCCGAGTATCTACTGGAACTCGATCGTGCGCTGGGGCATTTACCGGACCCGCGTGATTCCTGGCGTGCGCCCGAGCGGTTTTGTGCGGATTTCGAGATGACCGAAGAGCAAAGTGACCGCGAGTTGTTGCTCAATATCTGTCGTGAATTACTGTTGTCGCATGAGCAGTTTTTGCTTGCACGGCAGCTTGGTACGCAACGCGTGTGTTTCAGTTTTTTTCATTTCAAAGCATCCGCGACTGAACTGCGCCTGGGTTGTGCAAGGGCAGAACGCTCAGCTGAACGCTGGTTCGACTTACTGGGTATTCGTTTTGAGCAACTGATCTTGCCTGAACCCGTCATTGCAGTACGTATGCGTAGCGGTATGGCGCAGCCCCTGCAGGCGGAAACGGATAGCCTGAGCTTTCAGGGGAAACCGGGTGTGCAACAACGGCGTTTTTCGATAACGCAACTCGCTGAACGCCTCATTGCGCGCATTGGTGATCAGTCAGTGCAGGCAACGTCCATGGTTGCCGAGCACCGGCCACACTATGCCTGGCGTTCACAGAGCCTGCTGGCTGACTGGTCAGGCACGACCCTGGATGCGCCGGCACAGTATGTACGGCGTCCGCTGTGGATGTTGCCGGAGCCTGCTTTGTTACCGGCAGATAGCGGCTACCCGGTGCACCAGGGATGTCGATTGAGACTCATCAATGGACCGGAACGCCTTGAGACCGGTTGGTGGGACGAGGATGGTATTTCTCGCGATTACTACACCGCTATCAATGCGGACGGCAGGCATTTTTGGGTGTTTCGAAACCGCAATCGTGCATCGCCCTGGTACTTGCATGGTTATTTCGGATAGCGGTCGCTACGCTGAGTTGCACGCGCTCAGCAATTTCACGTTTCTGCGCGGCGCATCCCATCCCGAGGAGTTGGTCGAAGCGGCGGTACAGCTCGGCTATGATGCGCTCGCGATTACGGATGAGTGTTCGATGTCCGGTGTCGTGCGCGCACATGCCGCAGCGAAGGAGTTCGGACTCAGGAAACTGATCATCGGTTCGGAGTTGCGATTACACAGTGGTCGTAAACTCATCGTGCTTGCGCAGAACCGCAGGGGGTATGCCGCGCTGTGCCGTCTGATCACAAATGCACGCCGTGCAGCCGGGAAAGGGCTTTACGAACTGACGCGCCTGGACTTTGAAGAAGGCCTCCCTGATTGCCTGGTGCTCTGGGTACCCGATCAGGGCTTTACGCTCGACGTTGAAGATCATTGGATACGCGAGACATTTCGCGATCGTCTCTGGATTGCTGTCGAGTTATTGGCCGATGGACGGCAACGTGAACAACTTACGAAGTTACGTGAGGAAGGACGCCGTCTCAATTTACCGCTCGTGGCCGCAGGTGATGTGCACATGCATTGCCGGTCCCGGCGCATCCTGCAGGATGCGGTTACCGCTATACGTCATGGTACGACTATCGATAATGCAGGTTTCGCGCTGTATCCGAATGGCGAACGGCATCTGCGCCCGTTGGACGTGTTACGGCATATCTACCCGGCGGACATGCTCGAAGAAACCGTGCGTATTGCCGATACGATTGACTTCTCACTCGATGAGCTCTGTTACACATATCCGAAAGAAATTGTTCCTCAAGGCGAGACGCCGGCAACCTACTTACGCACGTTGACTGAAGAGGGCATGCAGCGACGCTGGCCACAGGGTGTCCCGGACAAGGTAATACGGATTGTTGAGCATGAGCTCGCCTTGATCGCAGATCTTGTATATGAGCCTTACTTCCTGACCGTCTACGACATTGTCACATTCGCGCGTTCGCAGGATATTTTGTGCCAGGGCCGCGGTTCGGCGGCTAACTCGGCCGTGTGTTTTTGCCTGGGTATCACTGAAGTTGATCCGGATCGCATGGAGATGCTCGTTGAACGGTTTATCTCCAAAGAGCGTAACGAACCGCCAGACATCGATGTTGATTTCGAGCATGAACGCCGTGAAGAGGTTATCCAGTACATCTATCAAAAGTATGGACGTGAACGTGCGGCACTGGCAGCAACGGTCATTACTTATCGTCCGCGCAGTGCGTTGCGAGATATTGGCAAGGTGCTGGGCCTGAGTGACCTGCAGGTGGGGCGCCTGTCGCGCTCGATGCAATGGTGGGATGGGCACAAGGTCGATGACAGCCGCATTCTTGAGGCGGGTCTTGCTCCCGATAGTCCGATTGTTAAAAGACTCTTGTATCTCGTGCGAGAGTTGATCGGATTTCCACGGCACCTGTCGCAGCATGTCGGTGGCTTCGTAATTTCCGACGCGCCGTTGTATGAGCTTGTGCCCGTCGAAAACGCAACGATGCCGGATCGCACGGTCATTCAATGGGAGAAGAATGACCTCGAAGATCTGGGTTTGCTGAAAGTTGACGTCTTAGGTCTTGGCATGCTGACCGCAATACGCAGGAGTTTCGATCTGGTCCGCAAATTTGATGGTCGCCGGTACACGTTGGCCAACATTCCAGCCGAGGATCCGCAGGTCTACGACATGATTTGTGACGGTGATACGGTGGGCGTATTCCAGATCGAGTCGCGTGCACAGATGGCGATGTTGCCGCGGCTTCGGCCGCGTTGTTATTACGACCTTGTAATCGAGGTGGCAATCATCCGCCCGGGCCCGATCCAGGGTGACATGGTGCACCCGTACCTGAGGCGACGAAATGGCGAGGAGGCCGTCGATTATCCGAGCGATGAGGTTAAGGGTGTGTTGCAACGCACGCTGGGTGTCCCGATTTTCCAGGAACAGGTCATGCAGCTGGCGGTGGTTGCTGCCGGCTTCACACCAGGCGAAGCTGATAGCCTGCGCCGTGCAATGGCTGCATGGAAGCGCCGGGGTGGCCTCGGTCCGTTCGAGGACAAGCTGGTCAACGGCATGCGCGAACGCGGCTACGAGGAAGAGTTCGCGCGACAGATTTTTCAACAGATCCTGGGGTTTGGCGAGTATGGCTTTCCCGAGTCGCATTCAGCGAGTTTCGCGTTACTCGTGTATGTCTCGTCGTGGCTCAAGTGCCATGAGCCAGCTGCATTTACCTGTGCACTTTTGAATAGCCAGCCTATGGGATTCTACTCGGCGTCACAGCTCGTACAGGATGCGCAGCGCCATGGTGTGTCGGTGCGTCCCGTCGACATCAATCGTAGTGACTGGGACTGTTCACTCGAGGCAGACGATACGGGTGCTGCGGCATTGCGACTGGGCTTGAGGATGGTCAAAGGCCTCTCCAAAGAAGCTGGAGAGCGTATCGCCGCTGAGCGTACGAGCGGCGACTACACGCAAGTACAGGCTTTACTCGAGCGTGTGGATCTGGACCGGCGCGAACTGGGCGTGCTGGCGTCCTCGGGCGCTTTGCAGTCACTCTCGGGGGACCGGCACCGTGCACGCTGGGATGTGGCGGGCGCTGAAAAGCCGCTTCCATTGTTTCCAAGCATGGAGCGATATGAGGCTACACCGCTGTTGCGCAAACCTACCGAGGGGCAGAATATCGTTGCAGACTATCGCAACACCGGGCTGACGCTGGAGCGGCACCCAATGTGTCTGTTGCGGCGGCACCTCGATCGTTACCGTTATATACGTGCCGAACAACTACCGACACTTGGCAATGGCCAGTCCGTTAACGTTGCCGGACTCGTAATTACCAAGCAGCGTCCTGGTACGGCCAGCGGTGTCATTTTCGTAACACTTGAAGACGAAACCGGGCAAGTCAATCTTGTCTTATGGAAGCAGGTGGCGGAACAGTATCGAGCCGCATTGCTGAACGCGCGATTACTCGGCATTGCCGGAGAATTACAGATAGAAGGGCAGGTAATACACGTGATTGCGCGACAGCTATTCGATCACTCGGATATGCTTGGCGACCTGAGCGTGCACTCACGCGACTTTCGCTAAAAACGACTAGTCCTCGTTGAGATCGAAATTGAACGTACTGTCCAGATCCATGTTGCGACGTTCGGCGATTTCATCAAGGCGGCGACGAATTTCGCGCCTGCGGGCTACCTCATCCGCATCTGTTTTTTCAAACTTATCTACGAGTGTCTCAAGTTCGCCCGTGACGTCAATGATAGTATCGCCGCCAATATCGGGCATGTCGTCGGACGACTCTTCGTCATCCAGATCGTCATCTAATTCGTCGTCCAGATCGTCATCAACATCGTTGAGATCCAGATCATCTTTTTCGCCGTTGTCACCGATCATTGCCTGCGCCTCACAACAAACCGACTAGGTGGAATGCTCATCGAATCAGGTTATTAATTTCGAAGATTGGGAGCAAAATTGCAAGCACAATTGTCAGGACAATTGCACCCATGAGAACTATAAGCAGGGGTTGCAGGATGCCGAGCAAGGCAGCAATGAGCCCGTCGACCTCCCTTTCCTGGCCCGCCGCAGAACGGCCGAGCATTTCCTCGAGACGTCCACCGGCTTCGCCGCTCGAAACAAGGTGGATCATCATCGGCGGAAACAGCTTGCTCGCGGCCAACGATTTACTGATCGAGGCTCCTTCCCGCACGCGCACGGTAGCCTCCGAAACGGCATCGCGCATAGGCAGGTTCTCGATAACTTCCGCGGAAATTTTCAATGCCTCCAGTATTGGTACACCGCTACCGGCGAGTATGCTGAGCGTACGCGTAAACCTGGCTGTATTGACGCCGCGCGTCAGTCGGCCAACAATCGGCAGACGCAGGAGCACGCCATGATATCGGCGCCTCGGGCCTTCTTTTTGCAGGATCCACCACGAGAGCCATGAGAGCGCGGCGATACCCACTATCAGCATGGGCCAGTAGTCGCGCAGGAAGTCGCTGGTGGCGATGAGGCCCGTCGTCAAGCCTGGCAACTCTGCCGAAGTATTCTCAAAGACGTTTACGATCTTCGGCACGACAGTCGCGAGCATGAAGCTGATAATTCCGACAGCCATGACGACCAGCGCAATCGGGTAAACCATGGCATTTGTAACGCGTTGACGGAGCTCCTGGCGAGCCTCCGTGTAGTCGGCCAGACGCTCGAGTACTACGTCCAGATGCCCTGATTGCTCTCCGGCTGCGACCGTGGCGCGGTAGAGCTCTGGAAAGGCCTGAGGGAATTCGCTGAACCCGTCGGCCAATGCGTGGCCTTCCATGACTTTGGCGCGGACGCCAAGCAGAATGCTCTTGGTTCGCGGCTGATCGTTCTGTTGCGCGACGGCAAGCAGGGATTCTTCGAGGGGCAGACCCGATTGCGTCAGCGACGCAAGTTGCCGGGTAATCAGTGCGAGTTCGCCGGAGGAGATACCGCGCCGCAATGAAAAAGTGCTCTGCCGGCGCGCTTCTTTTTGAGCGACTTCGGTGACGCTGACCGGAAGAAGATTTCTGTCGCGCAGAATCTGGCGCACGTGTTTCGGGGTATCACCTTCGAGCAAGCCTTTGTTTTGCTTGCCCGCCTGATCCATTGCAACGTATTCAAACGCGCCCATTGTTCAAGGCCCACCACAATCGTGCACACAAGCCATATACACTAGTCCTCGCGCGTCACGCGCAATACTTCTTCGAGCGTCGTATGGCCTGCCAGAACCTGGCGACGTCCGTCGGCGCGGATGCTGGGAGTCGTCTTGCGTGCATGGCGGGCGAGTTCCTGCTCGCTAACGCCACCATGAATCATCTCGCGCATCTCATCGTCGACGCAGATCAATTCATATATCCCCGTGCGTCCCTGAAAACCGCCACTGGCGACATCACCAGGATGATAGAGCGTCGGCGGATTTGCCGGATCGACGCCCAGCAGATTGCATTCGTATTCGCGCGCGGCGTAAGGGACTTTGGTGTCGTCTTCAAGAACGCGCACCAGGCGCTGTGCCAATACGCCAAGAAGACTCGATGAGAGGAGGAAGGGTTCGACGCCCATATCGCGCAGCCGGGTCACTGCACCGGCAGCCGTGTTGGTATGCAGAGTTGAAAGTACGAGGTGGCCGGTCAGGCTTGCCTGTACCGCAATTTCCGCCGTTTCCAGGTCGCGAATCTCACCGACCATCACGACATCAGGGTCCTGGCGGAGGATGGCTCGCAGGCCACGTGCAAATGTCATTTCGACCTTGGTATTGACCTGTGACTGGCCGATGCCATCGATGAAATATTCGATCGGGTCTTCGACCGTCATGATATTGCGGCTGTTGTCGTTGATGCGCTCCAGCGCGGCATACAGCGTGGTCGTCTTACCCGAACCCGTCGGGCCAGTCACGAGGATGATGCCATGCGGTTTATGAATCAGATCGTCGACAGTCTTTGTAGTCACCGGGTCCATTCCCAGCGACAGCAGATCGAGGCGACCGGCTTGTTTATCCAACAGGCGCAGCACCACGCGTTCGCCGTGCCCGGACGGCATCGTCGATACGCGCACGTCGACGGCACGACCTGCGATGCGCAGTGAGATCCGGCCATCCTGTGGCAGACGTTTCTCAGCGATGTCGAGTTTCGACATGACCTTGATGCGCGACACCACGAGCGGAGCAAGTGCGCGCCTGGTCTGCAGGACTTCGCGCAATACGCCGTCTACTCGAAAACGCACACCCAGGCGATTCTCATAGGGCTCGATATGCACATCGGACGCATTTTCCTTGATGGCTTCTGTGAGCACAGCGTTGATAAATCGAATAATCGGCGCGTCATCGTCACTTTCAAGCAGGTCCGACGGCTCCTGTAATTCCTGCGCCACCTGCGTGAGATCAAATTCCTCGTCGAGGCCGTCAACCATTTGCGACGCTTTGGTGCTGTCCTGCCCATAAGATGCTTGCAGTAGCGAGTCAAATTCCTCGGCTGATACGCGCGACATTTTCAGCGGTACGCCTGCAAACCGGCGAGCTTCGGCAAGACTCATCGGCGATGCGCCGCTACGGTAGATAGCCTTGCCTTCGGTTTGCCCGAGCTCCTGGATCAGCACGCCATGGCGCTTGGCAAATGAGAAGGGCAGAGTTCGCCGCACTTCCAGCACTTCCGGTACGTCCAGCACTTCCGGGCTTGCCGTTTCCAGGACAATTTCAGGTTCAGGTTCCATCATGCTTACTGGCTGTTGCCCTCTTGCGGCTCGTTCTCACGGACTTCCTCGATTGGCGGCAGCGTGAATCTATCCTCGCCAGGCATTAACGCGATATCCGAACTCTGATTCGCCCTCATGACGTCACGCATCATGTTGTACTTCTGGTTAGTTTCTATTGCAATCGTCGCGGTGTCACGCAGAATCGTCGGTCGAATAAAGATCATAAGATTGGTCTTAACCTTCTCCGTCTTTCGCGAACGGAACAGGTTGCCCAGCAATGGAATATTTCCGAGTATGGGCACGCTCTGATTGCTTTCGCGCAGCACATCTTCAAGCAGGCCACCGAGCACGAGAATCTCACCATCCTCTACGATAACCGTCGTTTCGACGATGCGCTGATTCGTGATCAGGTCGACCGCTTCGCCGGCTGATTGCGCAAGACTCGAGATCTCTTGAGAGATTTCAAGAACCATCGAGTTGCCCTCGTTGATCTGCGGCGTGATCGCCAGCTTCACACCGATCTGCTCGCGCTGAATGGTCTGAAACGGATTCACGGCACCGCCGACGCTGCCTGTATTCGAGTATGAGCCAGTAACGAACGGAACCTCCTGGCCGACATTGAGCGTGGCTTCTTCGTTATCGGTCGTTACTATCGAAGGCGTTGAGATGATGTTTGTATCGGCATTACCCTCGAGCGCACTGAGGATGGCTGCGAAGCTGACACCGGAGTCCGATAACCGACCCACACCGATCGTAATACCTGCATCAATCAGGCTTGACGGGTCGGTTGCGCCGCCGCCAGCTGCGGCGCCAAGCTGTACAACGCCGTTCATGGAGCCAGGAAAATTTGTTACCGCGATTGGCGTATTGGAACCAGTACCCTCGATAGCCCAGGTCACTCCGAGTTCGTTCGACTTATCGGCGATGACTTCGACGATAATAGCCTCTACAAGCACCTGTGCCCTGCGGATATCGATTTTGTCGACGATCTGCATCAGGGCCCGCATCATTTTCGGCGGTGCATTTACGACGATCGCGTTAGTCTGCGTGTCGGCCCAGACGCTGATTTCATTGTTGGACGCAGCGCCACCTGCCTGGCCTGCAGCGGCACTCTGAACCTGGCCACTGAAGTGCGACTGCAGCTTGCTCGAAAGTTCCTCGGCATCAGCGTAACGCAGGTAGCGAACCTGCGTGTCTCCGCCGTCTTCGAGTGGTGTATCGAGATGTGCGATCAGTGTGCGCAAGCGCAAGCGCTCATTCTTGTCGCCACCAATCAGCACGCTGTTTGTTCGTGCGTCTGCGACCAGGCTCGTCGTAACAGGCGAGCCATCACCGCGGCCTGCCTGCGTCAACGCCGTCATGATGCGCACGATTTCGGCGGCCGAGGCGTGCAATAGCGGCACAACCTCAATGTCCTCATCGCTGGCCTGATCGATGCGGCGAATAATGCTGACCATGCGCGAGACGTTGGCGGCACGGTCCGAGATGATGAGCATATTGCTGCCGGCATGCGCAACCAAATGGCCATACTGCGGAATCAATGGTCGCAGAATCGGGACTAGCTGAGTGGCGCCAACGTTTCGCAGTTGGACCACCGATGTGGCCATGTCATCAGGGCCTGCGGCGCCTTCGGTGCCCATGCGGCTGGGAAATTGCCTGGCAGTTGCGTCGGGGATGATCTTGATCAGGTCGCCACTGTCAACGGCCACATAGCCATGTACCTGGAGAATCGACAGGAACGCCTCGTACAAAGCGTCCGGCCCCAGCGGCGTCGGTGACAGCAGGGTCACGCGACCTGTCACACGCGGGTCCAGAATGAAGTTCTTGCCGGTCACAGCTGAGACAGCTTCCACGACCTGGCGGATATCAGCATCTTTCCAGTTGAGCGTTGCTGCAGGTTGCTGTGCCCAGACAAGCGTTGCTACCGACAGCAAGACGGCGGCGAACATCAGGCGCCATGCTTCGTAAGTTCTAATTATTGGTTTTTGAGTCATTTGGTTTGCTCGCCAGACAGATCCAGCTGGCTGGTTTTGAGGATAATCGTTTGCGGCTGTCCGTTACGTTCAACCGTCACAGTGACTTGCTCGGCTGTGCCGAGAGACTGGAACACCTGCATTGCTTGAGTAGGGTCGCTGAGGGACTGGCCATCAATGTCCTTTATCAAGTCGCCGGGCCTGAGTCCCAGGGCAGAAAACTGCTGCCGGTTGCGCCCGGGGTAAACCCGGTAGCCAGCCTGCTGGCCGTTTACAAGGTACGGTGTTGGGCGAATAACGTCACTGAGTTTCGTCAGGTTCTCAGTAACCACATTTTGCAGGTTCTGCGTATTGCTGCTGCGCGTAGCCTGGCGCGATACATTCGTGGCGCGTCGGACGGGTCTTGACTGGCCGGCCGGAAATTCTGACGGCAGGCGCAAATTTGTCAGCGCACCGTTTTCGTTCAACACGACGCGCTCCGCATAAACTGCGTGCAGCGTCGTACCCGAACCGATCGAATCACCGATCACGTAGACATTTTGCTCGGCATTGTTGTCAGCAATTACCGCAACAGAAAACTCGGGAATATCCGACGCAATCGTTCCCTTCAGAACCAGGTTTGTCAGTCGCGTATCACTCAGATTGTCGTCGACGACAGGCACAGGTGTGGCGGCTGCGGCATCGCTGGTGGCTTCTCCGAACATGTGGTTAGCGGCGATAATTTGTACATCGGCGCTACCACTTGCTTCAGACGAGGCGGCGGGAATGATCACTGGCGACTGGATGACGTCGTCCGTCACTGGTGCGGGAACGAGCAGCCAGATGATCTTGGCGAGTTGCCAGCCGATCACGATGACGAGCAACAGACTGATCCAGGGTGGTAAAACCCTGTTCATGGTCGCCAGCGCGTTGCCGCCCTCGATACTTGAAAAATCCGTCCAGTTTGCTTTGCTGATCATGTCCCTGACAGCTGTCCTGTGTAGCTACATACGTTATTAACGCAGCGAACCGATGATACGGGTTGAAGCGTGACAGCGACAAGCCACAAAGGAGAAAAATTACTATATTTGACAATAATATATCGGCTTGACCATGGGTCAATATATAATCTGCCATGAATATGCCCTGGTGGTGCCGCAGCTATTGACATGACATAAATCGACCGTATATCCCCAATTCGACCATGAGTGACCATCGACACGAAAACGAAGAGCGCGGCAGCCACGATCTGGCTGTTGAGGAAGCTCGCCCGAAGATCAAGCAGCCGCCGCTGTATCGCGTGGTGTTGATTAATGATGATTTCACTCCTATGGAGTTTGTTGTCGATATTCTCGAGTCGATATTTGGCATGGAGCGCACGCGCGCGACCCAGGTGATGCTGGAGGTTCACACCAAAGGCAAGGGTGTCTGCGGCGTGTTCAATTTTGAGATTGCAGAAACGAAGGTTGCGCAAGTGATGGGTGTCGCCAGGCAGCATCAGCATCCGTTACTCTGCACCATGGAAGAATCATGACAGGAGTTTGTTTGTATGCTCAGCAGTGAGCTGGAATTTTGTTTGAACGAGGCTTTTCAGAGAGCCCGTGAGCTTCGTCATGAGTATATGACGGTCGAGCACCTGCTGCTCGCGCTCCTCGATATTCCCAGGGTCCATGAGATTTTGAAGGCGTGTGACGTAAACATAACGGAATTGCGCCGCCAGCTCATCGAGTGCATTGACGAGCAGACACCATTGCTGGCCGAAGAAGATGACGCAGAGGTTCAGCCGACACTGGGGTTCCAGCGTGTGCTGCAGCGCGCAGTATTTCACGTGCAGTCGAGCGGCAAGAAAGAAGTGTCCGGAAGCAATGTTCTGGTGGCGATATTCAGCGAAAAACAATCGCAGGCCGTGTATTTCCTGAATCTGCAGGACGTCACCCGCCTCGATGTCGTCAACTATATTTCGCATGGGATGCCGCAAGTGCCCGGCGAGGGCGCCGAAAACGGCGAGTCGCAGATGGAGTCCGAGCCGGAAGCCGAGGCGTCGGCGCTCGAGCAGTATGCAACCAATCTTAATCAACGAGCCATCGAAGGCAAAATTGATCCGCTGATCGGCCGTGAGCTGGAGATTGAGCGCACCGTGCAGATCCTTTGCCGCCGCCGCAAGAACAACCCGCTGTACGTCGGTGAGGCGGGTGTGGGAAAGACGGCGCTGGCCGAAGGCCTGGCGCGCATGATCACGGAGGAGCGCGTTCCGGAAGTGCTGCAGGACAGCACGATTTACGCGCTCGACATGGGATCGCTGATCGCGGGAACCAAGTACCGCGGTGATTTCGAGAAACGCCTCAAGGGCGTGATTGCGGAAATTCACAAGGATCCGGGCGCAATTCTTTTCATCGACGAGATTCACACGGTCATCGGAGCGGGTGCGGCATCAGGCGGCGCCATGGATGCGAGCAACCTGATCAAGCCGGTTCTGGCCAATGGTCAAATACGCTGTATCGGGTCGACGACCTACTCAGAGTACCGAGGTATTTTTGAGAAAGATCATGCACTTGCACGACGTTTCCAGAAAGTGGATGTGCCCGAGCCAACCATTCCTGAAACCGTGGCTATCCTTCATGGTCTCAAGTCCCGGTTTGAGGAGCATCACGGCATCCACTACGAGCCGGCGGCGCTCGAGGCGGCAGTCGAACTCGCCGCGCGACACATCAATGATCGCCACCTTCCTGACAAGGCGATTGATGTCATGGACGAGGCCGGTGCGAATCTGCGCCTGATTCCGGTGGCGGACCGTGACGACCGGGTGACGGTCGAAATGGTCGAGAACATCGTCGCCAAGATGGCCCGCATTCCCGCCAAGAGCGTGTCGGCGTCAGATCGAGATGCGCTGCGGACGCTCGAACGCGACCTCAAGCTGACAATCTTTGGTCAGGATCGCGCCATTCAGGCACTCTCCGGGGCCATCAAGATGTCCCGCTCGGGCCTGCGCGAGGAAGAAAAGCCGATCGGTGCATTCCTGTTCGCTGGACCCACAGGTGTGGGCAAGACGGAAGTCACGAGGCAACTCGCGCTGCTTATGGGGGTTGAGCTTATTCGCTTCGACATGTCCGAGTACATGGAACGTCACACGGTCTCGCGCCTGATTGGTGCGCCGCCGGGCTATGTCGGTTTCGATCAGGGCGGGCTGTTGACGGAGGCCGTGAACAAGAATCCGCATGCGGTCGTGTTGCTCGATGAAATCGAAAAGGCGCATCCGGAGGTTTTCAACCTGCTGCTGCAGGTGATGGATCATGGCACCTTGACAGACAACAACGGCCGCAAGGCAGACTTCCGCAACGTGATACTGGTGATGACGACCAACGCCGGTGCGCAGGAAATGAGTCGCGCGTCTATCGGCTTCACCAAGCAGGATCACTCGGCAGATGGCCTTGAGATTCTGAAGAAGTCATTTTCGCCGGAGTTTCGTAACCGCCTGGATGCCATTATCCAGTTCGCAGCGCTCGATACTGATTCGATCATGCGTGTAGTGGATAAACTCGTTGTGGAACTCGAGGCGAAACTCGGCAACAACAACGTAACGCTGGAACTTGATGACGACGCGCGAGAATGGATTTCCGAGCGCGGTTACGATCCGAAAATGGGCGCGCGACCGATGGCACGCATTATCCAGGAGCACATCAAGCGTCCGCTTGCCGAGGAACTGCTATTTGGTAACCTGGAAAATGGCGGACACGTGAAAATCACCGTCGGCAAGGACGGTGATCTGGAATTGATTGCAGAGCCGGTGCTGAAAGAACTTGCGCACCTGCCAGAAAAGTAAAGCTGTCGAAGTAAAGGGGTCGAACCGATTTTTCTCCTGAGGTGGAAAATCGGTTCGACCCCTTTCTTTATTTAGCGCCCGCGGTAGACGATACGGCCTTTGGAAAGGTCGTACGGCGTGAGTTCCACGGTGACTTTGTCGCCCGTGAGAATACGAATGTAATTCTTGCGCATCTTCCCGGAGATATGTGCCGTCACCACGTGGCCGTTTTCGAGTTCAACCCGGAACATCGTGTTTGGCAGCGTCTCCGTTACGACGCCTTCCATCTGAATGGCTTCTTCTTTCGCCAAGAGTCCTTTAATCCTCTAGTGTTGTAAGGCTCGCGAATTGTGCAGAAACGGCCCCGGTATTGCAATTCGCAATACCGAAGCGAATCAGTCCCGCACCAACTGCGACGCCCTGATCGGGGCGTCTGGCCAACCGTCAAAAGCGCTTGGCGGTTCACACATCTCATCGAGGCAGTCGGAAAATTGGGCTCGGGGAATGACGGAGGCGCCCAATGAGAGCAAATGGCTGGACTGCACCTGGCAGTCGATGAGCCCCAACGTTTTGGTTTGCAGCATGCGGTCGAGCAACAGCAGCGCGATTTTGGACGCATTTGGGACGTCGCTAAACATCGATTCACCGAACAGGACCCGGCCGATGATAATCCCGTACAAGCCACCAATGAGTGCGTCCTCCTGCCAGATTTCGACTGAATGTGCCCAACCAGCGCGGTATAACCTGTCATACGCCGCGATCATGTCTTTTGTTATCCATGTGCCATGCTCGTAGCGGCGCGGCCCGGCACAGGCGTGAAGGACATCAGTGAAGGAAGTATTGAAGCGAATCTCGGCCGTCGATTTCCGCAGCTGACGCCGCAAGCGCCGACTCAGGTGAAATTCGCCTTTGCGAAACACGCAACGCGGATCCGGAGACCACCAGAGCAGGGGTTGTCCGTCGCTGTACCACGGGAAGACGCCGTGTCGGTAGGCTGCAAACAGGCGCTCGACGCTGAGGTCACCGCCCGCCGCAAGCAAGCCGTCCGGTTCGCGCAGAGCGTTGGCGACGGGAGGAAAGGCGTCCGGCGGATCATCCTCTGCGAGCCAGATGACCCGGTTGTTGCTCATCCCTGGTCCTTACCCGATTTGTACGGCGTATGGGCGTCCACGTTTTCGATATACCTGTCGACATGTCGACCTTCCTCATCGAGATAGCGTTCGATTGCGTCCGCGAACTCCGGGTGCGCCAGCCAATGTGCTGACCAGGTTTCGACTGGTGAAAAGCCACGGCTGATCTTGTGTTCGCCCTGTGTACCGGGTTCAAACAATTGCTTCCCGGTATCAATGCAGTAGTCGATTCCCTGGTAGTAGCAAGTCTCGAAATGCAGTGCGTCAAAATGTCCGTCGCTTCCCCAATAGCGTCCGTAAAGCGTCGTATCACTTTCGTAGAAGACAGCGGCCGCGACCGGCGTGCCGCCTTTTTCGGCCATGATAACGAGAATGTTGTCAGGCAGATTCGTACTCAGGCCCTCGAAGAATGCCTGGTTGAAGTAAGGGAGAGAGCCGCGCAGCATGAACGTTCGCGCAATCAGGGCGTAAACGGTTGACCAGGCCCCTTTATCAAGGTCGGCTCCGCGCAAACGTCTGAATCGAATACCGTTCTCGGCCACGCGTCGTCGGTCACGTTTCGCTTTCTTGCGTTTCGCTGAGGTAAACGTCGCCAGAAAATCATCGAAGTTCGTGTAGCCGCGGTTGTGCCAATGAAATTGGCAGTCCTTGCGAACGAGAAAACCGGCATCCTGAAATAGCGAAACTTCGTCAGTCGTTGGAAACAGTACGTGCAAAGATGAGCAGCCTGTATCGCTCGCGAGCCTGATGGCGGCGCTGAGCAGCACCTGGACGGCTTCGTGGTCGCCATGATCGGCTCGCAGGATGCGGGTGCTGGGTGCGGGAGTGAACGGTATGGCGGAGACCAGTTTGGGATAATAGTCGAGCCCGGCCTGCTCATAGGCCTGCGCCCACGCCCAATCGAATACGAACTCGCCCCATGAATGGGATTTTTCGTACAGAGGCATGGCGGCGCGCAGCTTGCCGCCACTGTGGAGTGTCAGGTGCCGAGGTGTCCAGCCTGCATCCGGGGACACGCTTCCCGTGTGTTCCGCCAATTCAAGGAAGGTGTGCCTGAGGAACGGGTAGTCGTCTCCGGCAAGGACGTCCCAGTCCTCGCGCGCAATTGACGAAATGCTGTCGTGAACGGCGACCTTCAAGAGGGCAGCAGCAGCCTAAGCGGCTGCGTCATCTGCAGCGGCATCCGGGGACTCGTTCTGAGCTGCAAGCGCATCGATGAATTTCTCGGCGTCCAGCGCGGCCATGCATCCGGCGCCAGCCGACGTGATCGCCTGGCGATAAACCTGGTCTGCAACGTCTCCGGCTGCGTATACGCCGGGTACGCTGGTTGCCGTCGCATCGCCTTCGATGCCCGATTTGACGATGATGTAGCCATTCTTCATGTCGAGCTGGCCGTCGAACAGGCTCGTGTTCGGCTTATGACCAATAGCAATGAAAATGCCATCGAGGTCGATATCCGTAGTGTTCGATTCGTCTTTCGTGCTGCGAATCCGCATGCCGGTGACGCCGCCATCATCGCCGAGGACCTCGTCGAGCACGTGGTCCCACTTGATTTCGACCTTACCTTCCCGTTCTTTCTCGAACAGGTGATCCTGCATGATCTTCTCGGCGCGCAACTCGTCACGTCGGTGAACGACCGTTACTTTGGAGGCAATATTGCTGAGATACAGGGCTTCCTCGACGGCCGTGTTGCCGCCTCCGATGACGGCGACGGGTTTACCGCGGTAGAAAAAGCCGTCGCAGGTCGCGCAGGCCGAAACGCCGCGTCCCTTGAAAGCTTCCTCGGACTCGAGGCCCAGGTACATCGCGGTCGCTCCGGTTGCGATGATCAGGGCATCGCAAGTGTAGCTGCCATAGTCTCCATCGAGGCGGAACGGGCGCCGCGTGACGTCGGCCGTGTGAATATGGTCGTTGACTATTTCGGTGTTGAAGCGCTGCGCATGTCGGAGCATGCGATCCATAAGCTCTGGTCCCTGCAGACCTTCAACATCGCCGGGCCAGTTGTCGACATCTGTCGTAGTCATCAGCTGACCGCCCTGTTCGATGCCTGTAATGATGACGGGGTCGAGATTGGCGCGTGCGGCATATACTGCAGCGGCATAGCCTGCCGGTCCGGAGCCAAGAATCAGAACCCGGCAATGTTTTTGATCACTCATGTATAATTTATCCGTAATATGACGTTGCAATGATCTGCCCGCGCAGAGCCTCGAACTGCGGTCGCCATGACGAGTTTCAAGGGCTTGTGGTGCGGGCAAGCTTTATGCGGATCGGCGCGTTATTGAGCTTCGCTGGGCAAGTGTAGGGAAAACAGATTCTTTATGGCAAGAGCCGCAAAAGCCAGGCAGCCCGAATCGCGGCTGTCATCGCATGTTAATCGTTCGTTGCGCGAGGGTGCATTGTACCTTTTCGGTGTGCTGGCGCTGATTCTTTGGTACGCACTATTTACCTACGACGCCGCCGATCCGGGCTTCAGTCACGCAACGACTGATGCGACCGTGCGCAATGAGGTCGGCCGCGTCGGCGCCTACACAGCTGATCTCCTGTTCAGCGCATTTGGCCGGCCGGCCTACCTGTTCACGCTTATGGTGGTCTTCCTGGGCTGGATGCTGTATCGAGAACAGAAGACCCAGATTGAGCTGACCCGACTTGATTTCGCACTCAGATTCAGTGGATTTCTCTGCACACTTCTGACCAGTTGCGGACTGGCAACGCTGCATTTTTCACCGGCCGGATTCAGGAATTCTGCAGGTGGGGTCGTTGGCAAGATCGTGGGTGAGAATCTCGAAAGCATCATGAAACTGCTGGGGGCCAGCACGTTGCTGTTCTGCCTGTGGGTGGTATCGCTACAGCTGTTCCTGGGTATTTCGTGGATCACCGTCATGGATCGTATCGGGCACTGGTGCCTGATCGGCTACGAGAAAACCGTTTTCAAGATTGGTGAGTTGCGCGATAAGGCAGAGGGTCGACGCCAGGCTGCGGCACGCCAGGACGTCGTGAAAGTCGAGAAAAAACTCAAAGCGACGCGGGCCAAGCCGCGCATTGAGCCGGTGCTGCCGACCCTTGAAACCAGCGTCCGCGCAGAAAAGGAGCGGCAAGTACCACTGTTCGAGCCGGCCGAGGCGGGCGAATTGCCGCCGTTGTCACTGCTCGACGATCCGCCCGAGCAGAAGCAGGGCTACTCCAAAGACTCGCTCGAGGCGATGTCGCGCCTCGTCGAACTCAAGCTGAAGGACTTCGGCATCGACGTCGAGGTTCAGTCGGTTTCGCCGGGTCCGGTTATCACGCGTTTCGAACTTGACCCGGCGCCGGGCGTTAAAGTCAGCCAGATCGCCAATCTCTCGAAAGATCTCGCGCGGTCACTGTCGGTCGTCAGCGTGCGTATCGTGGAGGTTATACCTGGCAAGTCATTCGTGGGACTCGAAATTCCGAACGAGAATCGCCAGCTTGTGACCTTGGGCGAAATCCTGAAGTCTCGTGCGTACGATGACATGTCTTCTCCATTAACGCTTGCGCTCGGCAAAGACATTGGCGGCAATTCTGTCGTTGCAGATCTTGCGCGAATGCCGCATCTCCTGATTGCAGGCACGACGGGATCGGGCAAGTCTGTTGGCATCAACGCGATGGTTCTCAGCATTCTCTACAAGACGCAGCCTGAGCAGGTGCGCCTGATCATGATCGACCCGAAAATGCTGGAGCTTTCTGTATACGAGGGAATACCGCATCTGCTCGCACCGGTCGTCACAGACATGAAGGAGGCGTCGAATTCATTGCGCTGGTGTGTTGCGGAGATGGACCGTCGCTACAGGCTCATGTCGGGGCTCGGCGTACGCAACATTGGTGGTTACAACCGCAAGGTGAAGGAGGCGATAGACGCCGGCGATCCGATCAAGGATCCAACGTTCAGGCCACCCGAACTGTTTGACGAAGAAAAACCGATCGAGCATCCGACGCTGACGCCGTTGCCTTACATCGTCGTCGTTATCGACGAACTTGCCGACATGATGATGATCGTGGGCAAGAAGGTTGAGGAGCTGATTGCGAGGCTTGCACAAAAAGCACGTGCCTCGGGCATCCATATGATCCTGGCGACGCAACGACCGTCTGTCGATGTCATAACAGGCCTGATCAAGGCGAACGTGCCCACGCGCATAGCATTCCAGGTTTCGGCCAGGGTCGATTCGCGCACGATTCTCGACCAGCAGGGGGCCGAGAATCTCCTGGGACACGGCGACATGTTGTATCTGCCGCCGGGAACCTCGCTGCCGGTGCGCGTGCACGGTGCTTTCGTTGCCGACAACGAGGTTCATTCCGTTGTCCGGCACCTGAAGAAAACCGGGAGTCCCCGTTATATTGATGAAATTCTCGAGGGTCCTTCCGGTCCAACCCCGGGACTGGTAGGAATTGACAAGCCGACGGCCGATAGTGCGGATGCCGAGCAGGACCCGCTGTATGACCAGGCTGTTCAGGTTGTCATGGATACCCGCAAGGCGTCGATATCCGGCGTTCAGCGGCGCCTCAAGATCGGCTATAACCGCGCAGCGCGCATGGTCGAGTCGATGGAAGCGGCCGGCCTTGTAGGTCCGTTGCAGCCAAACGGAACGCGGGAAATCCTGGTGCCGACCACGCCGGCTGAAGAATGAAACGGACGAACGAGAGCTCAAGGATTAGCGTGTGATCAAAAAAATACTCCCTTTGCTGGCGGTCCTCGCACTGGGCCTGGTAGGTCCGACGACCTGGGCGCAGGCGCGGGTCGATGAAGTTGGCGAACGGCTCGTCAATGAATTCGTCAACGATGTGATTACATTACAGGGACGCTTCGAGCAGTCGCTGATCGACGCCGAAGGGGTTGTCATAGAGCGCTCAAGTGGCACTTTGGAAATCGAACGCCCTGGTCGCTTTCGCTGGTCGTATTCCGAGCCTTATGAGCAATGGCTGGTCGCCGACGGCTTGAATATCTGGAGTTACGACGTCGATCTTGCACAGGTGACGGTCAAGGCTCAGGCGAAGGCATTGGCTAACACGCCGGCACTGCTTTTGGGCGGGGGCGAAGATGCGTTGTCGCAGTTCTCTTTCGACGGTTCGATGGTTGAGAAGGGTACAACCTGGGTGCGCATGATTCCGATCGATTCGAAGAGCGGGTTCGAGCGTATGGAACTCGGCTTCATGAATGGTCACCTGACTCGCATGGTGTTCTTCGACAACCTTGAACAGACGACACTGGTTGCGCTCTACGACGTTACGACCAACGAACCTATCGACAGTGAGCGCTTCGATTTTCGGGTCCCGGACGACGTTGATCTTGTCGGTACGCCTGTCCTGGCCGAAGAACCCACTCGCTGATGCTGCCACTCAGGTATACAGGCCTGTGGCGAGCATTGAGTGTCGTGATCCTGATGCTCGTATTACTCGCGACGCTTTCGCCAGCGTTTTGGTTCTTCGGCAGTAAAGCCTCGGCACTTGTCTGGTTTGAGAATGCGGATAAGTGGCTGCATGGCCTGACATTCGTGGCGCTTACGCTCTGGTTTGCAGGCGTGTACGAACGTCGCGTCTGGTGGCTGACGGGACTGGGTTTAATGTTGTTTGGCTTCCTGGTCGAGTTTCTGCAGCTGCAGCTGAGCTATCGAACGGCAGAGTGGACCGACATCGCCGCGAACACAGCCGGTATAATTGTTGGCTTGATAGTTGCAGCGGCAGGCCTCGGTGGTTGGGGCCTGCGTGTCGAAGACTGGTACTCGAGACGAAACCGGAATTGACCGATCTATTCGCTAACGACACGGACATCGCTAACGATCGTCCGCTAGCCGACCGCATGCGGCCAGCCTCGCTAGGCGAGTTCTCCGGGCAACGCCACTTGCTCGAAGAAGGCAAGCCGCTGTTGCGCGCCATCGAGCAGGGCCGGGCGCACTCAATGATCTTTTGGGGGCCGCCCGGCACTGGCAAGACGACGCTTGCGAGGATGATCGCGGCGACCACTGAATCGCATTTCATCGCATTGTCCGCGGTTATGGCTGGCGTCAAGGATATCCGTAATGCCGTGGCGGTAGCGGAACAACATCGTTCGATGAGTAACCGCAATACCGTGTTGTTCCTGGACGAGGTACATCGATTTAATAAATCCCAGCAAGATGCGTTCCTCCCGTATGTCGAGGACGGCACGTTGACGTTTATCGGAGCAACCACTGAAAACCCGTCGTTCGAATTGAATAATGCGCTATTGTCCCGGGCTCGTGTTTACGTTCTCAAGTCTCTCACCGAGGATGACCTGCTGGCGGTGTTGCGGCGGGCGCTTGCGGACGATGACAGGGGCCTGGCCGGCGCATACTCAATCAGTGACGAGTCATTAGCGACCATTGCGGCGGCGGCTGACGGCGATGCCAGGCGGTCGCTCAATCTGCTTGAACTGGCAGCAGACCTTGCGAGCGATGGTGTTATCAGTGACGCCATAGTTGCCGAGGTCGCATCAGGTAGCCGCCGGCGATTCGACAAACAGGGCGAGTATTTTTACGACCAGATTTCCGCTTTGCACAAGGCGATTCGCGGAACCGATCCGGACGCAGCACTCTATTGGCTCGCCCGGATGCTCGACGGTGGCTGCGACCCCCTGTACGTCGCTCGCCGGCTGATACGGGTTGCCTCGGAAGACATCGGCAATGCGGACCCGCGCAGTCTGCAGCTGGCTCTTGATGCCTGGGAGGTATACGAACGCCTTGGCAGTCCCGAGGGAGAGCTGGCAATTGGGCATGCCGTTGCCTACCTCGCGTGTGCGCCCAAGAGCAACGCCGTCTACACAGCCTTCAAGGCAGCGATGTCCGATGCCAAAGACAAGGGATCACTCGAGGTGCCGATGCATTTACGCAACGCGCCGACAGGACTGATGAAAGACCTGGGATACGGGGAAGGCTATCGATATGCTCATGACGAAGACGATGCCGTTGCCCTCGGCGAAACTTACTTTCCCGACGACATGAGCCCGGTTAAGTATTATCATCCCGAGCCTCGCGGCCTCGAGATTCGTATCAAGGAAAAACTCGAGGACATAGAGCGTCGCGCACGCAAAAAAGAACAGCAGAAATAACTCATGATTGATCCCAAATTACTTCGCCAGTCCGCAGCCGATATCGCTGCCAATCTTGCCCGGCGTGGCTTTACCTTCGACGTTGATGCGTACCTTGCGCTCGAAGAACGCCGCAAGTCACTGCAGGTCGAAACCGAAGCTTTGCAGAATGAGCGCAACACGAGCGCGAAGGGTATCGGCAAGGCCAAGGCGCAGGGCGAAGATATCGAACCCCTGTTGGCCGCGGTCAAGGACCTGGGTGATCGTCTCGATGCAAGTTCGGCGTCGCTGCTAGAAGTGCAGGATGAGATGCGCGATGTCGAACTGGGTCTGCCCAACCTGCTTGCCGACGATGTGCCGACCGGTAACACTGAAAATGATAACGCCGAAGTGCTTCGTTGGGGCGAACCGAAAGATCTCGGCTTCGAAGCGCGTGACCATATCGAACTTGGAGAGGCGCTCGGTCAGCTGGATTTCGATGCAGCCAGCCGTATTTCAGGCGCTCGATTTGCGGTCATGGCTGGACCCCTGGCGCGATTACAGCGTGCGTTGATCCAGTTCATGCTCGACACGCATACGAGTGAGCACGGTTACACTGAAACCTACGTTCCATATCTGGTTCGCGCGCAGGCACTGGTCGGAACCGGCCAGCTGCCCAAGTTCGAGGAAGATCTGTTCAAGACAGAAACCGAAACGCCGTTCTACCTGATACCGACGGCAGAGGTTCCTGTGACCAACCTCGCACGTGAGACGATTTTCGAGGCCGATGATCTGCCGGTGCGCTACGTCGCGCATACGCCATGTTTTCGCTCCGAAGCGGGATCGCATGGCCAGGATACGCGCGGCATGATTCGCCAGCACCAGTTCGAGAAAGTCGAGCTCGTGCAGTTCGTCGCGCCGGATGCTTCGATGCAGGCGCTGGAGGAACTCACTGGTCATGCCGAAATTATTTTGCAGAAACTCGACCTTCCATACCGCAAGGTCATATTGTGTTCCGGTGACATCGGTTTCGGGTCGACGAAGACGTACGACCTTGAAGTCTGGTTGCCAGGTCAGGATAAGTATCGCGAGATATCATCCTGCAGTAATTACAACGATTACCAGGCGCGTCGCATGATGGCGCGCCGGCGCAATCCTGAAACCGGGAAGCCAGAACTGATTCACACGCTCAATGGGTCGGGCGTGGCTGCGGGCAGGGCGCTTATTGCCGTCATGGAAAACTACCAGGAAGAGGATGGCAGCATCCGGATTCCGGACGTATTGAAGCCCTACATGGGAGGCCTCGAGAAAATCGAAGCATAGAGGGATATGTCGAAACGGTACGTGAGTTACACGGGCCCGAAGTTCAAGCTCGCCGGCGGCGCGCTCAAGAAGCGCTGGGCCGACCTCCACAGGGGAAATCTCGAGCCATTTCCGGACGACGCCGAAGCGCGCAAGGCTTGGCAGGCCTATCACGAAGGTCGGTTCGGTGATGCCGTGCGCGCCGGGGAAAAATTTGGCGATGCATGCCTGCTTCCCGCGGCGTTTGCGGCAACGATGTATACGCACTATCTCGAAGACGATGACGACGAAAAACTGGAAATGTTCCGATTTGCCGTCGACCTTGCCGAAGGCGCTGCGGAATACGACCCTGAAAGCGCGAATGCGCATTTCATGTTGGCGGTCGCGCTCGGCCGTTACAGCCAGTTCATCAGTATCCTCGAAGCGTTAGCGAAGGGTATCGCTCCCAGAGTGAAGGAAAGCGTAACGGAATGTCTCGAGTTGGAGCCTGATCATGCAGAGGCCCACGTCACCCTCGCGACGTGGCACGCCGAGATCGTAGACAAGCTCGGCGGCATGTTAGCCGGTCTCAAGTACGGTGCGAAGAACCGGCTTGCCGAGAAACATTTCGACACGGCCATCGAGCTATGCCCGGACTCTCCATTTCCCTACATCGAAAGAGCCAATGGGGTCATCCTGATGTACGGCGACGATGGCGAGGACGAGGCTCGGGAGCTTCTTGAAATGGCTGCGGCCATGACTCCGGTCGAAGCGATGCAGGTGCTGGATATCGAGAGGGCCAAAGGCCGCCTGGCTGACCTGTAATCGCCGGGGTACTGGACGTTAGCGATTGCGCCCCATTTTCTCGTGGCTGCTTACCCATTCGTGGGCGAGGATCGCGCATGACAGGGATACGTCACCGGCCAGCACAACGGCGGCGATGATCTCAGCCAGCTTGTCTGCCTTGCCGGAGCCATAACAATCCATCATTTCCAGGCATTCGCGCTGCGTTGGCAGTGCGGTGCCTCCGCCGTACGTAGCACAGATTACAGACGGCAGGGTTACCGCCCAGTAGAAATCGCCGTTGTCGAGTAGCTCCCCATAGTTCAGGCCGGCATGGGACTCCGCTACATTAGCGACGTCCTGCCCGGTGGCAATGAACATTGCAGTAATGCCGTTCGCGGAATGGGGGCCGCTGTAGGCGCCGCCGGCCTGCATCGTGCCGACGCTGGCGATTTGCCGGAAACGATACAGCTTCTCCGTATCCACACGAAGTAGCTCCTTCGCCACGTCTTTCTTCAGAACGAATTCCGCGATGACGCGTTTGCCGCGCGTCTGGATCATGTTCATCATCGAGTGCTTCTTGTCCGTTTCCATGTTGCCGGACAGAAGATACCGTGGCTTCAGCGGATGGTTTGCGCGTATCCACTCGCACGCAAAAAGCGTGGCTCTGCCAGTCATGTTCTGGCCCGCGGCGTCGCCGGTCGTGTAGCAGAAACGCGTGTACATCATATTAGCGACGATGTACTGCTCGACCTCAATCAACCTGGCTGTCTTCGAGGAGGTCTTCACGACACCGCGTATCGAATCAATGTTCTCGTCCAGCCATTTGCCGAAATCGCGCGCCTCGATCGCATTATCAAACAGAAATACGGGCGCCCTTTGCATCGAGTGTTTGACGACCGTAGCCCTGACGCCCCCACATTCGCTGATGACACGCATGCCCCGGCTGTAACTTGCAAGCAAGGTTCCCTCAGTGGTTGCCATCGGGATGTAGAAATCGCCTTCCGCATGTTCGCCGACCATTGTCAACGGCCCGGCAATACCTAACGGCACCTGAGCGGTGCCAATGAAGTTCTCGATATTGCCGTGTGTTACCGCCGGATCAATTGTATAGCTCGATACCGTGTCCAGCTTGGCGCCCGTCATTTCCTTTGCGAACGCGGCCCTTTGCGAGGCCATCTCGCGGGTGTAATCGTTGTCCCCATCACGGGGGATTCGGTCGGATTTTGACATCAGATTCTCCGATAAACGTTGTCGCGGCCTACACTATTTCTTCGAGTTCCGTTAGCGACTGCTCAAGGTAGTCGATGAGGCGCTGAACGCGCGGCACTGTTTGTCGGCATGCGATGATGCCGAAGTCCAGATTGCCGTGGTAGCTGACGAATGTGATATTCAGTGCAAAGCCATGGAAGACTGCAGAAACAGGATAAGAACCAATCAAGGGCGCGCCATTCCAGTAAAGCTGCTCTCTTGGACCTGGAACATTCGAGATAACGGTGCTGACCGGAGGGAACCAGTCCGCGACTCCCATCATGCTGGCAACAAATAACGGTGTCTGCATAAGGGTTGCATAAAGGCTGGCTTCCCGAGAAGTAAGTTCGCCGAGCATTTCCTTGCCGGCTCGTGTCGATTCAACGATTGCTTCGAGCCGGTCGGTCGGATCTGCGTGGCGCGTACCGAGGTCGGCGATGATATAGCTGATTGCAAGAGGCGAGTCGAAGTCGCCTTTCTCACGGACCGAAACGGGCACCAATGCTCGTAGTGAGTGCTCGGGGAGTTCGTCCAGCTCGTCCAGGTAGCGTCGCAACGCCCCTGAGCACATTGCCAGAACGACATCGTTAATTGTCACGTCGGCCGCAGCGCTGACGGCGCGAACTCGATCGATACTCCAGGACTGCGCCACGAATCGTCGTGCACTCGAAACCTGGGTGTTTATGATCGTATGCGGGACATGCCGCCAGGGCACGGCGAGGCCGTCGCCGAGGCCCAGCCATGTCGCCGCGTAACTTTTGATCACGCCCAGGAAATGCGCCGATGTATCAAACTGCGCTTTGAAGAACTCGGCCATTGCCTTGAGCTCAAACTCGCTCGGTGCTAGATCGGCATTTCGGGTCTTTCCGTGTTTCGCTTTATACCGCTCGTGCGCCTCGATCGACAGCGGCGATACATTGATTTCGGCGTCAGGGTCGGGTGAGCAACCTCCCTCGGTAATTCGAACACCTGCGACGCCGTCGATGGTTGCATGATGGAGCTTGGAGTAAACGGCGAACTGACGATTCTGCAGACCCTCGATCAGGTGGGCTTCCCAGAGCGGGCGGCTTCTATCGAGCAATGTGGAGTGAAGCCGTGACACCAGCGCAAATAACTCGCGATATCTCCCCGGTTTGGGCAATGCCGCATGCTGAACGTGATAGTCGAGATCGAGATCCGGGTCCTCCTCCCAGTAGAGAGGCCCGAAGCGTCCCAGCATTCCTTGGGCCACCCGATGAGCAAATGGCTTACGCAGCTCTGTGCTCGAACGATAGGTCTCACCAAGCCGCGCCATGAATTTCCGTTGATTGGCGCCCTTGGGGAACTCGAACAAATTCAGGCCGGCCACATGCATCGGCGCTTCGCGGGTCTCGAGATGCAGGAATCCCGCGTCCAATAGATCAATTCTGTCCACGCGCAAATTCTACCGGAATACGAGTCCGAATCAGCGCGCTACGGCATAGGTAGTTTCATCAGTCATGGAGGTGTTGTGCACAAAAAAGGGCCCTTGCGGGCCCTTTATTATTAGTGAAGTAATCGAGTTTCTAGTCGCGACTCATGAACAGCCGGAGGATGTACCAGAACATCATGGCAATCGATGAGAACAAGGCCATCGATGCGGCGACATACTTGTCCTGCGGGTAGTGGTGCATGATGTTGGATGTGTCATACAGCACGGCAACACCGGCGAATCCGATCATGCCCACCGAGAACCAAGTGCCGAGGTTCCAGCCGAAGATGAGCGACGTGGCGATCAGGCCCATCGCAATAAAAAAGCCCCAGACGAGCACGCTTCGCAGAAAGGAGAAGTCCTTACGCGTGATCATGACGGTAGCGACTAAAGCGGCACATCCAAATAACGTTACGACCGCGGCGCTTTCAATCATGCTTCCGCTCTGATCCATAATCAGCGCCATCGCGAGCATAGGCACGAACATCAGGGACCACGCGACAACCAATACCGCAAAGGCGACGTATTGGGATGTCGTCGACTTCAACGTGTGGGCAAAATGGCTTGCACCCCAACTCAGGCCGATAAATGCAGCAAGGACCAACATTGGGCTATTCAGCATCGGTTCTGCGATTTGCCACGCAACGCCGGACGAGAACAAATAGGTCTCGATCGCGAGTACGGCGAGTAACGCGCCAACGACGTGCGCGTAGCACTTCCAGATGAATGCCGACCGATCTTCAGTCGAAAGGGCCGCAACCGGCGCCATTGTGTTCAGGTTGTCTTGCATACGAGCAACTCCAGGATGGTTGAATTTGACGTGAGTCTAACAAGAATCAGACCCCGATCTGGTGATTTAGGTTCCAATTTCAAGTCATCACCACGGTAATGTGTATCCCTCTGCGTGCCAGAAACCGCCAGTATTGTCGAGATTGAGTTCGTTGAGTCGCTCAATCAGTCCTCGTGCGGAGTCGGCGGCAGAAATACCGTGCTGGCCGGTCATGTCAGTCGCAACGAGCCCAGGGTGCAGGAGCGCAACGGCGATGCCACGCGGTTTCAATTCGTGCATCAGGTTTATTCCGATCATGTTTACAGCGGTTTTTGACGCCCGGTAACCCCAGTTGCCACCGGATCCGTTGTCATCGATAGAGCCGACGCGGCTGGTCACAATAGCGACTTTCGACCCCTTTCGGAGGTTTTCCGCCAGGGCCTCCGTGACCCGTAACGGGCCGAGGGTATTGACCTCGTACTGCTGCAGCATCGTGTCGTAATCTATTTCTCCGAACTTATCCCGGAGGAGGATGCCGGCATTGTTGATCAGTATATCGAGTGGCTCGTCGCCGATCGCGGCTTTGAGGGCCTGTACCGAAGGGCTATCGGACACGTTAATGCCGTCAATGACGCGTATGCCGAGTGCGTTGAGCTCCGGGGTCGATGTTCGACACAAGCCAATGACGTTATCGCCGCGAGCCTGAAGCTGCGTGACGAGCTGCAGGCCGATTCCTCGGTTGCAACCGGTGACGAGGGAAGTGGGCATGTCTGGTCTCCTGATTGGTTACTGTTAACGGATATCGGGAATTTAAGGCCATGCCGGTTGGCGTGTGTGTTCGGCAATTACTTATTCTAAATGATAATGATTCGCATTTACACTTATTGGCAATATGTTGCCAGACGGGATAGCCGGTAGTAGATGGGCTCATGCGGGGAAGGTCGCGTCCTCGATATTGGGTCTGATGTTCGTATTCTCTGCGAGCTTGGCCAACAGTTATGAATTTGAGGTTGTGTATTCTGGCGATGTTCTGACAAACAGTTCGGGTGGTATTGAGACAGGTACTCGCTACCTTGATAACCTGGATCTGAACCTTGAGGTCGATGTTGCTCAAGCTTGGGGAATCGGCTCAGGCAAGCTTTTTGTTCACGGTCTATACAACAACGGCGGGACGTTTTCCGATGAACTGGTTGGCGACCTGCAGATCGTCAGCAATATTGAAGCTGAAGAAGCCTGGCGCATATTTGAGGCATGGTATGAGCTAGGCGGTGACACGTGGTCCTTCAGAACCGGGCTATATGATCTCAACAGCGAGTTCGATGTTAATGAGGTCGGTTCAATTTTTTTGCACAGCTCGCATGGCATCGGTGCCGACTTGGGCCAGACAGGAGAGAACGGGCCAAGCATCTTTCCAGTCTCTTCTCTGGCATTACGTGGCGAGGTGCAAGTCGAATCGTTAACCGTTCGCGTGGCGGTGCTGGACGCTGTGCCCGGAGATCCGGACGATGGGGCCAGTAATGCGATTGATCTCAACAGTGCGGATGGCTATCTGACGATCACGGAGTTTGATGTGCCGATAACGAAGTCGGCGCGCCTGTGGACCGGTTACTGGCGATATTCTGGTGAATTTGAGCGACTGTCTGATGCTGGTTTCAGTGCCGGCAATGATGGCTGGTATGTCGGTGGCGAACAACGTTTCCGCATTGGTTCACGCTCAGCCGCGTGGTTTCTGCGCTACGGCCAGGCCGAGGAACAGCTGAACAAGGTAAAAGACTATACCGGCATTGGCTTTGTGATAGACGGGCTCATTGCGGCACGGCCTGGGGATCAATTCGGAATGGCGGTTGCGTCCGCTATGGCGGGCGCCCCTTACCGGGATAGCCTCAAGCAGGCAGGAGATAGCACTGAACCGCGCGAGACCGCATGGGAAGTAACGTATCGCGCACAAATCAACCAGCACTTTTTCCTGCAGCCGGACATCCAGTATGTGCAAAACCCTTCATTTTCAACTGAACTCGACGACGCCTTGGTTCTCGGGTTTCGGTTTGAGCTGATTTACTAAATCGGCAATCCTTACGGCGAAATCGGCCGATAAAGTGGGAAGTAGTCTTATCGTACTAAGATTCAATCACTTATGGCGGATCTCGCAGGTACTGGACGTCAGATTCGGGCAGATTATCAAAGACCTAATAATCGTGACACATCCTGCAGATTCTGGCCTGAAAAAGCACTTTCGTTGGAGAATTGTGACCTGGATCAGTGATTGCTACGGCTGATTATGAAAAAAAGGGGCCAATTCTCTCAATGGAAGTACCCGATATGTTGAGGCATCAAATAGCGAAGTTTTCGATCGCGTCTATTTGCGTCATTTACGCCGGCATCGCCCTCGCGGAAGACTTTTCCGGATACAGTGACGAGGCCGCGTTACTGAAGACGGTCAAAAGTATTCCGGCATCAGATAAATCCGCTAACGCGTCAGGTTATGCGCGATTACTGGCTCTAAACCCAAACAGTAATTATTATTGGGCGAAGTTTGAGAGGTACTCTGGCTCGGACGAGTCGGCAATATTGAGGGTGGTCAGGGGTATTCCCGCATCGAACAAATCCGCCAACGCGGCTGGTTATCTTCGATTATTGGCGTTGGATCCGAACAACGATCTATACCGGGCGAAATTCGAAAAGTACTCCGGTCAATCAAAACGGCTTAGCTCCGTCAGTTCGGCGTCCGATCTCGGCCGCTTTCTTGTGGGTAGCTGGTGTCTGATTGATGACAGCCCGACGTATGTCTCAGGTCCGTATGTGGAGAAGCTCGTCGTAATGAAAGACGGTAGCTACACGCTTTTTTCAAAGCAAGCATCGGCCATGGTTTGGGAGGGTGCAAAAGCACGAGGCAGGTTCACCTTTGGTGAAGGTCGATACCCCAATACCGGCGAAAAGTACTTCTCCGCAACGCCGAATGAATACAA